>DASVGF010000236.1:0-5419 GCA_036379675.1 Gemmatimonadales bacterium | reverse complement strand
CATAGGGGAAATATTCGGCGGTCACGTGGACCACGGAGACCGGGTGGCCTCCGGGGTTGAGCAGTGGCGGAGCCGAAGTCACCGGCTCGCGCGCCGGTGATCGCAGGGTCGCCATTCTGTCTGCATCACGCGGTGGGTGGGTCGTCGCCGGATGCCTCGCCCTGGATGGCCGGAGCGTAGTATTCCTGCACGTAATCTCGCAGCATTCTGCGCGCGGTGAAGCGGGTCCCTGCCAGGCGGAGGGCATGACGCATCTTCTCCACCCAGCCGAGCGGAACGCCCTGAGCATTGCGGGTGTAGAACAGCGGCGCCACCTGCTCTTCGAGCAGACGGTAGAATGCCTCGGCATCGGCCGCGTCGGCATCGTCGCTCTCGCTGACCGGCGGAATGGCCCAGCCGCTCAGCCCGTCGTATCCCTCCTGCCACCAGCCGTCGAGCGTACTGAGCTGGGGCACCCCGTTGAGGCCCGCCTTCATTCCGCTTGTGCCGGAGGCCTCGAGCGGCACCCGCGGGAGGTTGAGCCAGAGATCGACGCCCTGCACCAGCAGGTGAGCAAGGTGCATGTCGTAGTCCTCCAGGAACGCCACCCGCCCCTCGAATGCCGGGTCGCGGGTAAACCGGTAGACGCTCTGGAGAACTTCCTTCCCGGGGTTGTCGGCCGGGTGGGCCTTCCCGGCAAAGATGATCTGAATGGGTCTCCACGGGTCGACCAGCAGCCGCCGCAACCGCTCGATGTCCCTGAAAATGAGGTTGGCGCGCTTGTAGGTGGCGAAACGACGGCCGAAGCCGATGGTGAACGCCATGGGGTCGAGCAGAGTTCCGGCGCCAACCACCTGCGCCGCCTCCTTCAGCTGGCCGGCAAATCGCCTCCGGGCGTCTTCCCGGACGAATTTGGCCAGCGCCCGCTTCTGCCGAAGATGAGCTTCCCAGAACCGGCCGTGGTCCAGGGTGAGGACCCGGTCCCAGAACCCGGGCTCCTCCATCCGCTCGCCCCAGTCCGGACCCAGGTGGTCGTCGAGCAGCGCCATGATAGGGCTCGCCATCCAGGTGGCGAGATGGACGCCGTTGGTCACGTGCCCGATCGGCACCGCCTCCCAGGGACGCTTGGGCCACAGCTCGCGCCAGATGTGCCGGGAGACCTGGCCGTGGCGCCGGGAAACCCCGTTGACCCGGGCCGACAGGCGCATGGCCGCCACCGTCATGTGGAACTGACCCGGAAGGCCGGGGTGCGTGCCCAGCCGGAAGAGGGTTTCCCGGTCGACACCCATCTCGTCCCATACCGGTCCGGTGCAGGCGGCAAGTTGATCGTAGCTGAACGCGTCGTGCCCAGCCGGCACCGGGGTGTGGGTGGTGAACACGCCGTGGGCCCGCACCTCGTCGACGGCCGTGTCGTAGGATTTGCCCGCCACCACCAGCTCGCGCAGCCGCTCGACCATCATGAAGGCGGCGTGACCTTCGTTGGCGTGCCACACCGCGGGATCCACTCCCATGGCGCGCAGCACCCGCACCCCACCGACGCCGAGGATCCACTCCTGCCGCAGCCGCATCTCGGGTCCTCCGGCATAGAGCTTGTTCATCAGGGCCCGGTCATCCGGGTGATTGGCTTCGAGGTTGGTATCGAGCAGATAGATCGGTACCCGTCCCACCATCATGCGCCAGGCCCGTACGTGCACCGGGCGCCCCGATGTTTCGACGGTAGTGAGCCAGGCCTGGCGGTTGGGTCCCAGTACCGGAACCAGCGGCGTGGCGCTGACGTCGTACTCCTCGTCGCTGTCCTCCTGCCACCCCTCGAGGTTCAGCCGCTGGTCGAAGTAGCCCTTCCGGTAGAAGAGGCCCACGCCAACCAACGGGACCCCGAGGTCGCTCGCCGCCTTGCAGTGGTCCCCGGCCAGGACGCCGAGGCCGCCCGAATAAATCGGCACCGAATTGTGCAGCCCGAACTCGGCGCAGAAGTAGGCCACCGGCCGGCCATTCAAGCCGGGATAGTTGTGCCGGAACCAGGTGTCGTCCGTGTTGGCCTCGTGGGCCATCCGCTCCATGACTTCGTCGTACCGGCGGAGAAAGTCGCTGTCACTGGCGCACGCCGCGATCCTCGCGGGATCCACCCGGCAGAGCAGCTCCAGCGGATTGTGCCGGGTGCGGTGCCACAGCGCCTCGTCGATGGACTGGAAGAGCGCCCGAGCCTCACGGCTCCAGCTCCACCACAGATTCATCGCGATGGCGGCGAGGCCCTCGATGCGGGCGGGGAGGTACGGGATGCGGCTTTGTTGGATGATCATGGGTGAAGCGTAAGCGGTAAGCGGTAAGCGGTAAACGGGGGGATTGAAGTAGCCCGCTTACTGCTCACCGTCACCGCTCATCGCTTACCCATTTCAGTGCACCAGCTTCTTGTACCGAATCCGGTGCGGCTGATCCACCGAGGCGCCCTTCCGCTTGTGATAGTCGGCGGCGTACTCCTGATAGTTGCCTTCGTACCAGACGACTTCGCTGTTGCCCTCGAAGGCCAGGATGTGGGTGGCGATGCGGTCGAGGAACCAGCGGTCGTGGCTGATGACCACCGCACAGCCGGCAAAGCCCAGCAGCGCCTCTTCCAGCGCGCGCAGGGTGTCGACATCCAGATCGTTGGTGGGTTCGTCCAGGAGCAGGAGATTGCCGCCGCTCTTGAGCAGCTTGGCCAGGTGGAGCCGGTTGCGCTCGCCGCCGGAGAGCGTGGCGACCTTCTTCTGTTGATCGGATCCGCGGAAGTTGAATCCCGCGGCATAAGCGCGGGCGTTGACCGTGCGGCGGCCGAATTGAAGCTGATCCTGGCCCCCGGAGATCTCCTGATACACCGTCTGGCTGGAATCGAGGCTGTCCCGGCTCTGATCCACATGGGCGATCTGTACCGTGGAGCCCACCGTGAGCGACCCGGCATCGGGTTGTTCCTGCCCCGTGATCATTCTGAAGAGGGTAGTCTTGCCGGCGCCGTTAGGGCCGATGACGCCGACGATTCCGCCGCGGGGGAGCGAGAAGTTCAGGTTCTCGAACAGCAGCCGGTCACCGAAGCCCTTCGCCACATCCCTCGCGACCACCACCTCGTCGCCCAGCCGCTCCGGCACCGGGATGATGATCTCCGCCGTGCCCTCGGTCTGTCGCTCGGCCTCCTCCCGCAGCTCCTCATAACGGGTGATGCGCGCCTTGCTCTTGGCCTGGCGCGCCCGAGGTGACATGCGGACCCACTCGAGCTCGCGCTGCAAGGTCTTCTGCCGGGCGGACGCCTGCTTCTCGTCCTGGGCCAGGCGCCGCTCCTTCTGCTCCAACCAGGAGGAGTAGTTCCCCTCCCATGGAATTCCGGCTCCCTGGTACAGCTCCAGAATCCAGCCGGCCACGTTGTCCAGGAAATAGCGGTCGTGGGTGACCGCGACCACCGTGCCCGAGAACTCCGCCAGGTACCGCTCCAGCCACCAGACGCTTTCGGCATCGAGGTGATTGGTGGGCTCGTCCAGCAGGAGCATGTCGGGCTGCTCCAGCAGCAGCCGGCACAGCGCTACCCGGCGCCGCTCGCCGCCCGAGATCCTGGAGACGTCCGCCTCTCCCGGCGGAAGCCGGAGGGCATCCATAGCCATATCGATCTTGTGGTCCAGCTCCCAGAGCCCCAGCGCGTCGATCCGCTCCTGGAGGTTGCCCTGCTTCTCCAGCAGCCGGTTCATCGCCTCGTCGTCCATGGGCTCGGCGAACTTCGCGCTGATCTCGTTGAACTGATCGAGCAGGCCCTGCTGCTCCTTGACCCCCTCCATGACGTTCCCGCGCACGTCCTTGGTGGGATCCAGCTGAGGCTCCTGCGGCAGGTAGCCGATCCGGGTGCCGGGCAGCGGCCGGGCATCACCCAGAAAATCCTTGTCGACCCCCGCCATGATGCGGAGCAGCGTCGATTTGCCCGCGCCGTTCCCGCCCAGGACGCCGATCTTGGCGCCGGGAAAGAAGGAGAGGTAGATGCCCTTGAGGATCTCGCGGGAGGGGGGCACGACCTTTCGAAGGTCGCGCATGGTGAAAATGTATTCGCCGGCCATAGGGCGTGGAAAATAGAGAGGCTAGTGGCTATTAGCTATTGGCTGCGTCGAGGGCACCTGGGGGTTCCCGCCGGTGAAGCGGACTGCGAACCACGACCAGGGGCCAACCGCCCTGCAAAAAAAGGGCGCTCCAGCGGGAGCGCCCTCGGGACTACGCCGGCAAGCCGGAGTCAGCTGAGATTCTGATTCGCAATCTTTGCCAGGTCGAACATCGTCACCTGGCTCCTGCCGTTGAACAGCGGGCGGAGCTTCTCGTCGGCGTTGATGGCCCGGCGGTTCTTGGCATCCTGCAAGCCATTCCGCTTGATGTACGCCCACAGCTTGCTGATCACCTGCGTCCGCGGCATGGAGCTGCTGCCGATGACGGCGGCGAGCTTGGCGCTGGGCTGCAACGGCTTCATGAATGCGGGATTCGGTGCGCGCTTCCTGCCGGATGACTTCTTGGCTCTCTTGGCGGTCTTCTTGCGAGCGGCGGGCCGCCTCGCCGACTTCTTGGCTGACTTCTTCCTACCGGCAGTCTTTTTTCTCCTGGTGGTGGCCATCGCGAGTCTCCCTGAATGAGTGAGAACCGTGCTGTGCCTCTGGACCATCGAGAACTACCGTGATCAACAGTAAGCAGCCCGCGCCCTGATGCAATAGGGAATCGGCAATTTCCCCTCTGAGAACCGCCCCCGCCCCCTCGGGGCCGGGCCCCGCCGGCGAGCCCGCGGCGCTATTCTTCAGAGGAGAATCGGCCAATTTCCCTCGACCCGACATCGGGCATGGTGCTCATATGACTTCCATTCACCTCACGCTCCGGCTGCCCGCGTTCCTCCTCACTTCTCTCTCGCTCCTGGCTGGAGGCCGGATTTCCCCTCTGGCCGACACCAAGTGCGATGCCGACAATGGCGGCCTGGTCCTGCCGGAAGGCTTCTGCGCCACGCTCGTGGCCAGCCAGCTCGGCCCGGTGCGGCAGCTGGCGGTGGCCCCGAACGGCGACCTCTACGCTGCCCTGAGCGGCAAGCCCGGAGACAACACCGGAGGAGTTCTGGCCTTCCGGGACACGAACGGGGACGGGAAGCCGGACGAGCGGGCGAGCTTCGGCCCCGGCGGCGGGAACGATGTGAAGCTGCATGGCGGCTACCTCTACTTCGCGTTGAACGACCGGATCGTGCGCTATCGGCTCGACGGGAGCAAGCTCGAGCCCTCGGGGCCGGAGGAGACCGTGGTGTCCGGCCTGCCCCGCGACGGGGGCCATGCGGCCAAGAGCATCGCCTTCGGCTCCGGGCAGGCCATGTACGTCAACGTCGGGTCCAAGACCAACAGCTGTCAGAAGACGGACCGTCTACCCGCCTCTCCCGGCGTCGATCCGTGTACCGAGCTCGAGCGGC
>DASVGF010000235.1:0-17520 GCA_036379675.1 Gemmatimonadales bacterium | reverse complement strand
GCCGCGGCGAGACCCCGTGCCAGTGAAACGACCATCCGCTGGGTGCCGCCGTATCCGGCGACCGGAAGCCGATCCCAGAAGAAGAGCGCGATGTGCATGGCGCGCCAAATCTATGCATCTTGACCCCCGATGCCCCTTCGCGTCATGCCCCTTCGCGTCATGCAGGTGCTCCACCAGGGCGGCGGCGCCGGCTCGGTAACCTCGACCCTGCACCTGAGCCTCGGGCTCGCCCGGGCGGGCTTCCACGTCCGCTTCGTGTGTCCTCCCGACTCGGAGGTAGAGGCCCTCGCCCGAGCCGGAGGGCTGGAGGTCCACCCACTCCGACTTGTCTCCAGACAACGCCGCTCGAACGCTGCCCGCCTGGCCGAGTTGCTGGCCCGTCATCCAGTGGATCTGGTGAACTCGCAGAGCGCCAGGGATCGGGCCGCCTTCACCTGGCTGGGCCTCACCCGCCGGCTGCCGGTGCCGCTGGTCGTGACCCGACGGCAGATGCCCCGCACGTTTCCGCTCGAGAATTGGCTGGCCAGTCGGGTGGCAACCCGCATGGTCGCGGTGAGCCGGTCGGTCGGCGAGGCGCTGGTGAGGCGGGGGACGCCGCGCAGGAAGCTGGTGGTCATTCCCAACGGCCTGGTGACCGCGCGGGTGGATGCGCCCGTGTCGGCCGCGGCTGTCGAGAGCTGGCGCCGCCGCATCGGCTGGGAGCCATCGCGCCGGACTCTCGGGATTGTCGCCCGTCCCAAGGACCAGGCGGTGGTGCTGCGGGCGCTGGAGCACGTGCGGGTGCCGGTAAAACTCGTGCTGGCGGGAGTGGATCCGTCCAGCAGGCTGGCTGAGATGGCGGCTCGTGTGCCGCCGCCGCACACGGTTGTGTCCCTTTCATTCGCACCGGACATCAGGCCGCTCTATGAGCTGCTGGAGGTGGTCCTTCTCCCGTCCCGCTCCGAAGGCCTCTCCCAATCCCTGCTGGAGGCGATGGCGCTGGGCAAGCCGGTGATCGCCTCCGACTCGACCGGTAATCGGGATCTGATCACCGATGGAACGGACGGCCGGCTGGTAGCTGCGGGCGCTCCTCGCGCCTGGGCGGCGGCCATCGAGCAGCTTCTGGCCGACCGTGAGCAGGCGCGCTCATTGGGAGCGGCAGCGCAGGGCACCGCACGGGTCCGTTTCTCCCTTGAGCGCACCATCGAGCGCACCGCCGAGCTCTACCGGTCATTGCTCTGAGCTTGCTCCGGCAATTGGGCCCAGGCGAAATTCTGCGGTTGCCAACTCACTGTTTGGAGCGCGCGTGGTCAAGGTTTCCGGCTTCACCATCGTCCGTAACGCCATCAAGCTCGACTTTCCGGTGGAACCGAGCATCCGCTCCATTCTCCCGCTCTGCGACGAAGTAGTCATCAACGTCGGCCGCTCGGAGGATGCGACACTCGAGCTGGTGCGCTCGATCAACGATCCCAAGATCCGGATCATCGAGACCGAGTGGGACATGAGCCGGCGCAACACCGTGCTGGGGGTCGAGACCCATCGCGCGATGCAGGCGTGCCGCCATCCCTGGGGTGTGTATATCCAGGCTGACGAGGTGCTGCACGACCGCGGTGCGGAGGAGCTGGCGCAGGCGATCCAGGCGGCCGATGGCGATCCCCGCGTCGAGGGCCTCCTCGTTCGCTACGTGCACTTCTACGGCGGGTTCGAAACCATCGCTACGCACCGCCGGTGGTATCGTCGGGAGGTACGGGCGGTCCGGCTGGCTCCGGAGCTGGAGATCAGACCGTATCAGGGTGCGCAGGGCTTCCGGGTGGGGCCCGAGCACCGAAAGATCCGGGCCCGGCTGACCGGAGCAGAGATGTTCCACTATGGATGGGCTCGCCCGGCCCAGGCGCTGCGGGAGAAGCGGGACCTCGGCCGCACCATGTATCCCTGGCGCAATGCCGATGTGAGCCGTCCGTTGCTGGCCTGGATGCCCGGCATCCGTCCGTTCACCGGCACCCATCCCTCGTCGGCGCTCCGGTGGATCGGTGAGCGTCAACATGACCCGGCGCGGGTCAT
Organism: Gemmatimonadales bacterium; assembly: GCA_036379675.1. Classification (GTDB taxonomy): domain Bacteria; phylum Gemmatimonadota; class Gemmatimonadetes; order Gemmatimonadales; family GWC2-71-9; genus CAVVWJ01. The sequence continues at coordinate 15,480 of DASVGF010000235.1, read as the reverse complement.
TGCCCCCCGGCGCTTCCGCTGGCGGTTTCTCCGGTACTACATCTCCGCCGCCATCGAGCGGCTCACCGGCGTGCGGGTCTTCGAGTTCCGCAACTACACGATTGTGTGAGACAGAGAATAGCCCCGACCTTCCAACAGAAGGCGGACGCGGTGAGCATAGGTGTGATGCTCCAGCGCGTGCCGGCGGCCCGTTTCCGCAATCCTCTTCCGCTCTTCCGGCCGGTCGAGGTAATAGCGGATCTTCTCCACGGCGTCTTCCGGGGTCCGGAACCAGGCGCAGTGAACCCCGTCCCGTCCGAACGCCTCGATGCTCTCTACCCATTCGCCCATGTAGAATCCACCACAGCCCATCACCTTCCACATCCGGTTGGAGGCTGAGGCAACCTGGGAGAGCTGGGCTGCAACAGAGCTGGCGCCAAGCGAGACGGCGGCGCCTCCCACAGCGCGGGCGTATGCTCTGCCATGGACCGGTCCGCCCGCGACAGGCAAATCGGCTTCCCCCTTGCGCCACCCTGGCCCCCGGATCTGTAAATCGTACGCACGCGCGAGAGGACGCAGCACCTGCTCGCGGTGCTCGGAGTTGCCGTTTCCAATGAACGCCACCTCGCACTTGTATCGCCGAGGGATCCACCGGGCTGGACGGTCCAGCTCGGGGTCCATGCCCTGGGGAAGGTGCATGACGTTGGCAACACCCAGGGCGCGGTAGGTGTCTACCTGCGGCAGGTAGGTGGTGAACATGGCGTTCACCATCCGAGCGAGGGCCAGCTCCTCGGTCGGCAGCGTTCGGAGGTCGAAGTACCAGAAAGCTGAGTAGCGTCCTCGGATCAAGCGCCTGAGCCGGTCCTCTCCCAGCAGGGTGGAGCGACGGCCCAGGATCAAGGCATCGGGCTCGAACGATTCAATCCGCCGGCCCAGCAGCGGTGCCGCCAACCGACCGAGTGTCTGGCTCCAGGTCACGACATCGATGAGCCGGCACTCATGGCCCAGCGCGCGCACCGCTCTCGCAATGGCAGCCTCGGTCTTGTGACTGCGTCCAGCCCCGATGACGGCAATACGCGTAATGGCCTCGTGCTCTAGAAGTCAGGAGTCGGGAGTCAGGAGTCAGGCGTCGGTGCGGGGTTTCCCGATTCCTGTCTCCTGACCGTCTTTCGCGCGGAAAGATAGTGAACCCACTACTTTGTCGGGCATGCGATTCACAACGCTCCGCACGCCGAGACAATGGCGCCGGGCGCGCCGTGTGCTGGTGTGCCTCGCGGTGGCGGGCCTGCTGGCGGCCCTGGTCGGGCGCCTGGCTCTCGGGAGCGCGCTGTTCGGAGCGGGGATGCTCGGGTTGGTCCTGATGGAGTCTGCCCACCTGCGGCGGCTGGTCCGAGAAGCCGACCGGCAGCATAATGCCCTGCTCCAGATCCGGCCTCTGCTGGGCGAGCTTCCCCTCGACCTGGGCGGCTGGGCCGCAGATCCTCTGTTCCTGCTCCAGGCCGTGCAGGTGCTCATTGACAGCAGTCCGTCGCTGGTGGTCGAGTGCGGCTCAGGCAGCTCGACCATTGTGGCTGCCCGGTGTCTTCGCGCCCTGGGGCACGGCCGGCTTATCTCGCTCGAGCACGACCCGGAGTATGCCCGCCGCACCAGCGACCTCCTGCGCCTGCACGGCCTCGGCGACGTAGCCAGGGTGGTCACCGCCCCGCTCGCCGAAAGTGAGCTCGACGGCCGCCGGGCGCAGTGGTACGGTACCCAATACGAGCCGCTCCTCCAGGGGCCGATTGACGTGCTGATCGTGGACGGGCCTCCGGGGAACACCGCGCCAAGGGCCCGATACCCTGCTGTACCATTGCTGCTGCCGCAGCTGGCGCCCGAGTGCCGGATCCTGATGGATGACGGCGATCGCCCGGATGAGCGCGCCATCGCGCGGGCCTGGCGCGACGAGCTGGGAGCAACGCTGACCTATCTGCCGGGCGGGCGCGGCGCCTGGCTCCTGCACCGGCGGCCGGTGGCTGAACCATGACCCAGCTCCTCCTGGCGTACGACTTCCCGCCGATCGGCGGTGGCATTGCGCGGATGATGGGAGAGCTGGCGCTGCGCTATCCTGGCGGCTCGCTCGTCATCTCGACTGGGCTTCACCCCGGAAGCCGCGAATTCGATGCTTCGCTGCCCAACGTGGTCGATCGTATCAGGGTGCCGAGCCGCCGGCTGCGCACACTCCACGGCCTCCTCGTGTGGTCTCACCGGGCCGCGGCGCTTGCTCGCACCATCGGGCCCGAGTTCGTGTGGTGTGGCAACTTCAAACCTGCCGGCTACCCGGCGCGTTGGGTTCGCCAGCGCCACGGCACCCCGTACGGCATCATCTTCTATGGTACCGACCTTCTCCTTCTACAGCGCCAGATCCAGCGCTCCGTCACCAAACGGCGAACCGCCCGGGCGATCATCGGATCCGCGTCGGTGCTGGTGGCCATCAGTGCCTGGACTAGGGATCTCTGCTTGTCGGTGTTCGGCCAGCTCGGTTTCGACGCCGCCAGTCTGGACCTTCGGACGTTGGCGCTCGGGACGGACCCGGAGCATTTCCGTCCGGGAATCGACGGGTCCAGCGCACGCGAGCGGTACGGTCTGGATGGACGACGCTGGCTTCTCACGGTGGCGCGTCTTACCCGGCACAAGGGAATCGACACCGGTTTGCAGGTCCTGTCTCAGCTAGGTCCGCGTTACCCCGATCTGGGGTACCTCGTGGTGGGCTCGGGCGGTGATCTGCCGCGACTGGAAGAGATGGCGCGGGACCTGGGAGTGTCGGACCGGGTCCGTTTCCTCACCGACGTGCCGGACCGCGATCTCCCCGGGCTCTACAACAGCTCGGAGATCTATCTGGGGTTGTCGCGGCAAATGGAAGGCAACGTGGAGGGGTTTGGTATCTCGCTGGTCGAGGCCGGAGCGTGCGGGATCCCGGTGGTGGGAGGACGGAGCGGCGGCATTCCTGACGCCGTGCGGGAAGGGGAAACCGGCCTGCTGGTAGATCCCGGGCGGCCTGAGGAGGTGAGCTCCGTGGTTGCCGGTCTGCTGGACGACGGCAGCGCTGCGCGCCGGCTGGGTGCAGGCGGACGCCGCGCGGTGGAAACCCACTACAACTGGAACCGGGTGGCTGCGGATCTCGCCCGGATCGGCTCCGAGCTAGGCCGCTGAGTCTTCGGGACGCACGCTGATCGCGTAGGTGGGACAGTTGAGAACATAGGCGCCGTCGATCGGCGACCAGCTCTGAACCGGCGTGAGCACCTCCGCCTTCCCGCGGGCGTCGAGGCGGAAGACCTGAGGAGCCTGAAGCACGCACGACCCGCACCCGACACAGCGGTCCTCGTCGACCAGGACCCGCAGCCGGCGGGTGGGATGCATCCCCTGCGAGACGCCGTCCAGCCGGGTCCCCAGCTGGTCGAGGGTGTTGGCGGTGGCCCGGTACCCGGCCTCGATGAGCTCTTCGGTCTTGTCGAACGCGAACATCGAGATGTGCTCGACCCGGGGCTGCACCAGGACCAGGGGCGGTCCCTTCCAGTCCCGGAGCTGCGACTCGATCTGCGTCTGCATCACGATCTCGAGGCCGCGGCTGTAGGTGGCGGCAAATCCCTGGGTCTCCAGGGCCGACCGGAGAACGCTGGTGGCGGCCACGTTGACTGCCAGGATGGGGCCCTGTCCCAACGAGGCAGCCATCCGGACCGGAAGGTTCTCCACGATGGCGCCATCGACGTACGAGCGGCCGTTGATCTCCCGGGGAGGGAAGATCCCGGGCAAGGCGCACGACGCGCCGACGGCATCGGCGACCCTGGTATTTCTGAGCCCGGGAAGCCCCCACATCACTTGCATGCCGGAATGAAGATCGACTGTGTTTACGAGAAGCCGGCGGGTGAGGTCGCCGAACGTGGCGTTCCCAACCAGGCTGTTGATGAGGGTCTCGAGGGGCTCCCGCCGGTAAAGCGAGGGCGCCAGCAGTCGGCGGAAGGCAACATCGGCCCGGGCGACCTGGAACACGTCCCGCCGACGAACCATCCGAGCCCGGGCTTCCATCTGGCGCACCGGGACGCCGGCGGCCCAGGCGGCACCGATCAGCGATCCTATGCTCGACCCGACGACGAGGCTGGGTACCAGACCCCGTTCCTCCAGGGCCCGCAATACGCCGACGTGCGCGAGACCTTTGAGGCCTCCACCGCTCAGGACCAGGGTAAATGGGCTCTCGGGTATCACGTGCGCTCGCCCTGCCAAAGGTTGCAGTCGGGTCCAGTGCCAATAAAAGTGCAAGAATCATGCGCTCTGCGCGGTGATACCAGGCCGAAAATCGGGCTGGGGGATCGTGCCAAGGTGTGGTAACCCAAGTCACAGGATCAGGATGACCGAAGGCGTGCTCAGGCGGCGGCTGCGGGGCGACCGGTTCTTTCAGCTGGGTCTTCTCTTCGTGGCGGCCGTGGCGGCGGCGGCCGTCTTTGCCCCCTGGTTGGCGCCCTATGACCCCATCACCGGGGATTTGAGGGGGGCTTACCTCGTCCGCCCAGGCCCGGAGCACCTGTTTGGCACGGACACCCAGGGACGGGATGTCCTCAGCCGGGTCCTGTATGGCGCCCGCCTGTCATTGTCTGTCGGGATCATCTCCCAGTCGGTGGCTGTCACCCTGGGAGTCCTCCTCGGTCTGTTGGCCGGCTACTACGGTCGTTGGGTCGATGCCGTGGTGATGCGGCTGGCCGACATCACTCTGGCCTTTCCCGCCCTTCTCCTGCTCATCGCCGTGGCTGCCGCGGTCAAGCCGTCCCTCCCGGTGGTGTTCGTGGTCATTGGGATCGTGGGCTGGGCCGGCATGGCCCGGCTGGTTCGGGGCCAGGTCCTGGTGCTCAAGCACTCAGAGTTCGTGCTGGCCGCGCGGTCGCTCGGCGCCCGGGACCGGCGAGTGCTCCTGCGACACCTGTTGCCCAATGTGAGAACTCAAGTGATCATTGCCGCCACCCTCGGGATCGCCGGTGCGATCATGGCGGAGGCTGCCCTGTCGTTTGTGGGACTCGGGGCCCAGCCTCCCACTCCGAGCTGGGGTGCCATGGTGGCGGACGGGCGGGACCTGCTTCGGGTGGCTCCCTGGATCTCCTTTGCGCCCGGTCTGGCCATCGGTGTGGCGGTACTGGGATTCAACCTGGTGGGGGACGCGCTGCGCGAGGCGTACGATCCCAAGCTCAGAAGGGAGAAGTGAGGAAAGTGAGAGGTGAGACGTGAGAAGTGAGAAGGATACTCCGACCCGCGTGACGGTAGGTGACGAGGCCCCCCTCTCACCTCTCACTTCTCACTTCTCACTGCGCGAGCTTCGCTCGCGTGAATTCCCCTGGACTGCCGACACTGTCTACCTCAACAACGCCAGCATCGGCCCCTTGCCGGAGCGCACCCGGCAGACAGTGAACCGGTTCAACGAAAAACGGGCGGCGCCGCACCAGCTGCCCGACCGCGACCTCATGGCCACGATTGCCACCTCCCGGCGGCTGGTGGCGCAGCTGATCGGGGCCGAACCGGAGGAGATCGCACTCGCGATCAACACCGGCTTTGGCCTGAGCCTGGCCGCGCGAGCTCTCCCGCTGAAGCCGGGTGATATCGTGCTTGCGAGCGACAAGGAATTCCCGGCCAACGTCTATCCCTGGATGCTGCTCAAGGACATCGGGGTCACGCTGGAGCTTGTCCCCACCACCCATGAAGGCTGGCCGGACGAAGCCCGCCTGCTGGAGCGGCTGACCGATCCACGCGTCCGCGTGCTCGCCGTTTCGCTGGTGCAGTTCAGCAACGGGTACACGATCGATCTCGGCCGCCTTTCCCGCGAAACCCGCGCGGCCGGAACCTATCTCGTGGTGGACGCCATCCAGGGCGTAGGACAGCTGCCGGTGGATCTCCGGGAGACGCCGGTTGACATCCTCTCCTGCGGTGCCCAGAAGTGGCTGCTCTCTCCCTGGGGATCCGGCTTCGTCTATGTGCGGCGTGAGCTGATCCGGCAGCTGCGTCCAGCGATCACCGGCTGGATGGCATTCGAGGGTACCGACGACTTTTCGCGTCTGACCCAGTACGACGACAGCCTGCGCGGAGATGCGCGGCGATTCGAGCTGATCACGCTACCGTATCAGGAGTTCGCGGGCATGAATGCGTCGCTCGATCTGTTGCTGTCGGTGGGGATCGACCGGGTCGCTGAACACCTTCAGGCCCTGCACGCCCCGGTCTTGCGGTGGGCGGCACGAGCCGGTGTCCGTGTGGTATCGCCCGCCGGCAGGCAGGGGTCAGGCATCCTGTGCATTGCCCCCGAGGATGTCGGACGGGCCTTCCGCGCCTTGAAAGCGGCCCGGGTGGTCTCCAGCTTGAGAGAAGGGGCCATCCGGCTGAGCCCGCACTTCTACAACACGGTCGAGGAGATGGAGCGCGTCGTCGAGATACTCGACCGATCATTGGAGGACCCCGCAGCATGACAACCGTTAAGGGATCCGGCAGCGCCTTTGCCGACACGCTCGTTACCGGGTACCCCGTCGGGGAGCCCTCCCTGATTCTCGGCGCCGCCCTCGAGGGAGCGCAGGTGCACCGGGAGCCCAGGGTCGCCCTGCCGCTCTCCACGGCCAACCGCCACGGGCTGGTATCGGGGGCCACCGGCACCGGGAAAACCAAGACCCTCCAGCTGCTCACGGAACAGCTGTCGGCGCAGGGCGTCCCGGTGTTCGTGGCCGACATGAAAGGGGATCTCTCGGGTCTGGCCATGCCGGGTGAGCTCACCGAGCGGGTGAGCGCGCGGGCGGCGGATATCGGGTGGGACTGGAAGCCCAAGGGAGCGCCGGTCGAGTTCGTGAGCCTGACGGGAGCCCTGGGTGTTCAGCTGCGCGCAACGGTCAGCTCGTTCGGTCCACTCCTGCTGGGCAAGGTGCTCTCGCTGAACGACACCCAGACCAGCGTGCTCGCCATGGTGTTCAAGTACTCCGATGACAACGGGCTGCCTCTGCTCGACTTCGCAGACCTGCGGGCCCTCCTCCAGTTCCTGAGCTCGGACGAAGGGAAACCCGCGCTGGCAGGCTACGGCGGCATGTCCGGCGCCACGGTCGGTGTGCTGCTGAGAAAAATGGTCGAGCTGGAATCGCAGGGTGCCGACCGCTTCTTCGGCGAGCCTGAATTCGACGTCAAGGACATGCTGCAGCTGACGTCCGATGGCCGCGGAGTGGTGACCTGCCTCGAGCTGCCCGACGTGGCCGATAAGCCCAAGCTCTTCTCCACGTTCATGATGTGGATGCTGGCCGAGCTGTACCACAACCTGCCGGAGGTGGGAGACATTCCCAAGCCGAAGCTGGTGTTCTTCTTCGACGAGGCCCACCTGCTCTTCGATGAAGCCTCCAAGGCGTTTCTGGATCAGATCGAGCAGGTCGTACGTCTCATCCGGTCGAAGGGCGTCGGGGTGTATTTCGTGACTCAGACTCCCAAGGATGTGCCGCAAGACATCCTCGCCCAGCTCGGCAACCGGATCCAGCACGCCCTGCGGGCCCACACCCCGGACGATGAGCAGGCGCTCAAGGCCACGGTACGCACCTTCCCCAAGACCCCCTTCTACGATCTGGCCGAAACGCTCACGACGCTCGGCATCGGCGAGGCGGTGGTGACAGTTCTCAGCACCCGAGGGGTCCCCACACCTGTGGTGGCGACCCGGCTCATTCCTCCAGGCTCCCGAATGGCGCCGCTGAGCCCGGAGGAGCTGCAGGCCGATATTCGTGAGTCGGGATTATTGGCCGAATATGGCAAGGCACTGGACCGTGAGAGTGCGCGAGAGATCCTCGCTGCCCGGCTGGCCCGCACGGCACCGCCACCCGAAGAAGGGCAGGCGCCGCCGACGAAGCCAGGCCCGCGCGAAAAGAGCATGGGGGAGATGGCGAGAGATGCGGTGGGGTCGCCCGTGGGCAGGACGGTGGTGCGGGAGGTCATGCGCGGCCTGTTTGGATTGCTGGGGGCCAAGCCGCCGAGGCGAACGACCCGTCGAAGCCGCTGGTGAGCGTCAGGGCTCGAGGACGAGCCGGATGTAGTTCTTCTTGCCTTTGCGGAGGATCAGGAACCGTCCGTCCGGTGGCCCCTGGAGCTGGTCTTCGGCCACCTGCAGATCCGCGGTCTCGATCGGCTCGTCGTTGAGATAGAAGCCTTTCCCCTGAATGCCGCGTCGCGCGTCCGCCTTCGACGAGGCGAGGCCGCTGGCGACCAGCAGCTCGACGACCGAGAGATCGCGGAGTCCGGCGCGCGACACCCGGCGCTCCGGGACGTTCCCGAGGGCTGCGTCATGCCGGCCAGCACCGGCACCGAACAACGCACGGCTGGCCTCGATGGCCTGCTCGGCGGCCGCTTCCCCGTGCACCCGGCTGGTGACGTCCCGGGCCAGCAGCCGCTGCGCGGAGCGCTTCCCCGGATTGCGGGCATGCTCCGCCATGGCGCCGCCGATCGCTTCCAGCGGCAGAAACGTGAACAGCTTGAGATACCGCTCGACGTCGCGGTCGTCGGTGTTGATCCAGAACTGGTAAAACTGGTAGGGGCTGGTCCTGGCCGGGTCGAGCCAGATGTTGCCGGCTTCGCTCTTTCCGAACTTGGTGCCACTGGTGGTGGTCACCAGCGGGAAGACCAAACCGTAGGTCTGCCGCCCTTCGCGCTTTCCGATCAGCTCGATGCCGGCGGTGATGTTGCCCCACTGATCGCTGCCGCCCACCTGGAGCTCGCACCCCTCGGTTCGGAAGAGGTGCCAGAAGTCGTACGCCTGGATGGCCATGTAGCTGAACTCGGTATAGCTGATCCCCGTTTCCAGGCGGCTCCGCACGCTCTCCTTCTGCAACATGAATCCCAACGTGAGATGCTTTCCCGTGTCTCGCAGGAAGTCCATGAGTGGCACCGTACGCAGCCAATCGGCGTTGTTGCGTAGGCGGGCCGCGTTGGCCGCCGAGCTCTTGAAGTCGAGGAACCGGGCCACCTGACGCCCGATGGCCTTTACATTGCGGTCGATTTCTTCCACCGGCATAACCGGACGTTCCGACCGCTTGCCGCTGGGGTCGCCCACCATGCCGGTCCCGCCACCCAGCAGCACGATCGGGGTGTGCCCGAACTTCTGGAGCCAGGCGGCGCCGATGATGGGGACGAGGCTTCCCACGTGCAGCGAGTCGGCGGTGGGGTCGAGTCCCACGTACGCCGTGAGCGGGCCCCGAGCCAGCCGTTCGGCGAGGCCGGCGGTGGAATCCTGGAGCAGGCCTCGAGCCGTCAAAGTATTGATCAGTTCATTCATAGGCGCCCAATGGTACCCGCTGGAATAGAGCGTAGCAACCGGCTAGCTTGCCACCATGCTTCCCCAGCTTGAACAGCTGAGACAGCGCGTCAGGCTCTCGCCTCGCGCTCGCCGAAATGTGCTGGTCGGCGTCCTCGCGACGATGGCCCTTGCCCTGGCATTCCTGGCCGCGGCCTGGAGCAGCGCGTGCGCCGGTAACACCTGCCCGTCCATCGAGGAACTGGGGGGATACGATCCGCACCAGGCGTCGAAGGTGTACGCCGCCGATGGCCGTCTCATCACCGATCTGGGGCTCGAGCGGCGCACCGTCATCCCGCTGGGCGAGATGTCGCCCTTTGTGAAGACGGCGTTTCTGGCCACTGAGGACAAACGGTTCTATAAGCACCACGGGATCGATTGGGTCCGCGTGTTCGGCGCCATCAAGACCAATGTATTCCAGCTCCGGTTTGCCGAAGGCTTCTCGACCATCACCATGCAGCTGGCCCGCAATATCTGGGACGAGGACATCAGCGGGCGGGACAAGTCGCTGCGCCGCAAGCTGCGCGAGGCCCGCGTGGCCCGCCAGATCGAGCAGAAGTATCCCAAGGACCAGATCCTGGAGATCTATCTCAATCAGATCCCACTGGGGAACGGCGCCTACGGGGTGGAAGCCGCGTCGCAGCGGTACTTCGGGAAGTCGGTTCGGGAGCTTAATGTGGCGGAAGCCGCCACCCTCGCCGCCATTCCCAAGGCTCCCTCCCGCTACAATCCCCGCCGAAATCCGAACCTGAACATCCAGCGCCGCAACACGGTGCTGAACCTCCTGCGGGACAACGGCGCCCTGTCGGCGGAGGAGGCGGAGCGGTGGAAGGCCTACCCGCTGCTGCTCTCGTCCCACTCCGATTTCAGCGGTGTGGCGGAGTACTTCGTCGAATACGTGCGCCAGCAGCTGGAGGGGAGATTCGGGCGGGAGCTCTACACCTCGGGCTACCGGATCTACACCACGCTCGATCTGGACATCCAGCAGGCCGCGGAGCGGGCGCTGGAGGCCCGGCTGGAGGCCATCGAAAGCGGGGCCGACGGCAAGTTTACTCATGAGACCTATCGCCAGTATCTCGAGTCCCGGGCCGACAACGCCGACGACAACAACCGGACCAATACACCCTATCTCCAGGGATTGGCGGTCACCCTCGAGGCCAAGACCGGCTACATCCGCGCCATGGTGGGCGGCCGCGACTTCGAGGACAGCAAGTTCAATCGCGCAACCCAGGCGCTGCGGCAACCAGGGTCCACCTTCAAGCCGATCGTGTATGCGGCCGCGATAGAAGCGGGATATCCGCTGTCCCACGTCATGGTGGATGACCCGCTGAGTGTCGAGCTGGATCCCACGGAGCCGCCCTGGGCTCCGCAGAACTACGACCTCGAGTTCGATGGCCCGATGACGCTGCGGCGAGCGCTGTATCTCTCGCGCAACATCATCGCCATCAAGCTGGGCATGGAGCTGGGCGAGCAGTCGGTGATCGCTGAGGCGGGCAAGTTCGGCTTCACCACCCGGATTCCGGCTTTCCCCTCGATTCACATCGGCTCGGCCGACGTGATCCCGCTCGAGATGATCGCGGCCTACACCACCTTTGCCAACCTGGGCACCCGCACCATGCCGACCGGCATCCTCCGGGTGGAGGACCGCGCGGGCAAGATCGTGTGGCAACCCTCGGTCAGGTCGGTTCCGGTCATGGACACGCTGCACGCGTGGCTGATGACCGATGCGCTCCGCGACGTCGTACGCCACGGGACCGCGGTAGGTACCGTCGGGGCCCGCATCAATTTTCCGGCCGGAGGCAAGACCGGGACCACCAACGACGGCAACGATGTCTGGTTCATCGGCTTTACGCCCGACATGGTAACCGGGATGTGGATCGGCTTTGACCAGCCGCAGAAGATCAAGGCCAACGCACAGGGTGGGGTGCTGGTGGGCCCGGCGTGGTCAGCCATGATGAAGGAGGTGTACGAGCGCCGCAGCATCCCGGCCGCCTGGTCGCGGCCGAGCGGCCTGACGGCCCTCGACATCGACAAGACCACCGGCTACAAGGCCACTCCCTTCTGTCCCAAGGACGTGCACTACATCGAGTCCTTCATTCCCGGGACTGAGCCCGGCGCGTTTTGTCCGGTGCACTCGCCATTCGGCTCGATAGGAGTCCTGGGCGGAGAGTCGCCGCAGCCCGATTCCGGTGCGCCCAGAGATCCGAGCAGCGGACCGACGCAAACGAGCCCTGCCGGCGGCACCTCCACGAGCGGCGGCACTACCGGAGTCATGGGAGGGACCGGCCCGGCGCCCAATCCGCGCCGCTGAGATGCGGGCGCGCCGGCTGGCCGCCCGTTGGTTGATTCCAGTCACCGGCTCCCCCATCGAGTTTGGCGCGCTGCTGATCGGACCCAACGGGCGAATTCAGGCGGTTGGCAGTGACAAGAACATTCCCCGGCCTGCTGATATACCGGCGGAGGACTTTGGCGACGCCGTTCTCCTCCCCGGGCTGATCAATACTCATACTCACCTGGAACTCACCGGCTTCGAGAACCAGGTGCGCGAACCGGACTTCTCCTCCTGGATCCGGCGGCTCCGCGAGCTGAAGACCACGCGGCCCCCGGCGCAATACTTGGAGGCCGCCCGCAGTGGCCTGGCCGCAAGCTTCGCCGCCGGCGTGACCACCGTCGCCGATACTGGCGACTCGGGAGCGGTGATCCAGGCGCTGGCGGAACGCGATGCTCCCGGTGTGGCCTACCAGGAGGTGTTCGGGCCCCATCCAGATCAACTCGACGAGAGCCTGGCGGGGCTCCGGCGTCGGGTGTCACACCTGAGCCGGTGGGCCACCGGGCGGGTGCGAATCGGTGTCTCGCCCCACGCGCCGTACACCGTCAGTGGGCCGCTGTTAGGTGCGGTGGCCCGATGGGCGGCGGCCGAGCGGCTGCCCCTGGCGATGCATCTCGCTGAATCCCGGGCAGAAGTAGACTTTCTGGGCCTCGGCACCGGTGCGTTTGCCCAGGCATGGGAAGCCCGCGGCATCCCATTGCCGGATTGGGATGGCGGCACGCCGGTCGAATGGCTCTCGCGACACGACGGGCTGACCGAGCGGACGCTGTGCATCCACGCGGTCCAGCTTCAGCCGAGCGACATAGCTCGCCTGGCCGGCTCAGGCGCTGCCGTGGCGCACTGTCCGCTATCGAACGAAGCCCACGGTCACGGGACCGCGCCCCTCGCCCGGCTGCTCGCGGCCGGGGTCAGGGTAGGGCTGGGCACGGATTCGGTCGTGAGCGTGGGCCGGCTGGACCTGCTTGCCGAGGCGCGGGCCGCGCGAGCCAGCGCTGGACTGGGGGCGGAGCAGGCTCTCGAGCTCTGCACCGCGGCAGGCGCCAAGGCACTGGGGGTCGACGCGGAAACTGGCAGCTTGCGAGTCGGGAAATGGGGGGATTGCACCGTGATCCGGGTCCCGGCCGACCGGAAGCGGCTTTCGCCGGCGGAGCAGGTCCTTGCCAGCGCTCCAGGCGATGTAATGCTCACCTGTGTGGGGGGGAGGGAAGCCTATCGGGCGCTATGAAAATTCAACGACATGCCGCGATTCTCCGGGTTGTCCGAGACCACCGGATCGAGAGTCAGGACGATCTGCGGGAGGCCCTTGCCGGCGAAGGGTTCGTCGTTACCCAGGCCACGTTGTCCCGTGATATTCGCGAGCTTGGGCTGGCCAAGCTGGCCGATCCCCAGGGGGGCGCCTACTACACTCATCCTCACCGTCCGGCGCTGCGGCCTGAGTTGGCGCAAGTTTTGCCGACCTTGCTGGTGAGCGTGGATGGGGTGGGTCCCTTTCTGGTCCTGAAAACGGCCAGCGGTTCGGCAGGCGCGGTCACGGAAGCGCTGGACCAGGCAGGCTGGTCTGAGATCATCGGTACTATAGCCGGCGACGACACGGTCCTGGTCATCACCCGAAGCCAGCGCCTGCGCGAAGAGATCGCCGGCCGGATTCAGAAGCTGGTGGAGTAGACGGACGTCTTTCACTTGCCAATCCTCCGATTGGCGCATTACGATTACCCGACGCGTTTCTGGAGAAGTCCCTTGCGGTGTCTGGCGTTGAACGCCTCCTTCGAGCCGTTGACAATGGTCCCGGTCCGGCGTGCTCTTCGTCTCGTCATCGAAGGGAAAGCCGAGATCGTCGAGTCGGATGGGAGCGACTGCGTTCGAAGTGAACGCCTCACGCTACCCAAACCCGCGATCATACGCCTGGTCAAGTTCGTCCACGTTCCCCGCCGCTTCCGCCGTCAAGTCACCAACACATTCCTCTTCGCTCGCGATGGCTACCGCTGCCAGTATTGCCACCGGGCCCAGATGGATCTCCGCCACCGCGAGTGCCTGACCCGCGACCATCTGATTCCGCTTTCGCGCGGAGGCGACAACGAGTGGGGCAACGTGGTGACTGCCTGCAGCTCCTGCAACACCAGGAAGGGGAACCATCTCCCAGAAGAATGCGGCATGCACCCCATCGCGCCGCCGCGCGAGCCGCACTTCGTGCACCTGTCCTGGGCGGTCCGCCGTCTTTCGGTTACCCAGGCCAAGTACATCAAGCTGTTCTACGGCGAGCAGGCCCTCCGCGCGCTGGGCGGGACGATCTAGAACGGCTGCTACCGCACCTGAAACCTCGGGCTCCTTGCCTCGAGCCTCAGGCTGGGTAGCCCTGCCAGCCGCAGGAGAAACCGGGTGGCTCCCCGTCCCAGCGCATCGCCGATACTCCCCTCACTCTGCGTGCCCGAGACCGAGTCCCCCGCCAGGAAGTGCTCCAGCTCGTCGAGATCGGCGTCGGAGAGGGTGGAGACCTGCAGCGAGGCGGCGTAGTAGTAACCGCCCTTGTCCTCGGGCCGGACATTGATCTGGTAGGCAAAGGCCAGCGCCGCGCCCAAGGCGTCGAGGGTCGCATACCGGCGCTCCTGCCGGCGCGCTCCCACCAGCGTGAGCAGGGTGTACTGGTCGAGCAGGGGCTCGTGCCGCACCACCAGGTCCCATTCCACCTGCCGCGCAAACGTGTCGAACCACCCCTCCTGGGATCGCCAGACCTCGACCCGGTAGTGCAATCGGACCGGCAGGCCCGATCGCAGCGCCACCAGCCAGCGGCTCTCCGCCACCAACAGGTTTTCGGACCGCACGATGGGCGCCCGCGAGCCGCGCGGGCTGGAGTCCGGCGCCAGGGCCACGTGCAGGCGCACCGGCTGGACACCCTGTGCAGGGAGACTCGCGCCCAGCCCCGAGGTCAGGAGTATGCCGAGCGTGAGCATCCAGCTGCGCCCACCAGCGGCGACTCGGGGCGGACCGTGGTGTTCCACTAGAAGCGGCGCTGCAGCCTGACGACGAACCGGACCGGCTCTCCTTCAGAGACGCTCTTGGCCAGATAGCCGGCGATCAGTCCCGCGTCGAGCCCGACACCGACATCGAGCGCCCACTCCTTGAGGGCGGGAAACCGGTTCACCGGCACCTGACCGGGGCCGCCGCCGGCCAGCCACGCCTTGCCGGCATCGCTGAAGATGACCAGGTCTGCCTCCTCGATGCCGACGAAACGGCCGGGGCGATTGCCGTTCCCCCCGAGCCGGTGTCCGAGGTTGAGTTCCAGGCGGGTGCGGACTTCCAGCTGGGCGGCGATGATCCGATCGCAGAGGGCCGGCAGGGCAGAATCGCTGAAGCCGCGGGGTGCGCAGGCAAAGGCGCGGAAGCCGAACCCCGGCAGGATGTCCGGCCCGCCGAGCGAGAACCGGCGCTGCACCGGCAGCCGGTCGCCGGCCACCCACCCGTCGGCCAGGAGGCGGGCGTTCACCTGGAGTAAGGGCGTGAGCCGCGAATAGCGCCGCACGTCGAGCGACAGGCGGTCGGTGGCGTATCCTCCCCCGGTTGGCGGTTCAGGACGGACCGCGAGGGGCAAGGCCACTGGTGCGATGTCATCACTGGTGGAATGCTCGAAGCCCGCGCGCACCATCCAACCGGTGGTGGGCTGGTCCCGGTCGTTGCGGGTGTCATAGGCCACGCTGAAGCCGGTGGTAAAGAAGTGGCCGTCGTCGATCAGCGGGTTGCGGCGCCAGCGGTCACCGTTGCGAAGGAGTGACCAGGGGTCGGTGGCACGCACCGATCGCTCGGCATCGCGTCTCATGGAGAACTCGAATCGCCACGCCGGGCTGGGCTTGATATAGGCAGT
>DASVGF010000234.1:0-12505 GCA_036379675.1 Gemmatimonadales bacterium | reverse complement strand
ACGGCGCTCTCCAGCGGCTGGGCCGCCCGCTCCGCGCCCGGAGCCACGCCGGCTGGGCTGCCCTGGCGCTGGGCAGCGCGGCACTGCTGCTCGGCGGGTGGGCGTGGACCGTCCGGCTGGGCTGGTTCAGCGCGCCCTACTGGGTACTGGTGGCGTGGGGAACCGCCATCGCAGCGTTGATAGCCGTGTTGTTGCTGGCCTGGCGCGCTCAGCGCCGGCTCTCCACCCTTCGTCTGGCGCGCCGGCTGGAGGACGCCGGAGCTTGGAGGCACGGCACGCTCACCTCGCTGCTCGATTCCGCGGCGGCGGGCACCAGCAGCGCTCTGCTGGATCTCGCCGACCGGGCCCAGGCCGAGGACGTCGCCCGGCGCGGAGCGGAGGCGGTCAAGCCGATCGCGGGGCCGGTCCGCGTGGTGGCCCTCGCCGGTCTGGCCTGTCTGCTCCTGGGCGCCGCCGCGTTCAGCTCCGCCGGCCCCCGCACCGGAACCGCGGCGGCTCTCTGGCATCCCGGCCGCGCCTGGGCCGCCACGGTAGCCCCGGTGCAGCTGCGGGCCGACAGCAGCCAGGTGGACCGGGGCGAGGCGGTGGATCTGCAGCTCGAGGCGATGGGGCGCCGGGTGGCCACCCTCTGGCTCCGCTCGCCCGGTGAGGCCTGGCGCGCGCGTGGCGTTCGACTCGATTCAATGGGCCGCGCCACCGTCACCAGCGGACCACTCAGGAGCGACCTGTTTGCCCGCCTTACCAGCGGAAGCCGTTCGTCGGACACGATCGTGGTGCGCGTTCGCATCCCCGTGTTCCTCGGCTCGCTGAACGTGATTGCCCGGTATCCCTCCTATCTCGGGTTGGAGCAGGAGCCCATGCCCGTCACCGGCGACACGCTGATTCTACCGGTAGGGACGAGGCTGGAGACCAGGGGCGAGGCCACCGCCCGTCTCGAAAGCGCCGCCTGGACGTTCGGCGAGAGCGCCGAGTCGCTCGAGGTGAGTGCGGGCCGATTCTCCGGGACGATCGTTCCCAACCGATCAGGCGAATACCGGCTGGCCCTCGTCACGGCGAGCGGCGCCCCTATCGCGGGTGACTCGGTGCGATTGCCCATCAGGATCGTGCCGGACAGCGCGCCGCAGGTCGAGATCCCGGTTCCTGGTGTAGACACGCTGGCGCCGCTCAGCCTCCAGGTGCCATTGCTGATCGACGCGCGGGATGACTACAGTGTGACCGCGGTGACGCTGGAGAGCCGGCGGATCAGCCGCTTCGGCGTGGTGGACTCTGCCCGGAAGGAAACCGTCACCGTCCCGGCGGAGCGCCCCGACCGCGCCATCCTGACCTTCACGCTCGACCTCAACCGGCGAGGCCTGTTGCCTGGCGACACGGTGCGGTACTTCGCCACCGCCACCGACAACGCCCCGCGGGGACACGTGGGCCGCTCGCGCGAGTTCGTGCTGCGTCTTCCGACCATGAGCGAGGTAAGGGCCGCACAGCGTCAGGCGAGCGATGTGATAGCGGCTCAGCTCGACTCGATCGCGGACGCCAGCAAGCGGGTGGAGCGTCAGACGGGCGACCTCGCCCAGGAGCGATCCCGGCCGAGCGGCGGACTGGGCGAGCGGGACAGCGAATCGCTGTCCTACCAGGAGGCGCAGCGGGCCGAGGGCGTAGCCAAAGCGCAGGAGGAGCTTCTCCGGCAGGCCGATGAACTGAAGCAGTCGCTCGATGCGCTACGGCGCAGCGCCGAGGCAGCCGGCCTGAACGATTCCTCGTGGCAGCGGCAGCTGGCTGAGATCCGGGAGCAGTTGGAGCGGGCCATCTCGCCCGAGCTCAGGGAAAAGCTCGCCGCGCTTCAGCAGGCCTTGAAGGATCTCGATGCGTTCCGGGCCAAGGAGGCGCTCGAACGCCTGGCCCAGGCGCAGAAGGAGATGCGGGAGGCGCTGGAGCGCAGCCGGGAGCTCTTCCGCCGCGCCGCGCTCGAGGGTGACCTCGCCAACCTGAGTGCCGAGTCGAAGCAGCTGGCCAAGGAGCAGAAGGAATGGAACCAGCAGGTGGCGTCGGCGGACAGCGCGCGGTCGGCGCTGGCGGAGCAGCAGCTGGCGGCCCGCACCGATTCTCTCGCAGCGGCGTTGCAGGAAGTCTCCAAGAGCGCCGCCTCCGAGGGCAAGCAGGCCGAGCTGAGCCAGATGTCTCGGCAGGCCGGCAAGGCCTCCAGCCAGATGGAGCAGGCCGCGCAGTCGGCCCAGCGGGGCGATCGTCCCAAGGCCCGGCAGCAGGGGGAGGAGGCATCGCGTGCGCTCGAGCCGCTGGGCGACCAGCTCCAGCGCAAGCGGGAGGAGATGCAGCAGGAGTGGCGCAAGCAGGTGGTCCAGGCCATCGACGAGGCGCTGGCGGAGACCAGCCGGCTGGCCGAGCGCCAGCTGGAGGTGCAGGAGCAACTGCAGGGCCGGGGTGAGCCCTCCGCGTCCACCCGGGCGGAGCAGGGCGCCATCGAGGAGGGAGTGAAGAAAGTCCTCGAGCGGGTGCGGCAGGCGGGCGGCAAGAACGCTCTGGTTCCCCCGCAGATTGGTGCGGCCCTCGGAGCGGCGCAGATGCGGATGCAGCAGACCCGGGAAGCGATCTCCTCTGCTGCCCCCAACACCCGCGAGGCGGCCGACCAGGCCGGCAACGCAGTGGATGCGTTGAATGCCGCGGCCCATCAGCTGCTGCGCGCCCGGGGCGACGTGTCCGGCTCCCAGTCCGGGTCGGGTCTCGCTGAAGCGCTGGAGCAGCTGGCCCAGCTGGCCCAGCAACAGGGTGGCCTGGGTAAGCAGGGCGCGGGCCTCCTGCCCATGGCCGGCGGCGGTGCCATCCGGGAGCAGCTGCAGCGCATGGCCGCGAGGCAGCGGGAGCTGGCGCAGCAATTGGAGAAGCTCAGGGGAGGGGGAAACATTCCCGGCGCAGGCGACATGGCGGACGAGGCGGCCCAGCTTGCCCGCCGGCTGGAAAGCGGCCGGTTGGAGCGGCAGGTAGTGGAGCGCCAGGAACGGCTCTTCCGGAGGATGCTCGACGCCGGCCGGACGCTTCGGGGCAGGGAGGAAGACGAGAAGAAGGAGCGCCAGAGCACCACGGCCACCGACGACAGCGTGCATCTGCCGCCCGCACTCCGGGCCCGGCTGGAGGATGAAAGCCACCGGCTCCGGATGCCGACCTGGGACGAGCTCCAGCAGCTGTCCCCGGAGCAACGGCGGCTGGTGGTAGATTACTTCCGCCGCCTGACCGAACCCGCCTCGAGGTGATGATGCTCCGTTTGTTCCACTCAGCCCTGCCACTGGTCGGCCTGTTGCTGCCCGGGAGTCTGCTGGGCCAGCAAGCGGCCATGACCAGGGCGTTCGACCTGGAGCGGCGGGGCGACTACGCGGCGGCCGCGGAGGCATATCGGACCGTCCTGGCCACCCGGCCGGCGGATGTGCCGGCACTGCTGGGACTGGAGCGCGCACTGGTGCCGCTCAATCGGAGCACGGAGATGCTGGCAGCGGTTCGCGCGGCCCTGGCGGCGGCGCCGTCGACCTCCGCCATCTACGGCCTCGCGCTTCGAGCCTGGGCTGCCGAAGGCCAGCCCGACAGCGTCCGGAGTACGGCCGAGCGGTGGGCCCGGATCGCGCCCACCGAGGAGACGCCGTATCGCGAATGGGGCTCGGCGGAGCTCGGCCGGCAGGATCGTGCCGCCGCGCGGGCGGCCTATCTCCAGGGCCGCAATCGATTGGGGAGGCCGGACGCGCTGGCGGCCGAGATAGCCCAGCTCGCGCTGGCCGAGGGCGATTACGAGACGGCGCTCCGCGAGTGGCTGCTGGCCGTGCGCCGGCTGCCGGGGTATCGCGGTACCGCCGTGGCCACTCTGGCCCAGACGCCCGACGCCGCGCGCGCCAACCTGCTCAAGCTCCTCAGCCGCGAAGCCGATCTCACCTCCCGCCGTCTGGAAGCGGAGCTGCGCGCCCGCTGGGGCGATCCACTGGGGGCATACCGCGCACTCTCATTGGGCCTCCCCAGCGACCAGCCTCAGGCCATTGCGGCGCTGCGTGGGTTACTGGATCAGATACGCCTGCTGCGCACCCCGGCCGCCCGGCAGGCGCAGGCCCGCGTACTCGAAGCGTTGGCCGAGCGGTCACCCGCAGCGCAAGCCTCGCGGCTTCGGCTCGAAGCGGGACAGGCGTACTCGGCGGCCGGAGATCGCGAAGGCGCGAGGCGGATGCTGGCCGGGCTGGCCGACGACCGCAGCGTAGCCGGTTCGGTAGCATCGGATGCAGCGACGTCGCTGGTGGACGTCCTCATCGCCGAGGGAAAGCTGGATGAGGCCGGCCAGCGGCTGAGCGAGCGCCGCAGCGGCATGGCGGCGGATAATCACGATGCGGTGAGGCGCCGTATCGCGGCTGCCTGGATCCGGCAGGGGGATCTGGCCAAAGCGGAAGCGGCGGTGGGGGCCGACAGCAGCGTAGACGGCCTGGCCCTGAGCGGACGGATCCGGCTCTACCGCGGTGACATCGCCGGGGCGGTGCAGCGCTTCAAGGCGGCGGGGCCCTACGCCGGCGATCGGGCCGACGCCACCCGCCGCACGGCGCTCCTCGCCCTGTTGCAGCCGCTCGGGGGCGACACCCTTCCCGGTCTGGGGAAGGCGCTCCTCCAGTTGGAGCAGGGTGACACGGCGGCAGCCGCCGCGGGCCTCGAGCGGGTGGCTGCCGATCTTCCGCCGCCGCAGGGCGGGGCGGAGCTCCATCTTCTGGCAGGCCGCCTCGCGGCTTCCAGCGGCAAGCCCGCCGAAGCCGAGCGGCTCTTTCGTGCCGCCGCGGTGAAGGAGGCCCGGGCCACTGCGCCGGCGGCCGAGCTGGCGCTGGCCGAGCTGTTCCTGGGATCGCAGCGGTCCCAGGAGGCTGTCGAGCTGCTCGAGCACCTCATCCTCACCTATCCCGAGAGCGCGCTGGTGCCGCAGGCCCGCCGCAAACTGGATGAGGCCCGCGGGGCGGTGCCCAAGACGTGAGACGGCGCGAGTTCCTCTCTCGGGCGGCGAGCGGTCTGGTTGCGCTGTCTCCCGCGCGGTCGCTGCCGCTGCCGCGCTTCCGGTCTGCCGCTCCCTGGCTGCTGGTGCCGATGGACGATGCCCAGACCGATCACCTCAAGGCCTACGGGCTCACCTATCGGGCGCTCAAGCGCGGCGTCCGCGCCGAGTGGTTCCTCAACTACCGGAGCGGCTCGTTCCTGCTCCCCGGCGACTCGGCCAGCGCGCGCGACGCCGCGCTGGCCGGCATCTCGGTCGAGCCGTTGGACGACGGCCAGCTGGTGGAGCTGCGGGGAAGTCTCGAGGGCGGGAACATGGATGCCGTACCGCTGGAGAAGCCGCCCAAAGTGGCGGTGTACGCGCCACCCAACGCGCCTCCCTGGGACGATGCCGTCACCATGGCGCTGAACTATGCCGGCATCGACTTCGAGAAGATCTGGGATGCCGAGGTGCTGGCCCCCAAGCTCAAGACTTACGACTGGCTTCACCTCCATCACGAGGACTTCACCGGCCAGTACTCGAAGTTCTTTCTGAACTATGCCGGGGCGCCCTGGCTGGTGGACATGGTCGAGCGCAACCGATCGATGGCGCGGTCCCTCGGATACACGTCGGTGCCGGCAGAAAAGCGGGCCGTGGCCGGCGCCATCGCCGGATTCGTCGAGCAGGGCGGGTTCCTCTTTGCCATGTGCACCGCCACCGAGACCCTCGACCTGGCGCTGGCCTCCGACGGGGTTGATATCGCGGCCTCGTACGCCGACGGCGACCCGATGGATCCCAACGCCACCTCGCGGATGCGCTGGGACCGCGCCTTTGCCTTCCGGAACGCGCAGCTCGAACTGAGTCCAACGGTGCCGGTGTACTCCGATATTGACGGGCACCAGGTGAACTCGCCCGACCGGCGCCAGCCACTCGGCTCTTTCAGCCTGTTCAACTTCAGCGCCAAGATCGATCCGGTGGCCACCATGCTGGTGCAGAACCACCGCCGCGTGATTCCGGACTTCTACGGTCTGACGACGTCGTTCAACCGGAAGACCCTGCGGCCCAGCGTCACGGTGCTGGCGGAGGAGCCGGGCGCCCCGTGGGTCAAGTACATCCACGGCGAGCGGGGCCAGGGCACCTGGACCTTCTTCGGCGGGCACGATCCGGAGGATCCGCAGCACCAGATCGGCGACGCGCCGACCGACCTCTCCCTGCATCCGCATTCACCGGGATACCGGCTGATCCTCAACAACGTTTTGTTTCCAGCCGCCAAGAAGAAAGAGCTGAAGACGTGAGCGAGCGCATTGCCCCGGGTATCCGGGCCTACCTCGCGAGCGAGATTTGCGCTGCGGGAGGGCGGGAGGTCTGCTTTGTCGCCCAGGTGGACCGCGATGGCGTGATCACCGGCGCCCGCGCGGTGGCGCGGGGCACCGGCGATATGGTGCTGGCGCTGCCGGGCGGAGCCTGCCGGGGCGAGCTCGTCCTGCACAACCACCCGAGCGGGGTGCTGGACCCCTCTGGTGCCGACCTCAATGTGGCGGCCCGGCTGCACGATGCCGGGGTGGGATTCGGCATCCTGAACAACGACGCCACCGAACTCTACGTCGTGGTCGAGGTCCCCCACGACCGTCCCGTGGTGGCGATCGACACCTTCGACGTGGTCGACACCCTGGGCGAGAGGGGTCCCATTGCGGCGCAGCTGAACCGGTACGAGGACCGGCCCAGCCAGCGCGACATGGCGGCCCACATCGCGGATGGGTACAACGACGGTGGCGTGCAGCTGCTGGAGGCGGGGACCGGCGTGGGAAAGTCGTTTGCCTACCTGATTCCGGCGCTGGCCTGGGCCCGTGCCAACGGCGAGCGCACCGTGGTCAGCACCAACACGATCAACCTCCAGGAGCAGCTGGTGGGCAAGGACCTGCCGCTCTTGCGGCAAGCGCTTGCCACCGAGGACTACTCACCCACCTTTGCCCTCCTGAAGGGATGGCGGAACTACCTCTGCCTCGCGCGGCTGCACCAGGCGGAGTCGGCCCAGCGAACCCTGCTGGAGGGGGAGAAGCTGGACGAGCTGCTGGCCATCGCCGAATGGGCCGGACATACGGCGGACGGCACACTGAGCGACCTGCCGGTTACGCCAACCAGCGAGGTGTGGGACGAGGTCAGCGCCGAAGCCGACCTGTGCACCCGGCTCAAGTGCCCCCATTTCGACCGCTGCTTCCTGTTCCGGGCCCGGCGCCGGGCGGCTGAAGCCGACGTCGTCGTCGTCAACCACCACCTGCTGGCGGCCGACCTCTCGGTGCGGCAGGCCTCGGACAACTGGCAGGAGGCGGCCGTCCTGCCGCCCTACCAGCGTCTGATCCTGGATGAGGCTCACCATCTGGAGGATGTCGCCGCCAACCACCTCGGCATTCAGGTAACCAGCCGGGCGGTGCGGCGCCTGCTCGCCCGGTTCGAGCGCAACGGCCGGGGGCTCGCGCCTACACTCTATCACGAGTTGCAGAGCCGCGCCGACCTGATGAGCCGCGCCAGCCTCGACCTGCTCCAGCAGCGGCTGATGCCGGCCATCGGCGATGCACGTCGCGCGACCGAAGCGCTCTTCATGCGTCTGTACCAGCGGCTCGAGGAGGTTCCCGCGGGTCAGCTCAGGCTGGACGACGATTTCGTCAACGATGCGATCTGGAGTCAGGGGCTCGGCTTCGATCTGGACGCCGCGCTCGGCGCCTTCCGGTCGCTGCGTGAGACGATCGAAACCATCGCGGATCGTCTTTCCCAGGCGGAGGAGACCGAGCGGCGGGGACAGCTCCTCCAGGAGCTGCGCGGGGTGATGCGCCGGCTGGATACCATTTCGGATGGCCTCAACCGCGCGCTGAGGCCCGCGCCGGGCGGGCCGCCCACCGTGCGATGGATGGAGCGCACTAGCCGGGGCCAGCACGTGAGCATGTCGGCAGTTCCGCTCGACCTGGCTCCGCTGCTGCGCGAGCTGCTGTTCGACCGGCTCCGGACGGTGGTGCTCACCAGCGCCACCCTCGCCGCCGCCGGAGAGTTCGATTTCCTCGAGTCCCGGCTGGGGCTGAGCGGAGAATCGTCGCCGGTGACGGTGCGGGAGATCTTTGCCTCGCCGTTCGACTATCCGTCACAGTGTGTCTTCGGGGTGCCCAACGATCTGCCCGAGCCCCGCGAGGACGAGCCCGCCCATGGCGCCGCCGTGGTGCAGGTGGTCACCGACCTGGCCTACGCATCGGACGGCGGCATGTTCGTGCTCTTTACCAGTCACGCAGCGCTCAGGCGTGCGGCCCAGGAGCTCAGGCTCTGCCTGAGTGAGCGCTGGCCCATTCTGGTCCAGGGCGAATCGCCGCGGGACGTATTGCTGCGCCGCTTCCGCGAGCTGGAGAACGCCATTCTCCTGGGCACGGATTCGTTCTGGGAAGGAGTGGACGTGCCGGGCCGGGCGCTCAGAACCCTGGTCCTGAACAAACTACCTTTCAAGGTGCCCTCCGAGCCGATTACCGCGGCGCGGCTGGAGAGGTTGGCGGAGCAGGGGATGGACGGCTTCATGAGCTACCTGCTCCCGCATGCGGCGCTCAAGCTGAAGCAGGGCTTCGGCCGCCTGATTCGAAGCCGCCTGGATACCGGCGTGGTAATCCTGCTGGACAGCCGGGTGGTGACCAAGCGATACGGACCGCTGCTCCTGAGCGGCTTGCCCCGAGCCGAGCGGGTCGTGGGGAGCTGGGCCCAGGTGCGCACCAAGTGTGAGGACTTCTTTGCCCGCCAGGGGATTGGAGCCGTGGTATGATGCCGGTGCGGCCCGCGAAGATCATCGGGATTGGACGCAATTATGTCGAACACGCCCGCGAGCTGGGCAACGAGATGCCGGCGGTCCCGATCATCTTCTTCAAGCCGACGACCGCGCTCATCGGTCCCGGTGAGACGATTTTCCTCCCGGGCGTCTCCCAGCAGGTGGAGTACGAAGCGGAGATCGGGGTGGTCATCGAGCGCCGCATCCGGAACGTGGATGCGGCGGCAGCCGAACGGGCCATTCGCGGGTATGTCTGCGTCAACGACGTCACCTGCCGCGATCTGCAGAAGACCGACGGGCAGTGGGGCCGGGCCAAGGGGTTCGACACGTTCTGTCCGGTGGGGCCCCGCGTGGCGTCGGGGCTCGACTGGCGGAGCCTCGAGGTGATCTGCCGGGTCAATGGGGCCCAGCGCCAGCGTGCAAAGGCCACCGACATGCACTTCTCGATTCCCGAGCTGGTGTCGTTCGTGAGCGGCATCATGACGCTGGAGCCCGGTGACCTCATTGCCACCGGGACCCCGGCCGGCACGGCCGCGCTGCGGGACGGAGACGTGGTGGAAGTCGAAATTCCGGGGGTGGGGATTCTCTCCAATCCGGTGAAGGCCGAGATCCGATGATCACGTTCAGTCAGCGGCTGCAGGCCCTTCCCGGCTATCCGCTGGCCGAGATTCCTACCATCAAGCGCCGGCTGCTCGAGGCAGGCGTGGATGTCATCGACCTGGGTGCAGGTGACAATGACACGCCGCCGCCGGAGATCGTGGTTGAGGCCATGGCCGCCGCGCTCCACCATCCCGCGCTGAGCAAGTACGGGTTTCAGCAGGGGCTCCTCGAGTTCAGGCAGGCCGCCTCCCGCTGGGTCCAGCGCCGCTTCGGTATTCACTTCGATCCCGCCACCGAGCTACTGCCGCTGATCGGGTCGAAGGAGGGGCTCTCGCACCTGCCGTTCGCCGTGATCAACCCCGGCGACGTGGCCATCGTGCCGGAGCCCGGATACCAGGCGTATATCGGAGGAGCCCTGCTCTCCGGGGCCGAGCCCTACATCGCGCCGCTGCGGCCGGACAACGGGTTTCTGCTGGAGCTGGATCGGATCCCGCACGAGATCCTACGCCGGGCCAGAATCGTGTTCGTCAACTATCCCAATAACCCGACAGCGGCGGTGGCCCCCTCCGCCTATCTTGAGCGTACGGTCGCCGTCTGCCGGACTCACGGAATTCTGTTGGCCTACGATAACGCGTACTGCGACCTGACGTTTGACGGCTATCGAGCCCCCAGCATCTTCGAGACTGCAGGAGCTCGGGATGTGGCGCTCGAGTTCTTCTCGCTGTCGAAGAGCTATTCGATGACCGGCTGGCGGCTGGGATTTGCGGTGGGCAGGCCCGAGCTGATCGGCGCGCTGACGCGGGTAAAGTCCTACGTCGACACGGGACCGTTTCTGGCCGTGCAGAAGGCGGGAGCGGCGGCGCTCGACCGGGCCGAGGAGCTGGTCGCCCCCATCAGGGCCGAGCTCCAGCGCCGGCGCGACGCCGCCGTCGCAGCGCTCGGCAAGGCCGGCTTCGAGGTGACGCCGCCCCAGGCCGCGATGTATCTCTGGGTGCCACTGCCGGCCGGCGTTCCGTCGGCAACATTCGCCCGGCGGGCACTCGAGGAGCTTGGCGTGGTGGTGCTCCCGGGAAGCGGATTCGGCCCGGCGGGAGAAGGCTTTTTCCGGATTGCGCTGACGGTGGGCCCCGACCGGCTCCGCATGGCGGCGGAGCGGCTGGGCTCGGCACTCGAAGGCGTCCGCCGAGGAGCACTTGCCACGACCGTTTGAACTGGAGCTTCCCACCCGCCCGCGGTGGTCCTGGTCCGCCATCGCGGCCAGCGTGCTGGTGCACCTCCTGCTGCTCTTCGGGTGGGTGACTGGTCGCCTCCCGGATGTTCCCCGGCTTCCCCGACAGTTGATCGTCCTGAGTCCGCCGGCTGAGGGGCCCGAGCGGATCAACACTCCGTACCAGCGCCCCCAGCCCACCGGGCGCCCCGAGCGGCCGCAAAGCCGCCGGCCGGCCGAGGGTCGCCGTCCCGACCGGGTCGAGCTTCCGGCCCGGCGCGAGGCGGTACGGGTGCTGCCCTCACCGCCAGCTCCAGTTGCCCCCCGGGCCGACACCGGCAGCGTTCCGGTGGCACGGTCGCCGGTTCGCGCCACCCGGATCGGGCCCGGCCTGGCCGACGGCAGACTGTGGGTGCGTCCGTTGCCGCTGCCGCCGAGAGATCTGGCCCGGAAGCTGACGCGGAGCCGGGCGGAGCTGGTCGACAGCGCGGTCAGCACCATCGTGCAGGCGTATCTCGACTCGATCGCCAGTGATCCGGCGAGCCGGAACGTGGGCCTTCCGAGCTGGACTACCGAGATTGCCGGCAAGAAGTTCGGGCTCGACTCGAAGAACATCTACATCGCCGGTCTCAAGATTCCAGCCGCAGTGCTGGCCCTCCTGCCGATCGCGGGGGGAGGCAACATCGACCAAAACCGCGCCTATAATCACCTGATGGATATGCGGCAGGATCTCCTCTACGCCGCGCAACGAGCTCAGACCATGGATGAGTTCAAGCAGATCATCCGCGAGATCCGGGCTCGCAAGGAGCGGGAGCGGGAGTTTGAAAAGAATCAGAGGACGGCGCCCGCACCCTCGGAACCGGCCACGCCGTGAAGCTGGTCGACACGGATGAGACCGTGGTGCTCGTTACCGGCTCTTCGCTCACGGCCGAAGAGCGGGACCGCCCGCTGGCGTACCGGCTCAAGGCTGAGGTGGACCAGCGGGGTGCCGGGCACGCCTACCGACGCGCGGTGGTCGTGGCGGACCACTGGTACCTGGAGAACCAGATCTTCCACCTGAATCCCACAATCACCATTGGCGGGCCCGGGGCCAACGAGGCGGCGCACGAGTTCACCGAGCTGTTGCCCACGGTGTACACGCATGAGGACCGGGTCTTCGTTCAGGCCGACTTCGAAGGCGAGATGAAACGGGCGAGTCTCTGGGGGGTGGATTCGCTGCATACCGGGGCGGCGGTGGAGGCGTTCATCAGCCGCGGGTTCCTCGACGATCTGCTCAGCCGGATCTGGCGGTTCCGCACCGGAGTGTTTGTGTAAGGTGAGAGGTGCGAGGGAAGCCTTCCTCTCACTTCTCACCTTCTTTGAGCCCCAGCAAATCCGCCAGCGCTCGATCGACCACCTCGGACGCGCCCCCTTCGATAATCTTTCTCAATATGTCCGCCGTCTCCAGCGGCAGGCTTTCGGGGTGGACCCGGTCGCGGGCGTACCGCACGATATTCCCCAGTGGAATCGGGGCGATGCGGGGGTCGTCCTCGTCGCCCGCCTCACCTTCGATAGTGGCCTCATAGGAGGAGCTCGGCACGCTGGCAGCCCAGGGCTCGTCGGGCACCTCCGGGTCCTCGTCGGGCAGTGGCACCATGGCAAAGAGCTGGCATTGCAGTCCGGGCGGGGCCACCCGGGCCACCAGCACCACCTGCAAGGGCTCCTCGAAGAACCCCAGCTCCTGGATCTGGGTCCAGGCCTCGGGTGAGAGCACCGACCGCGCGACCAGGCGCCCGTTGCGGAAGGTGCCCATGCACACCATTCCCTCCGGCACGCGGTCGTCCTCGACCAGACTGACTTTCAGCTGAACCGGCTCTTCGGTCGCGGCGATGGCCGCGGGCGTGGGGACTGCGTCGTCTCCGCCGGGGTC
>DASVGF010000233.1:0-5653 GCA_036379675.1 Gemmatimonadales bacterium | reverse complement strand
ACCTCGGCGCCCCTGCCTCCGCCCGAAGAGGTGGTGCTGGTCTTGAACAGCACCGCGGCCACCGTGAGTCTGGTGCCGGTGGGCGCGCCCAACATGGTTTCCACCATCCCGCTGGGCGCCTCCGACGTGCAGCCGGTCAGTGTCGCTACTCGGGGCGCCACGGCCGTGGTAGCGCTGAGAGGCCGGGATGCCCTTGCGGTCATCGATCTCAGGGCGGGGCAGCTGGTGAATACGATCTCACTCGCACCAGGCTCAGGGGTAGCCGGCGCCGCGTTGATCAGCGACTCGGTTGCCTACGTGTCCAATGCCAACCTGAACACCGTTACCCGGGTGGACCTGGGTACGGGCGATACCGCCAGCACCGCGGTCGGCAATACCCCCCAGCACATCACGGTGACGCGCGGGCGGATGCTGGTGATCAACTCCAACCTGGATCCGCTCGGCAAGCCAGCGGGGGAGAGCTCGATCACCGTGCTTGATCCAGCCCAGGGCCCCGGTGCCCCGCCCATCGGCTCCATCAAGCTGGTCGGTCCCGGGAACGCCCGCTTCAGCACGGTAGCCGGCGACGGATTGGTCTATGTGATTCAGGAGGGCGATCCCAGCCTTGACGAGGGGCGCCTTTCGATCGTAGATCCGGTGGGTCACCGGGAGCTGGCCAGCTTCGGCGGCTTCGGGTTCGGTCCGGGGGACCTCACGGCCACTGGCGCGGACCGAGTACTGATCAGCTCGCGGTCCGAGGGTTTGATGGAGTTCGACGCCGCCGAGCGGCGGGTGGTCCGCGGCGAGGGCAACGGTATCCTGGTCCCCGCCAACTCCGGAGTGGCGGTGGACTCGCGCGATCGCATCTACGCCCTGGAGGCAGGGTGTTCGGGCGAAGGTGTGCTTCATGTGCTGCGCCCGGATTTCAGCGAGATCCGCACCGTGCCAGTGGGGCAGTGCGCCACCCAGGCGTTACTCGCCCGGGTGCCGGCAGCTGGCGCCGCCACGGCCGACCTGCCGCTGCCCTAGCAGCCGGCAGCCCCGCGGCGGGCTACATTCCCGTCATGGCTCAGGTCTCCACTCCCGCCATCGTCCTCTCGGCGCTCCGCTACAGCGAGACCTCAAAAATCGTCCGCCTGGCAACTCGCGACCACGGCGTCCAGAGTGTCATCGCCAAGGGCGCGCTCCGCCCGAAGAGCCGCTTCGGTGCTTCGCTTCAGCTCCTGAGCGAAGGCCAGGCTCAGCTCCTGCTCAAGGAGCATCGAGACCTCCACATCCTGGCCGCTTTCGATCTCAGCCGTCTGCATGTTGGCCTGGCGGCCGATCTGGAGCGCTATGCGGTCGCGTGTACCCTGGCCGAAGTCATGCTCCGGTTCGCCCCCCCCGACCCGCACCCGGACAGCTTCGACCTGTTGCAGCACGCCCTCGTGGAGCTGGAGCACGCGCCGGAGGGATCGGTGCAGTCGCTGGGCTACCGGCTCCTCTGGCAGCTGGTGAGTGTCCTGGGCTTCGCCCCCTCGCTCGAGGCCTGCGTCATTGACGGCACGCCGCTGCCGCAATGTGGTCCGTTGCCCTTCAGCACCCGCGACGGGGGCGCGGTCTGTCCCGGCTGTGCGGCCGCGCACGGCGCCACGCAGCTCCCGGAGCAGGCTCGCACCGACCTGCTCGCGCTGCTCGACCCGGGCGCTGAGCTGCCGGTGCTCGACGCCCGGCACGGGGCGGCGCATCGCCGGCTGCTGGCCCGCTACATCCGCTATCACCTTGCCGAGGGCGCCGAGCTGCCGGCACTCGAGTTCTGGACCCAGCAGCCGTGGGTGGCTGCGTGATCATCGGGACTGCGGGCCATATCGACCACGGCAAGTCCACCCTGGTCACGGCGCTGACCGGAAAGCCAATGGACCGCCTGTCGGAGGAGCGGCGCCGGGAGATCACCATCGAGCTCAACTTCGCGCCCCTCGACCTGGGGCAGGGCCGGAGGGCCGGAGTGGTGGACGTGCCGGGGCACGAGGACTTCATCCGCACGATGGTGGCCGGGGCGTCCGGCATCGATCTGGTGCTCCTGGTGATCGCGGCCGATGAGGGCATCATGCCGCAGACCGAGGAGCACCTCGTCATCCTGGAGCAGCTCGGCGTTGGCGCGGGCATCCCAGTCATCACCAAAGCCGATCTGGCCGCCCCCGAGTGGCTCGAGCTGGTGAGTCTCGAGGTGGCGGAGCGCCTGGCGCGGTCCCGGGTGGCCTTCGAAGCACCTCTGGCGGTGTCGGCCCGCACCGGCGATGGAATCGATGCCTTGCGCGACCGGCTTCGGTCGAGGGCCGCGGCCCTCCCGGCCAAGGCTCCTGCCGACGCGTTCCGGATGCCGATCGATCGGGTGTTTTCGCTGTCCGGCGTGGGTACGGTTGCTACCGGGACGGCCTGGTCGGGACGGGTGGAAATCGGGGACACGGTGATAGCGCTCCCGGTGGGCCGGAAAGGGCGAGTGCGCTCATTGGAGAGTTATGGTCAGCCCGTGGAGAAAAGCGAGGCGCGCGCCCGGACGGCAGTCGGTCTGGTTGGCATCGAGCGGGATGCCATTCGCCGGGGGGACGTTCTCGTCACCCAGGAGCTCCCCTGGTCAGCTACGTCCGCCCTGGATGTCGAGATCACCCTTCAACCTGGAGCCCCGACGCCCTTAAAGCCGCGCAGCCGGGTGCGGGTGCACCTGGGCACGGCCGAGGTGATGGCTCGGGTCATTCCGCGAGCTCTCATAGAGCCCGGCGGAACCGGGATCGCGCGGCTCCGACTGGAAAAAGCGATGGTCGCCAGGGCAGACGACCGCTTCGTCCTGCGGAGCTACAGCCCGGTCGCGACTATTGGTGGAGGCCGGGTGCTCGACCCAGTGCCGCCGCAGCGTCGCAGCGTATGGCCGGATGGTCTGGCGTCTCGGGATTCCGCCGAGCGTTTTCGGGCGGCTCTCGCACGCCGGTCGGACGGCATCCCGCTTGCTGCCTTGCCCCTTCTGCTCGGCCTTCCTCGCGCGGCGGCAACCGAGGTCGCGCGGGGAGAGGCGACGGCGCGCTTGCTCGGCGAGCTGTGGGTGGACCGTACCGTGGTGGAGCGGGCCGGCGGGCAGGCGCTGGCCCTGCTGCGCGCGTATCATCGCGCGCACATGAGCGACGCCGGCATGCCGCTCGAGACCCTGCGCCATGCCCTTCGCGCCCCCGCCGAGATCGTAGAAGCCGCGTTGGATGACTTTGCGCGAATGGGCCGGCTGCGCCGGGTGGACGGTGTGGTGGCGCTCGCGGGCTTTGCCCCGCGGGTCACGGGCGGCGATGCCGAGATTGACCGCGTGGTCGCAATTCTTTCCACGGCTCACCTGACTCCGCCATCCGTGGCCGAGCTGGAACGGTCCACCGGGCGGCAGGACCTGCAGGCGGTGCTACGGTTGGCCGCTGCCCACGGGCGGGTGGAGGCGGTGGAGCGCGACCGCTACTACGCGCGGGAGGCGCTGGAGGTCTTCACTGCCACTCTGCATGACCTGGGGCGTGAAGGCCAGATCGTCCCCGCGACGGTGCGCGACCGCTTGGGCATTACCCGGAAGTACCTGATTCCGTTGCTTGA
The DNA here is from genome assembly GCA_036379675.1 of Gemmatimonadales bacterium. GTDB lineage: Bacteria > Gemmatimonadota > Gemmatimonadetes > Gemmatimonadales > GWC2-71-9 > CAVVWJ01. The sequence goes on along the minus strand of DASVGF010000233.1, from coordinate 2,074 downwards.
GTGGGCCGACCGCAAAGGCAACACGCTGCGGGTCGGTGGAAGCAGACAGCTCAAGGGCCCGAGATCCCCTTGACTCTCGACTCTGGACTCTAGACTTTCCGCCTAAAAGGGCCGCCCTGCGTTCCGATCCCGGAGGTGCCACTACCGTTCCAACATCTTGTCTGCAGAGGAGCGCCCATGGTCCGCTATGCGTGGCCGGGGTGGTGGCTCTGGCTCCTGGTGGGTGCTGGCTCTCCGGTAGCGGCACAGGCGAATCTGAGCCCACCGAGAATCGAGCTGAAGGAGAACTACCCCAATCCGTTCTTCCCGGCGACGACCATCCCGTTCGAGATATCACGGACGGTATGCGCCAAAGGTCATCAGCCGGTGGTCAGCTTAAAGATCTACAATGTGCTGGTGCAGGTGGTGGCGATCCCTACTTTGGCGAGTGGATCGGGTGAGCGGCTCGACAGCCTGCGTTTGCGGTGCGGAGAGTACCGGGCCTTCTGGGACGGTCAGTATATGGATGGAGAGCGCGAAGCTGTGCCGGGAGTCTACTACTACCAGCTGACGGTCGATGGCGAGCGGTTCACCAGGAAAATGATCGCTCAGAAGAAGGTGGCGAGTCAGAAGTGACCGTAAGAGGCGGCCTCCCCGGCTGCCTCTTTGCGTGTTGGGAGGAAGAGCTGGCGCCAGCAGCCTCCATCGGCTGCCAAAGCGGCAGAGTTCCGGGGTACAAGGCTTGCCATTCCATGTAGCTGTGAGCTGTTTGCCGATTTCGCTGGCGGCCGCTGGGACGCCGGAGTGCGCGCACGCGAGGACCCGATGATCCGACCAGAGCGATTGACGATCAAGGCAGGGGAAGCCCTTCGGGAGGCCGGTGAGCTGGCCCGGAACCGGGGCAACCCTGTGGTGAACGACGCCCATGTGCTGTTGGCTTTGCTGCAACAGGACGAGGGGGTGCTGCGCCCGCTGCTGCAGAAGGCGGGGCTTAACGTAACCGGTATGATCGAAGCGGTGGCGCAGGAAATCGCCCGGTTTCCCACGCAGGCAGGCGGGGGCGTAGAGCCCAGCCTGAGCCGGGAAGTGCAGCGCATTCTGGACCGGGCCGACGCAGAGGCCAAGGAGCTGGACGACCAGTACATCTCCACCGAGCACATCCTGCTGGCCATGGCGGAGGAAAAGAGCACCACGCTGCGCTCGATCCTCAATACCCGGAACATCAAACCCGACGACCTGCGGAGGGCCCTGCAGGAGGTTCGCGGCTCGCACCGGGTCACCGATCAGACTCCGGAGGACAAGTTTCAGGCCCTCGAGCGCTACACGCGCAACCTCACCGAGGAGGCGCGCAAGGGTAAGCTCGACCCGGTCATCGGCCGGGACGAAGAGATCCGTCGCGTCATGCAGGTGCTTTCGCGGCGGACCAAGAATAATCCGGTTCTCATTGGCGAGCCCGGCGTCGGGAAGACGGCCATTGTCGAGGGGCTGGCCCAGCGGATCGTGAACGGTGACGTCCCGGAGTCCCTGCGCAACCGGGAGCTGGTGTCCCTCGACATCGGGCTGCTGCTGGCGGGGGCCAAGTTCCGCGGCGAGTTCGAGGAGCGGCTCAAGTCCGTGGTGAAGGAGCTGACCGAGAGCCAGGGCCGGTACATCACGTTTATCGACGAGCTGCACACCATCGTCGGGGCCGGGGCCGCTGAAGGAGCCGTGGACGCCAGCAACATGCTGAAGCCTCCGCTGGCGCGGGGGGAGCTCCACGTCATCGGCGCCACCACCCTGGATGAATACCGCAAGCACATCGAGAAGGATCCAGCGCTGGAGCGCCGCTTCCAGCCGGTGATGGTGCCCGAGCCCAACGTCTCGGATACCATCGCCATCCTGCGTGGCCTGAAGGAGAAGTACGAGATTCACCACGGCGTGAAGATCACCGACAACGCGATCATCGCCGCGGCTACCCTCTCGGACCGTTACATCGGCGACCGGTTCCTGCCCGATAAGGCCATCGACCTGATCGATGAAGCGGCCAGCCGGCTCCGGATCGAGATCGACAGCCTGCCCCAGGAGATCGACGAGGTGGAGCGCCGGATCGTCCAGC
>DASVGF010000232.1:0-13080 GCA_036379675.1 Gemmatimonadales bacterium | reverse complement strand
CACGCTCATGAGCGTCAGGGGAAGCAGAAACTGCTCGCAGAACTGCTTATATGCGTCCCAGGGCTTCCCCTCGACATGGGGCTCGAACGACAGGGTATCAATCAGGATCGGGCGGCCGGATTGAAACTGGATATTGTAAGCGCTGCTGTCGCGAAGGGTGAAGCCGCGGGCAAGAGCCCGCTCCTGAATCTCGAGCGTCAGAACGGCGGCATCCTGCAGCTGCCCGAACGACCACTCATATGGGTAGGAAATGAATGCGATGCGCTCGGGGCGGATGACGGAGTAGGCGTCATTGGTAGCCGAGAGCTCGAGTCCCACTTGCTCGTGGGGAACCAGCAGGCCGTCGCGCACCAGCTCATCGTACAGTCCCGAGCCGAGGAAGCCCTCGAAGGACTGGCGGAAGCTGTGATTGATCTGACGAAATAGAGTGCCGTCGCGCGTGAAGACGAAGCCGCTGGGATCGCGGAACGATCCCTCTACGGCTTGCCAGCCCATCGGTCTCGGCGCGGGACCAGATGCTTGAAGAAGGATTTCACGGCTTCCCTGACCCGGCCGGCCATGGCCAGGACGGACAGGACACCGGCTGCGAGGAGCTGGAGAACCAGACTTCCAGTGGTGGGATCGATGTACATGACCCTAACTCCCGGACGGTTACAGGGGAAGCCGCTCTACAAGGTAAAGGAATTGTAACGGCTGGGAAACGGCTGGGTAGTGACCCAGGGCACAGGCTATGCCACGAAAGATGGCATCTCAAACCCCGGGTTACTCGGATTCGCTCAGCTGGCGCGGCGCTTCCTGTTGGATGGATACCGTCTTGATGTTGACGAATTCCCGCAGTCCGTACACGCTCAGCTCCCGGCCATATCCGGATTGCTTGACTCCCCCGAACGGAAGCCGGGGGTCGGAAGCCACCATGCCATTGATGAACACCATGCCGGCTTCGAGGTCCCTGATGAACCGGTCTTGTTCCCGCTCATCGCCCGTCCAGGCGCTGGCACCCAGCCCGAATGGGGAATCGTTGGCCATGGCAATGGCCTGATCGATGTCCCGGGCGCGAAAGAGAAGAGCCACCGGACCGAACACTTCCTCCCGGTAGGCCGGTGATTCCGGTGTGATGTCGGTGAGAACCCCGGGGGCGAAGTAAAAGCCAGGACGATCGAGCGGGTGCCCCCCGGTCAGAAGGCGGGCCCCCGCCCGGACCGAGCGCTGTACCTGGTCGGCCAGGGCCGTCACCTGCGCCTCGTTCGCCAGGGGCCCGACGTCGGTAGCTGGGTCCATGGGATCTCCCACCACCAGTGACCGGGTCCCCTCTACCAGGCGCCGCTCGAATTCCTCGGCGATGGAGCCCACCGCGATGAACCGCTTGGCGGCTATGCAGGACTGGCCATTGTTGATGGTTCTGGCCCGGACCGCGGTCCGAGCGGCCGTCTCCAGATCGCAGCTGGGCATGACGATGAAAGGGTCGCTGCCTCCCAGCTCCAGTACGCTCTTCTTGATCTGTTTTCCGGATTCGGAGGCGACAGCGCTGCCGGCGCCGGTACTGCCGGTCAGGGTCACGGCGACCACCCTGGGGTCGTCGATGACTCTGCGAACCCGCTCGGTTTCGATCAGCAGGGTCTGAAAACAACCTTCCGGGAACCCTGCGCGCCGGAAGATGTCCTGGATGGCCAGAGCGCACTGCGGCACGTTGGAGGCATGCTTCAGCAGGCCGACATTCCCGGCCGCGAGGGCCGGAGCAGCAAACCGGAACACCTGCCAGAACGGGAAATTCCAGGGCATGACGGCGAGAATGGGGCCAATCGGTTGATACGCGATAAAGCTGCGGGTGGCCCCGGTCGCCACCGGCTCGTCTGCGAGGAAGCGCTCGGCGTGCTCCACATAGTAGCGGCAGCCCCAGGCGCACTTGGCGGCCTCCTCGACCGCCGCCTTCAGGGTCTTGCCCATCTCCGTGACCATGAGACGGCCCAATTCTTCCTTCTCGGTGTCCAGAATCTCGGCGGCGCGCTGAAGTCGCGAGAGCCGGTCTGCCAGGGGCATCCGCCGATAGCGCCCGAAGGTATCGGCCGCGCACTGCAGGCGGGCATCGAGCTCGGAATCGGAAAGCGGACTAAACGTTCGAAGGGTCTGCCCGGTGGCCGGATTGACGGTCGCGATGGTCATGGTTGGACGAAACTATTATCTGTTAACCATGAGCGCCATCCAGACGCTGCTCCGGGGCAGCATCGATTACGCCGGCCTCTTCCCTCCAGCGGGCCTGCCCATGGCCCCGGCGGTCGTGAACTACGCGAAGTACCGCGCCGGCCCGGCCGCGTGGGCCCTGGGCCGGTTCATTGTGCCCGTAAGTCGCTTGGTCGAATTCGAGGCCAACCTGCCCCCGGACACGCCGGGGCCCTGGCGCCTGGGCGTGCTGGCCGGAACGGAACTGCCGGCCGACCTCAACCAGGTCGCTGAATTCAACCTCCGGCACGCGAGCCGCCGGGGTACCCACGTGCTGGCTGATGTGCTCGAGGTGAAGGCCGACTCCGAAAGCCGGATTGCCGAGATCCTCCGGCTCGTGCCGGCGGACCTTCAGGCCTTCATCGAAATCCCGGTTCATCCCGACCCCGCTGATCTGGTGGCTGCCATCGGGCGCGAGGGTGGCCGCGCCAAGGTACGAACCGGCGGTGTGACCCCGGAGGCGTTTCCAGACACGGCCCAGTTGCTTCGTTTCCTCCAGGCCTGCAGGAGGTCCGGTGTCCCGCTGAAGGCGACGGCAGGGCTGCATCATCCGGTGCGGGCCGAGTATCCCCTGACTTACTCGCCGGACAGCCCGCGCGGCACCATGTTCGGTTTTCTCAATCTCTTCCTGGCCGTGGCTTTCCTTCGAGCCGGCATGAGCGAAGCGCTGGTCGCTCGCGTGCTGGAGGAGGGATCCGCGGAGGTATTTCAGGCGGACGCCACCGGCATCAGCTGGAGAGATCATCGCGTCGACGTTGCGCTGTTGCGTCAGGTGCGCAGCGACGGAATCATCTCCTTCGGCTCCTGCTCCTTCACCGAACCCATCCAGGATCTCGAATCCCTTCATCTGATCGAAACACCGGCCCATCGGGCGTGAACGAAACTCACGACCCGGCTCGGACCTCCTGGGTCGCCTCCGCCCAGGAAGCCAGCGACTTTCCCATTCAGAACCTTCCCTTCGGGGTATTCCGCCGGGCCGGGGAGCAGGAGCCCGCCGCCGTCGGGGTGGCGATTGGTGATCAGATTCTTGACGTCGGCGCGGCGCTGCAGCTGACGGGCTGGACCGGAGTTGCGGGGCGGGCAGCGGAGGCCTGCAGCGGGCCCTCGCTGAATCCATTGATGAGTCTGGGACGGGACGCCGCCTCCGCGCTGCGGCGTGAGATCAGCGCCCTCCTCGCAGCCGATTCTGCCGTCTTCCGGAAGAAGCCGCGGCTGGGGGAGCGCATCCTGCTGCCAATGAGCGAGGCCGAGCTGCTGCTGCCGGCGGAGGTCGGAGACTACTCCGACTTCTACGCGTCGATTCATCACGCCACCAACGTCGGAAGCATGTTCCGGCCCGACAACCCGCTGCTTCCCAACTACAAGTGGGTCCCCATAGGCTATCACGGCCGGGCTTCCTCCATCGTCGTGAGCGGAGCTCCCGTACGGCGCCCCCGGGGACAGATCAAGGACCCCAATGCCGAGACACCGGTCTTTGCCCCGACCCGGGCGCTGGACTACGAGATGGAGGTCGGGTGCTTCGTAGGGCCGGGCAACGCTCTGGGCGAATCCGTCTCCCTGGGGCAGGCCGAGGGGCACCTCTTCGGTATGTGTCTGGTGAACGACTGGTCCGCCCGCGATATCCAGACTTGGGAGTACCAGCCGCTCGGGCCCTTTCTGGCCAAGAGCTTTGCCACAACCATCTCGCCCTGGGTGGTGACGTTCGAGGCGCTCGAGCCGTATCGAGTTCCGGCCTTCCAGCGGCCGACCGGCGATCCGGCACCGCTACCGTATCTGGATTCGACGTCGAACCGGCAACGCGGCGGAGTAGACGTCACGGTGGAAGTGCTCCTGAGGACGGCCAGAATGCGTGAGAGCGGCCTGGCTCCCCACCGGCTGAGCCGGGCCCGAATGGCCGACCTCTACTGGACGCCGGCGCAGATGCTGGCCCACCACACCAGCAACGGGTGCAACCTCCGTCCGGGCGACCTGTTTGCCAGCGGAACGATCTCAGGGCCGGCGAAAGATTCTCGGGGATGCCTGCTCGAGCTGACCTGGCGGGGAGCCGAGCCCGTCGCGCTTCCCACCGGAGAGACCCGCAAGTTCCTCGAGGATGGGGATGAGGTGATCTTGCGAGGGCATTGTGAGCGCCCCGGAGCGGCCCGTATCGGCTTCGGTGAGTGCCGGGCGATTGTTCTCCCGGGAGCAGAACCCGCTTAGTAGATGGGCCAGAGCCCCGGTGAGGCCAGCTCCACCAGGTGACCGTCGGGATCCCTGAAATAGAGGGACTTCCCGCCCCGGGGCCACTGAACCCGGCTTTCAATGGTGACGTGGTCCTGCGCCAGCCGCCGTTCCCAGGGATCCAGGTCATCTCGTCCGATGGCGAACGCCACGTGCAGACTCCCCCCGTCCGGCGACCCGTGGGGAGGAATCAAGCCGCCCGCGGTGGGCAGTGCGCCGGTGGCGGCCTTCTTGAACAGCAGCAGAACCTGCCGGCCGCAGACATCGAGCGCGCAGAAGCGATCGTCCTGGAGCATGACGGGGAAATGGAACAGCTGGGTGTAAAAAGACCGGGAGCGCTCGAGGTCGCTCACGTAGAGCGATGTCTCGAGCACACCCCGGATCTCCGGCATTGGCGATCAGTTCAGTTCTTCGCGACGATCTTCGACAGCAGCTGCTGCGCGTATTCCTTGTCCCACTCGGCCACGTTCTTCCGGGCGCTGGCTTCGACGCGGGTGGTGTTGGAGCCCTTGCGCTCCAGCTCCACGGAGACGTCCAGGTCGCCCTTCTTGCCCTTGAACTCGCGCTTGTCGCCACCGTTCTCGAAGTTGGATTCGTCGAGGGCGATGCCTTCTTCGTTCAAGACGGCCCGGGTACGCTCCGCCACGTTGTCAATCGAGCCTTCTACCATCGACTCGGCGCCGCGGGTGGTGAGATAGATCCCCGCTCCGGCTCCGGCCGCCGCCGCGGCCGCCACGCATCCCGCCGTGGGCAGGGCCAGAGCAAGTGCCAGGACCCAGCTGGTCCATGCCTTCGACTTGATAGCCATACCATAACCTCCGTCACGAGTGAACAGCCGTTTGGCACGAGATAGCGGCCTATGTTAGCACCGCTCCCCGGGCCCTTCTACAATCTGCATCACTCTGGCGGCGTAATCCGGGTCATCCCGGCCTTCCGTCCGGATCGGGCCGGCGACATTATCTTAGCAGGTCCTCCAGGAGAATCCCGCCCGTGACCGCGTTCCTCAAGACCACCCAGATCGCCATTGACGGCGCCCGCACGCTGCCGCGCCGCTACTACGTCGCGCCTGACGTCTTCGCCGAGGAATCGGAGCGTATTTTTGCCCGGCGCTGGCTCTGCGTGGGCCGGGAGGCGCAGGTCTCCCGGCCGGGTGACTACTTCCTCCAGCAGGTCGGGGAGGAAAGTGTGATCGTGCTGCGCGACCAGGGCGGTGCGCTCCGGGCCTACTACAACGTGTGCCGTCACCGGGGAACCCGGCTCTGCGAGGAGCACGCGGGGCGGTTCTCCGAAACCATCCAGTGCCCCTACCATGCCTGGACGTACGCGCTCGATGGCCGGCTGCTGGGCGCCCCCTCTGCCAATGAGATCGAAGGCTTCAGCAAGGCGGACTACCCGCTCCACGGCGTAGCCATCGCGAGCTGGGAAGGGTTCCTCTTCATCAATCTGGCGCAGGAGCCGGAGCCGTTCGCCCGCGCCTACGGGCGGCTGATCGGCCGATTCGACCGCTTCAACCTGCCCACCCTCCTGTCGGCCCGAACCATCGAGTACGATGTACGGGCCAACTGGAAGCTGCTCTTCCAGAACTATTCCGAGTGCTACCACTGTGGTCCGGTGCACCCTTCGCTGGCCAAGCTGACCCCACCCACCAGCGGCGAGAACGACCTGACGGAGGGTCCGTTCACCGGCGGGTTCATGGTGATCAACGAAGGCCACGAGAGTCTTACCATGAGTGGGCGGTCGTGCGGGGTGATGGTGGGAGATCTACCCGAGGAAGACCTCAACCGGGTCTATTACTACGCCATCTTCCCCAACATGCTGCTCAGCCTGCATCCGGACTACGTGATGTTCCACACCCTCTGGCCCGAGGCGCCGGACCGCACCAGGATCTCCTGCTCCTGGCTCTTCCATCCGGACAGCCTGACCAGTCCGGCACACAACCCGGAGGACGGGATCGAGTTCTGGGATATGACCAACCGGCAGGACTGGCATATTTGCGAGCAGAGCCAGCTTGGCGTCCAGTCACGGGCGTATCAGCCGGGACCCTACTCCAGGCGCGAAAGCCTTTCGGTGCAATTCGACCGGGAGGTGCTCAAAGCGTTGGGGCATGGAAGTCCAAAAGCGTAGACAGTGAAGAGTGCGTAGTGAAGAGTGAACAGGTTGGGCCGCCCGTTACTGTTTACTGTTCATTGTCCACTGTTCCGGCTTTTTCCCGTCGACTGCATCTCCTGAATGATCCCCGCGTAGAGCTTCAGCCCGAACTCGATGTTCTCGAGTGACAGCCGCTCATCGTTCCCGTGGACGCTGAAGCGGCTCTCCTTCAGTTCCACCAGCCAGGGGTCCAGTCCGTAGCAGATGAGACCCGCCGAGGCGTAGTAGGGCCGGTCGGAAGCGCCCGCGCTGACGGGCGTGGCAATGGGGACACCCGGCAGCAGTCGGCCGGCCACCCGCTCGATGGCATGGAACATCTCGGTGTCGAGCGGCGCATCGTAGCGCGGCGCCATGTCGCCGATCGACTCGAGGCTGATCTTCGGATCGGCGATGATCCTCTCCAACGCCCGGCGGAACGCGGTGGTATCCTCGTCAGGCAGCAGCCGGATGTCCAGCTCGGCCGAGGCCAACTGGGGAATGCTGTTGGTCTTGTCGGACCCGGTCAGCACCGTCGGCGTGACGGTGTTGCGAAGCAGCGCGTTGCGTTCGGGCTCGCTCAGGATCCAGGCCCGTCCGCGCCGGGTTCGCAGCGCGCCGGCGGCGTCGGCCAGCCAGGCCCGGCGCTCGCCGGTCTCGTAGCGTGACTGCGCCTTGAAGAACCGGTCCACTGCCGGTGTCAGCCGCACCGGCGTTTGCCAGGCCGTCACCCGGGCCAGGGCCCCGACCAGCCGCTCGACCGGATTGTCGCCCAAGGGCACCGAACCGTGCGACGCGGTCCCGCGGGCGATGATCTTCTTCCACCAGGTGCGCTTTTCGCCCACGTCGATGCCAAACCAGCGGGTGCGCCCGTTCTCTACCCGGGTGTCGGCACCTTCGGTGAGCACGTACTCGATGTCGTTGACCAGCTCCGGATGCCGCTCGATAAAGGTTCGCGACCCCAGCCCACCGATCTCCTCGTCGGCATTGCCGATATAGACCAGGTCGCGCTGCAGCGGAATACCGGCTCGCTTGATCGCCATGAAGGTGGCGAGATGGATGATGCCATGCCCCTTCATGTCCAGCGCCCCACGCCCCCAGACATATCCGTCCTTGATCTCGCCGCCAAAGGGATCCACCGACCAGTGTGACCGGGTGGCGGGTACTACATCCATGTGATGCACCAAGGCGATAGCCTTCCCCGGTCCGGTTCCCTCCAGCTTTGCATAAAAGTTGGCCCTGCCCGGGCCCAGTTCGGCGGTGTCCAGGATCTGCCCCTGAATTCCCTCCCTGGCGAGCAGGGCTTGCAGCCATCGCGCGGCTGCCAGCTCGTTCCCCGGCGGATTGCCGGTATTGATCCGGATATACTCACTCAGCAGCCGGGCAGTCTCGTCGCGAAGCTTTGCATAGTCGAGGACTGGTGCCTGCGCAGCAGCCGGCAGGGCCAAGCCGGCGAGAATTCCTGCCGCTCCCGCGGCGCGGCGGATCAGGGCGATCATGGTGTATCCACGACTCCAAGATGGGTTCGCCGCTCCAGTCGGGTGAACCCCGCCGCGGCCGCCGGCTCGGGCGCCACAGCCGAGACGAGAATCCCCGCGAAGAACGAGAGGGGGATAGTGACCAGGGCCGGATTCTTGAGTGCGAACCAGGCACTGCCCTGCCCCAGGATATCCACCTGAATAGTGGGGGAGAGGAAAATCAGGACCAGGGTGGCGAGGGTACCGGTGGTCATGCTGGTGACCGCGCCGGCGGTGGTGTAGCCGCGCCAGAAGATGGCGAGCACGAGCGCCGGAAAGTTTGCGCTGGCCGCGATGGCAAAGGCCAGCGAGACCATGAAGGCGACGTTCTGTCCCTTGAAGGTGATCCCCAGCCCGACTGCCACGATGCCCAGCGCCAGGGTGGCGATTCGGGCCACCCGGAGCTGCTCACCGGCGTCGGCCCGCCCCTTCCGGATGACGCTGACCCAGAGATCGTGCGACAGGGCGGCGGCGCCGGAGAGCGTGAGGCCGGCTACTACGGCGAGAATGGTGGCAAACGCCACCGCGGCGATGAACCCGAGAAACGGGGTGCCTCCCAGCAGCTCGGCCAGCAGCGGCGCGGCCATGTTGCCGCCCTTGTCCACGGCCTGAATGGCGCCGGGACCGATCAGAACCATGGCGCCGAAGCCGAGGATGAACGTGAGGAGATAGAACAGGCCGATCAGACCGGTGGCAATGAACACCGAAGCGCGGGCTGCCCGGGCGTCGGGCACCGTGTAGAAGCGCATCAGGATGTGGGGCAGCCCGGCGGTGCCGAACATAAGGGCCATGCCGAGCGAGACGGCATCGAGCGGGTTCGACACCAGCTTGCCCGGCGCCAGCACGCCGTCACCATAGCGTCGGGCCGCGGCGGCAAACAGCGCCACCGGACTCATGCCGAACCGCCGCAGCACCAGGACGGCAAGCAACAGCGCGCCAGTCATGAGCAGCACTGCCTTCACGATCTGGACCCAGGTGGTGGCGATCATGCCGCCGAAGAGGACATAGCCGATCATGACTATGCCCACCAGCACGATGGCGTGGTCGTAGCTGAAGCCAAACATCAGCCGGATCAGCCCCCCCGCCCCCACCATTTGCGCGATGAGATAGAGTGTTACCGTCGCCAGGGTTCCCAGCGCGGCCGCAATCCGCACCGGCGTCTGGCTCAGGCGCATCGCCACCACGTCGGCAAAGGTGTATCGGCCCAGGTTTCGGAGCGGCTCGGCGATGAGAAAGAGCACCACCGGCCAGCCGACCAGCCAGCCTGTCGAGTAGATGAGCCCGTCGAAGCCGGTCGTGGAGACCAGACCCGCTATGCCCAGGAACGAGGCGGCGCTCATGTAGTCGCCAGCCAGGGCAAACCCGTTCTGGCCGGCGCTGATCGTCCGGCCGGCGGCATAGAAATGCTCGGTGGTCCGGGTGCGCCGGGCCGCCCAGTAGGTGATGGCGAGGGTGATGGCGATAAACCCGAAGAAAAACGCCATGGCAATGGCGCTGGGCTGCCCAATGGCGGTGTTCGCAGCGGCCTGGACTTGGGTCATGGCTCCGGCTCCATCAGCGCCCGCACCTGTGGGTCGTAGACCGTGTTGGCCCAGCGCACGTAGACCCAGGTGAGGAGCCAGGATGCCACAATCACCAGCGCTCCCAGAAGTATCCCCAGACTGAGGCCCGGGACGATCTGGCGGGCCAGGAGCGGCCGCCCGAACGCCACCAGAACAATGAATCCGAAGTACAGCAGCACCGTGGCGCTCGTGAGGGTCAGGGCCATGCGCCACCGGGCCCGGTCGAGGTCACCCAGCCGTGAGTCGACGCTCATGTCTCCTCCGGCTGCCGAGAAAGTAGACCATGGCTCCCCCCGCAACGAGCAGAATGGTAAGTCCGGCAACCTTGACCACCGCCAGCAGCTTGTGCGGCTCGTCTTCGGCCGGTATCAGCGCTAACGCTATCGAGATCGAGGTGACTGTCAGGCCAAGGGATGCCAGCGCGACGGCCATGGGCCGGCCGCCGGGAACCCGGATGACGGCGGGCCCCGCCGGCTCCCGCTGGAGCCGGATCATGGAAGCGAAGATGAACAGATAGGGAATGAAGTAGGAGATGATGGTCATGCTCACCAGCACGTCGTAGGCGCCCTTGACCGTGGTGCCGGCCTGTCCCAGGAGAATGAACAGCGCCGCAACCGCCGCCTGGACCAGCAGGCTCACGTACGGCGATCCGAAGCGCGGGTGGATGCGCCCGAACGCCGCCGGCAGAAAGCGGTCGAGTCCCGCCACGAACGGCAGGCGGCCCGACGCCGCAAACCAGGCGCCTCCCTGGCCCAGCCCTCCCACCACGACCAACAACGCGACAACAGGAACCAGGTGGACCACGCCGAGTCGCTCGCTGGCCGAGCCTATGGCGGTCATGAATCCCTGCAGGTGGAGAATTTCCCCCGGCGGCATGGCGACCAGCATGGCAACCGTCCCGAGGACGTAGAGCAGGGTGATCAGCACGCCCGCACTCAGGAGTGCCCGCGGAATGTTGCGCCGGGCGTCCTTGATCTCCTCGCCCATCATCGATGCACTCTCCAGCCCACTCAGAGAGAACGCGATGGTAGACCAGAAGACGATGTCTTTGAGCCGCGTGCTCGGCACCATGTTCTCGAGGGTGAACGGCGTGGCGGAGCCGAACCGCACCCAGGCGGCCAGGCCCAGTCCGATCAGGAACAGGCCGGGCACCCAGAGGCCGATCGCCCCGAGATTGTGAAGCCACTTTCCCACGCCGAGCCCCCGCACGTTGAGGCCGGCCGCGAGCGCCAGTGCCGTGAGGGAGAAGGCGATGAAATACGAGGGCTGGCCCGACAGGGATTGCCACTCCGGTCCGCCGATGAAGAGGGCCGTCGCCGCGGTGAAGTAGAAGAGACCCGGGAAGTACGGCAGATTACAGGCCCAGTAGGTCCACCCGGTGATGAAGCCGGCGAAGTCTCCGAAGGCCCGCCTGCTCCAGATGTAGCAGCCCCCTTCGCCGGGATATCGGGACGAAAGCTCGAGCACGGTAAGCATGAGGGGGACATAGAAAGCCGCGCACGCGATCAGCCAGATGATCAGGGCGCTCGGACCCGCGGCAGCGGCGGTGCCGATCCAGCGCACCGTGAAACCGGTCACCAGATAGAACAACAGCAGGTCCCCGAATCCCATGACGCGATGCAGCTGCGCCATCAAACCATGTAATGCTTGGGAGGGTTCAGCAGCCGCAAAATGGCCCGATTGATCCGGAAGGGCTCCAGGTTTCGTTCCGTGCTCCCATCCACCGCCAGCTCGGACAGGGTGCGGCCGATGAGGGAGGCGAATTTGAAGCCGTGTCCCCCGCCGATGGCTACCGCAACATTGGGATGGTCGGGCAGCATGTCGAGCACGAAGTCGCGGTCGGGTGTGAGGGTGTAGAGGCAGCTCTTGGTGTAGATGATGGGACCCAGCGCGGATGGAATGTACCTGGCCAGGAACTCCTTGACCCGCTGGAGCGCGGCCTGGTCGGGCTCGAAGGTGCGGGTTTCCGCCGTCACCTCCCTGCCGCCGGCATCCTGGCCAACTTTCGGGCCCGCCTCGCCGAACGCGGGAAAGCCGTAGAAGCAGGGGTCGTCCATCCAGATCCAGATGGGAAAGCGCTCCGGCTGGAAGTCCGCCGGCCGCGGGCTGGCGAAGTAGGTCACCTGCTCCTGGGTTACCGTGAGCGGCAGCTGGATCCCGAACGGCGCCAGCGCCCGGTTGGACCAGGCACCCGCCGCGATGATCAGTCTGGCACACCGGTACGTCACCCCACCCGCCTGCACCTCGATCTCACCGCCGTCCGGATGGATGGCTTCCACTGGGGCGCGGTCCCGCAGGGTCGCCCCATGCTGGCGGGCCATCCGCTGGTGGGCCGCATTGCCGCGAGCCGCCATTGCGATCCCGCTCTCCGGCTGGAATAGCCCATGCATGTCGTCGCTCAACCGGAACGGCGGCCAGCGCCGCATGATCTCGCCGGCGTCCAGCTTCTCATAGTGGACACCCGCCGCGTCCATGCTTCCCGAGTAGTTGCTGAGCGGTATGGCGCTCACCCGGTGGGCAAAATCGAGCCCCCCCGTCCGGAGGATCAGCCGCTCGCCGGAGTCGCGCTCCACCTCATCCCACGCGCGAAACGCGTGCTTGGCCAGCTCGACGTATTCGGGGGTGTGGTAGGAGAGCCGAATGATGCGGGAGTGGTCCTGCGACTCGCCGCGCACATGGCCCAGCTCGAACTGCTCCAGACCGAGTACCTCGTTGCCGGCCCGGCGCGACAGCCAGTACGCAGCGGCGCTACCGAATCCACCGAGCCCAAGGACGATGTACTCGTAGTCACTTCTCACCTCTCACCCCTCACCTCATCCTGCAGTTTTTCCCTGATGTACCGGCGGATATCGAGGCTCGCGCTCTCCATCGGCGCGTAGTAGCCGTGCTCGAAGACCCGCGACTGCATCCCCCGCTGCACGTTCTCGCAGATGGCCCAGTCCTGCCGGTTGACCCGGTCCCAGAAATCCACCGCGTCCGACGCATCGAACGTGCTCGATGCCATCTCGGACGGATGAAACAGGAAGTCGCACACCACCTCGGTCTGGCCCGGGCCCTGGGGCCAGACGGTGTAGGCCGTCACGTGGTCGGCCGACAGGCTGATCATGAAATTCGGGTAGACCAGCTCACCTTTGTGCCGGGTGCGCTCGTCGTCGTTGAGCCCCTCGAAGGGGCGCCGGCGGCTGGTGCCGGTCTCGGTGAAGGTCCACGCGCCCTCGCGATGAGGGATGCCGCGCTCCCAATCCAGGTCCGACCCGCCCCGCTGTTTGAATGCGGGGACGATCCGGCACAGCTCGGGGTGCACCGGGCCGCAGTGGTAGCACTCGTTGTAGTTCTCCAGCAGCACCTTGTAGTTCGCGGCGACCTCGTAGGTGATCGTCCGACCGGTGACGAGGTCACCGAGCCCGTAGTTCCCCAGGGTGCCCGCGGCGTGCTCGATC
>DASVGF010000231.1:0-21236 GCA_036379675.1 Gemmatimonadales bacterium | reverse complement strand
GAACTGCTCGCCCACAGTCCCGGCACCCGCATCATCGCCATGTCGGGCGGCGGCCAGACCAAGCGGCTCGATCTTCTGGCGAATGCCACCATGCTGGGGGCGGTGCTCACGATTGAGAAGCCGTTCACGCTGAACGAGATGATGAGGCTGGTGCGGGGTGCACTCAAAGCGGAGGATTAGGGTTGCTCCCGATGGCCCAAGGACTGATCCGGCGCTACGATATCCAGCGCGATTCCGTCAGGGTCGCGGGCGGCGGCGGCGCCGCTGATCGAGGGTGTCCTGGCGCCGGCGGCAGTCACCCGGTCGATCAGTGCCCGGCGCGCACTCTCATCCGGCACCTCGAGCTCCCAACCCGATAGTCCTGCCATACTGTCTGAATCGGCCCGGGCACCTTCGCCCGCCCAGGTATTGAGGTTCAGGTGGTGGTGGTAGCCTCCGGCTGACACGGCGGCCAGAGTCGGTATCCTCATCATCTCGTCGAAGCCGATCACATCCCTGTAGAAGCTCACCGACGGCCCCAGGCTCGACACGGTGAAGTGTACGTGTCCCACCGTGGTCTCGAGCGGGAGGCCGGCCCATGGCTCAGGCCGCTCGCGCGCCGCCGCCAGGACCCCTTCGACATCCATGGGATCCACCGTCATCTGCACGATGCCGTTGCTGACCGGCCACAATGGGCGGGGCCGGTCGGCGTAAATCTCCAGCCCGTTGCCGTCCGGATCGTCGAGGTAGAGTGATTCGCTCACGGCATGGTCCGACATTCCCCGCAGGGGATACCCCGCCTGGCGGAGGCCAAGGAGGGCGCGTCCCAGCGCGCGGCGGCTGGGCACCAGCAGCGCGACATGATAGAGCCCGGTGGTGATCGGGCGCATGGGGCGGCGGGCAATGCCCGGCCGCTCCTCCAGCACAAGCAGGGCCCTCTCCTGCCCGGTCGACTGACCGGTGTCCCGTTGTTCTCCTGAGGCCAGAGTTACCCGGCTTCCCTCGTCCCGGCTCACCCGGAGCCCCAGCACGTCGCGATAGAAGGCCAGGGAGCGCTGCAGGTCGCCCACCCGCAGGCGGGCCCGGCCGATCCGGGTGTTGGCAGGCAGCTTGGTCATGCTCGATAAGTGCGGGAGGCCGGCCGCCCGCGCAACCCTTTCTCCCCGGCGGCCATCTAGATGGAAGAGGCGAAACGCAGTGGCCTGATCTGCGTAGGGTCTGGTCGGGGGCTTCCGCAATGTCTTTTAGCCGTCGCCATTTCATGCTTGGGGGTGCGGGTGCCCTGCTCGCGTCGGCCCAGACGCGGGTGGCCTGGCCGGCCCAGGCGGCGGCCGGCTCCGCGCCGCCCAACTGGCAGCCCAACGCCGACTTGCTCCGGCACCTGCCCAGGCTGCTGGAGCTGGCCTCGGTGCCGGGGCTCGCATTGGCGGTGCTGGATGGGGGGCGGATCTGGAGGCGGGGGTTCGGGGAAGCGGTGGAAGATCCCTCGCGCCCCGTGGCGGAAGAGACCGTCTTCGAGGCCGCTTCCCTGGGCAAGCCGGTGTTCGCCTACGCCGTGCTCCGGCTGGCCGACGCGGGCCTCATCGATCTTGACCGCCCCCTCTATGACTACCTTCCCGACGCGGATGCAAACAACCCCCGCATGAGGCGGGTCACCGCCCGCCACGTTCTCAGCCATACGACTGGCTTGCCCAACTGGCGGCAGCAGCCAGGACCCCTCAGTCCGGCGGTGGATCCGGGCACGGAGTTCACCTACTCGGGCGAGGGCTTCTTCTACCTCCAGCGGGTGATGGAGCAGTTGAGCGGGATGGCGTTTCCCCAGCTGATGCGGGAGCAGGTCCTCGATCCGCTGGCAATGACGCAGAGCAGCTACGTCTGGCTGCCGGCTTTCGAGTCCCGGATGGCGGCGGGGTATGATGGCAGAGAGAATCGTCTTGACGTGCAGGCGGCTATCGGTCGCCGCACCCTGGCCATTGCCGGCGAATGGGGCAAGCCACTCGCCGAATGGCGCTATCAGGACTCCGCCCGGGCGGTACCGCTGATCAACCCACAGTGGCCGGTACTTCCGCTCTACATGGTGCCCAACGCGGCCGCATCGCTCCTCACCACGGTGGGAGATTACGCCAAGTTCCTGGCGCGCCTGGTTGCCCAGCCCACGGCGCCGGGGCTGGACCTGAAGCCCCCAACCCGGCGCGCCATGACCACGCCCCAGGTCCGGCTCAACAGCGCGCTCCACTGGGGACTGGGCTGGGGCATCCAGCGCGATGAGTACGGCGAGGTGCTGTGGCACTGGGGGGCCAACAACTCCTTCCGGAACTTCGTCGTGGCCGACCCCATCCACGGCCGCGCCATCGTCGTCTTCACCAACAGCGAAAACGGACCCCGGATCTACGAACGAGTGATCGTGGCGGTGACCGGCCACGATCATCCGGCCTTCCTCTGGATCTAGGTTTATAATCTTGGTTCTAAGACTCGTACCTCATCCCGAGTGAAACGAGGGATCTACTCCGGTACAAGGCTGCCGCGGGCTGGTTCCCTCGCTACGCTCGGGATGAGGTGTGTGTTGTGGGCCGATCTCTCTACCCCGGGGTCCAGTGCCGCTCGGCATTCGCTGGAAGATCGCGCTCGCCTTCTTCTCCGTGTACCTCTTCTGGGGCATGACGTACCTGGCGATGCGGGTGGCGGTGGTGGACATCCCTCCGCACCTGATGGCCGGCACTCGGTTTCTCCTGGCCGGACTGCTGCTTTATGGCTGGGCCCGGCGCCGGGGGGAGGGTTCGCCTACGCGGGAGCATTGGCGGGCGGCGACGATCGTGGGGGCCTTCCTCCTCGTCGGAGGCAACGCGACCGTGGCGTGGGCGGAGGAGCGGGTGCCGTCCGGACTCGCGGCGGTGCTCATCGCGGTGGCGCCGATCTGGATGGTGGGCATCGAGTGGGCGAGAGGCGGACCGCGCCCCGGATTTCGGGTCACCGGCGGGCTGTTACTCGGCCTCGTGGGAGTGGCGCTCCTGGTCTCACCCGGTGACGATGTCGCCGATAGGGTAGACCTGATGGGCGCCGCCATGCTGATCCTGGCTTCCGCCTCCTGGGCCTGGGGCTCCGTACTCTCCAAGTCCGCACCGCTGCCGAAGTCGCCCTTCCTGGCCACCAGCATGGAGATGATCAGCGGCGGCATCCTGCTGCTGGCCATCGCGGCCGTGGCCGGTCAGCTGAAGGGCTTCGATCTTCCGGCGGTGAGCTGGGAGGCGGCGCTGGCGTGGGTCTACCTGGTGATCTTCGGCTCGCTGGTGGGATTCACCGCGTACATCTGGCTGCTGGGCCACACCTCGATTGCAAAGGCCGGGACCTACGCCTACGTCAACCCGGTGGTGGCCGTACTGCTCGGCTGGGCGATTCTGCACGAGCCAATCAACCTGCGAACCATCGCTGCCACCGCGGTCATTCTGCTGGGTGTTGCCCTGGTCAACCTGGACTGGTCGAGCAGGCGACAGAGCACCTCCTAATCACCAGTCCAGTTGGCCCTGGCCGCTGCTGCCGGCCTGCCGGCCCTGGTGGCTGGTGAGCTGTTCCCGCTCGACCGCCTCGAGAAGCTGGCGCGCCTGGGCTTCATTCAGCTCTTCCGCCGACTCGCCCTCACCTGCGCCGTAGCCTCCACCGGCCATGGCGCCGACTGCCGCCTCCGGATTGCCCTCGTAGCCGGGAACGTTCATGTTCCCGCGCCCGTAGTCGGCTGAGCGCCCGCGGCCCGATGAGCCGCCCGAGTCACGGTCGTCGCCCAGCCGCGCGACCGCAATCTCGAGGTTCCACTTGGCCGCAGAGTCGCCGGGCTCCAGCCGCAACGCCTCCTCATAGGCCGCGATGGCCTGGCGCAAGGGCTCTTCCGGCTGGGCGGCCTCTTCGGCCACCCGCACCAGCGCGTTGCCAAGGTTGTAATAGCTCCGCTGCCTGAGCCGGGGAACGGCCTGGCTCTCGCGGTAACTCCTGGCTGCTTCGTCGTAGCGGCGAAGCCGATAGAGCGCGTTTCCGTTGGCCAGGTGCAGGGCAGGGTCGCCGCCGGCCTCGAGGGCTTTCTCCCAAGCGGCCTGGGCCTCACGGAACTGTCCTTTCTGATACAACCGTTCGGCCCGGTGGGCCGCACCGCAGCCCAGGAGCAGGAAGCAGAGCCCGGTGAAAAGCGTGGGCTTCATCGGCCGGGTCCCCGGCGCCGGGTTCCCAGCAGCGGATCGAACACCAGCAGCGCAACGGCAAGGCCGAGCGGCCACTGGAAGCGGTCGGCGCGCTCGGGCTCCGTCCGGGAGGAGAGGGTGCGCTTCTCCATCCGCTCCAGCTCTGCGCCCACGGTCGCTCCTGCCTCTGTCGTCCAGCGGACGTACGCGCCATTGGTCTCCCGCGCAGCCCGGCGGAGGTCGCGCTCCTCCAGGCGGGACTGCACCACGCGCCCGATGTGGTCGCGATGCCACCGTTCGGGTGCGGCGGTACTCTCGGCGGGAATCGGCGCGCCGCCGCTGCTACCCAGGCCGATGGCAAAGACAGGGACGCCGGCCGTGCGGAGCTGCCGGAGAACCGGGGCGAGGTCGGCCTCGCGGCTCTCACCATCGGAGAGGAGCAGCACCGCCTGATAGCCGCGTTCGCCATCGTGCTCGAACGCGGTGGCCGCCGTGGCCAGCGCGCGGGACAAATCGGTGGAGGGATCGGCGATGTCATCCGTGCTCGCGGCCTCGAGAAATCGCATGAAGGCGGCTCGATCTCCCGTCAGAGGCAGCTGAAGAAAGGCGCTGCCGCCGAACACGATCAGTCCGGCACGGTCGCCGGGAGATGCCGACAGTGCCTCGATCGCCGCGCGCTTGGCGGCTTCGAGCCGGGTCTCTCCGGGGCTGCCGACGTCCGCGGCATTCATGGAGCGGGAGAGATCGAGCAGCACCAGCACGTCGCGGCCCGACTGGGCCAGCGAGGCCGGACGCTCGCCCAGTTGAGGGCGCGCCAGGGCCAGCAATGCCAGTCCCATCGCGCCGAGTCGTACCGCATGACGCAGAGATCGGCGCCGCTCCGGGGGGATCGAAGACACGCGAGAGAGCACCGCGAGTTGGCCGAACTTCTCCAGTGACGTGCGGCGCCGGCGTTCCTGCCGAGCCACTGCCCACACCGCCAGTGGCATCGCCGTGAACAGCAGCACAAGGGCCAGCGGGTAGCCGAAGGTCATGGCAGGCTCCGTAACCAGGTCAGGCCGAGTGCCATCTCCAGTGCGAGCAGCAAGACGCCGGGGATCAGGAGCCAAAGGTAGAGCTCCCGATAATCCCGGATCTCACGCGCGAGCACATCCTGCCGCTCCAGCGGGTCGATCTCGGCCATGATGCGGCGGAGCCCTTCGGGGTCGGTGGCGCGGTAATACTGGCCGCCGGTGCGGGAGGAGATCCGCGTGAGCACCGCCTCATCCCAGCGGGTGAGGCGGGCCGGCTGCCGGCCCCACCGCCAGATGAGATTCCGGTCGGCTTGAGTGGTGTCTGAGGTGCTGAGGCCGATGGCGTGGATCCGGACCCCGAGGGCGCGCGCGGCCTCGGCGGCCGCGAAGGGGCTGGGCTGGCCCGTGTTGTTGGCGCCGTCGGTGATGAGCACGATGACGCTCGCCTTGGCGGGCAGGTCCTTCAGCTGATTCAGGCACATGGCAATGGCGGTGCCGATGGCGGTGCCGTCGGGAAGCATGCCGATGTCCACTCGGCTGATGGTCTGGCCCAGCAGATCGTTGTCGGGCGTGAGCGGCGCCTGGAGAAAGGTGCGGCCGGCGAAGGTGACCAGCCCGATGAGGTCTCCCTCCCGCTTCTCCACGAACTCGCTGAGCACCCGCCGGGCAACTGCCAGCCGGTTTCCCGGCTTGAAGTCACCCGCCTTCATGCTGCTCGAAATGTCGAGGGCGACCATGATATTGCGCGACTTGAGCCGGACCTCGCGGATGTCGTGGAGCAGCTGGGGCCTGGCGAGGGCCAGCACCAGCAGCGTGAGTCCGGCCGCACGCAACGCGCCGAGTAGAGGTCGCCACCGCACGCGCCGGCCGGCCGGCACCGCGGCCAGGAACTCGAGCACAGGAAAGGCGAGATGCTCGGCGGGAGGCTGCCGTCTTCGCAGCCAGGCCCGTGCGGCGGAGGCGGTGGGGACCGCCAGCAGCAGGAGGAAGAGCGGATCAGCGAACCGCATCCGCCACCTCCGGCGTGAGCCGAGCCCGGTGCCAGCTCTCGAGCAAGAGCCGTGCGTCTCCGAGAAACGCTGCCGCACTCGCCTCCGAAGGCCTCACTTCGGCAAACTTCACCAGATCGGCCTGGCTGAGAATCGCGTGACACCGGTTCCTGAGTCCGCCGGCAGTCAGATGAGGCGGCAGCGCCCACAGCAGCTCCGAGGAGGTTCGCTCACAGGCCGCGACTCCCTCGGCTTCCTCCAGGTATTGGCGGACCACGTCTACCAGCGCCTCGTAGTGCCGCGCGACGTCTCCCCGGGCCGGCCAGCCTTCACGCTCCACCCGGCGCAGCCGCTCGATCGCCCTCTCGTACGGCGTCCGGTGTGGCGGCGAAGCCGGAACCGCCGGCTCGGGCGGCGGCGACGGCGTCCTCCGGCGGACCTTGCGAGCCCCCCGGTAGAGGAGCCCCGCGGCGGCGAGAACCAGCAGAGCCAGCACCGGAACGAGCCGCGAGCCCGAAGAGGGCTCGGCTTCCTTGATGTCCTTGAGGGGAGGGTCCCCCGCCGGCAGCACCGCCCGGATTACGACGAAGGCAGAGTCGCTGGGGAGCGTGGCGCGGGGAATCCCTTCGACGATCCGCATGTAGGGGAGACCAAACACCGGCACCGCGCGGCGGCCGGGCCGGTAGAATGCAACCCGCGCCGATCCCTGGTAGACCCGGTCGGCGGCGCGGGTGAGCTTCTCCACGGCGAGTATGCGCACACCGGCAGGAAGGCGTTCAACCGGACGCGGGACGGTGTCGAGCAGCATGTCGCGCTCGTGCAGGCGCACCCGAAACCGGAGGGTGACGGTATCACCCACGGTTGCGTTGGCGCTATCGGCCACCACCTCGAACGATTGGCCGTAGCGCTTGGCGGGAAGCTCCTGGGCAGAACCTGTGCTGACCGCCAGGAATGAGGCGAGGATGAAAGCCTCCCGGCCCAGGATGACGCGCATCATCGCCACAGCATGCGCTCCCGCCGCCGGAAGAACGCGATCAGCGGCTCGGCATACGAGCGATCCGTCTCCAGCCGGATCAGGTCTACCCCCCGTTCGCGCAGCCGCCGCTCGAGTGCCCGGTCGAACTCGGCCATCTGTCGCCGGAATTCCTCCCGCACCGCCGGATCGCCGGTATCGAGGTGGCGCCAGGCTCCCGTCTCCGGCTCCTTCAAGGTGAGGACGCCGGCGTCCGGCAGCTCGCGCTCGCGCGGGTCGGCGATCTGTACGGCGATCACGTCGTGGCGCTGGGCCAGGCGGGTCAGCGCCGCATCGTAGCCCGCGGTCAGGAAATCCGACAGCAGGAAAACCACGGACCGGCGCCGGACAACCGACTCGAGATACTCCAGGGCCAGCCGAAGATCGGTGCCGGTGCCGGCCGGCTCGAAAGCGAGGAGCTCGCTGATGATCCGGAGAACCTGGCGCCGCCCTTTCCGGGCGGGAACCATGCGCTCGACCCGGTCGGTAAAGAACAGAGCGCCGACCCGATCGTTATTCCGGGCCGCGGCCAATGCCAGCACCGCGCACACCTCGGTGGTCAGGTCACTTTTGGTGCGGTGCCGGCTACCGAACCGCTTGGAGGCGCTGAAGTCCACCGCGAAGGCCACAGCGAGCTCGCGCTCCTCCATGAATCGCTTGACGTAGGCAGAGCCGAGCCGGGCGGTGACGTTCCAGTCGATGGATCGGACGTCGTCTCCCGGCTGATACTCCCGCACCTCGGCAAACTCCACTCCCCGGCCGCGGAAGGTGCTGGAGTACTCGCCGGCCACGATGTCGCGGACCAGGTGGCGGGTCCGAATCTCGATGCGCCGGACCTCGCGCATCACCTCCTCAGGCGTCATGGAACCCGGACGGTCTCGAAGATCCTCCCCAGCAGCGCGTCGGGGCCCACGCCCTCGGCGTCCGCGCGGTAGGTCAGCAACAGCCGGTGGCGGAGCAGATCGAGACCCAGCGCCTTGATGTCCTCGGGAATGACGAAGGCACGGCCCTGAAGAAAGGCGTGGGCTTTGGCCGCGCGGATGAGGAAGATGGCGGCTCGGGGTGAGGCGCCGTATTCGATGAGTGGCGCCAGATCGGTCAGGCCGGCCGCGGCCGGCTGGCGGGTGGCTGCAACCAGATCCAGGACGTACTCCTTGATCCGGCCGTCTACGTACACCTCGTCCACCAGGCGGCGGGCCTGGATGACGCGCTGCGGATCCAGCAGGGGGCGAGCCGCAGGCTCGGGCCCTGCCGTCATGCGGTCGAGCACCTCACGCTCATCCCGCCGCTCGGGGTAGGTCACGAGCAGCTTGAACATGAAACGATCGACCTGGGCCTCGGGCAGCGGATAGGTGCCCTCGTGCTCGATGGGGTTCTGGGTGGCCAAAACCAGGAACAGCTCCGGCAGCGGGAAGGTCTGTCCCCCGATGGTAACCTGCTTCTCCTGCATGGCCTCGAGCAGCGCGCTCTGCACCTTGGCGGGAGCCCGGTTGATCTCATCGGCCAGCAGGATGTTGGTAAAGATGGGCCCCTTCTGCACCGAGAAGTCGCCGCTCCGCTGATTGTAGATCATCGTACCGATCAGGTCGGAAGGCAGCAGGTCGGGGGTGAACTGGATCCGATGAAAGCCTCCCGCGATTGTGGCGGCCAGGGTCCGGACCGCGAGCGTCTTGGCCAGACCGGGCACCCCCTCCAGCAGTACGTGGCCATCGGCCAGAAGGCCGATCAGCAGGCGATCGAGCATGGCCCGCTGGCCCACGATCACCTTGCCCAGCTCCTCGGCCACATCGGTAAACAGCCGGCTTGCTTCCGCCAGACGCGGGTCCGGCTCCGGCGCGGCATGGCCCCGGATGTCCACCGCGCTCATCCCGGCACCTCGGCCGTCCTGCCTTCACCAGCCACCGGCTCGACGTACTGCGCCGTTCGCCGCCGGGCCATGCGCTGTTGCCAGGCATCGAGGTAGGTATACACCACCGGGGTGATGTACAGCGTGATGATCTGGGAGAACAGGAGCCCGCCCACCACCGCCACGCCAAGGGGACGGCGCGACTCGGCCCCGGCACCGTGCCCCAGCGCGATCGGAAGAGTGCCGACCAGAGCTGCCAGGGTCGTCATCATGATGGGCCGGAACCGGACGCTGGCGGCCTGGAGAATTGCCGTCCGGGCGGAGGTGTGCTCCCGCCGCTCGGCCTCGATGGCAAAGTCGATCATCATGATGGCGTTCTTCTTCACGATGCCCACCAGCATGATGATGCCGACGAAGGCGTAGATGCTGAGGTCGAGGCCCAGCACCATCAGGGCCAGCAGCGCCCCGAACCCGGCGAACGGCAGCCCCGAGAGAATGGTCAGGGGGTGGACAAAGCTCTCGTACAGGATGCCGAGCACGAGGTAGATCACGAGGATTGCCAGGACCAGGAGGACCAGGAGTCCCTGCTGGGCGGCCTGGAACGCCTGGGCGGTGCCGGCAAAGCTGGTGCTGATGGTGGAGGGCAGCACCTCGCGCGCGGCAGCTTCCACCCGCTCCACCGCCGTGCCGATCGAGGTTCCCGGCTCCAGGTTGAACGAGAGAGTAACCGAAGGAAGCTGGCCCGAGTGGTTCACGGTGAGCGGGCCGGTCGACGGCGTCACCCTGGCCAGGCTGCCCAGCGGCACCGACACGCCCTCCCGTCCGCTGAGATGGAGCAGGCTCATGGCGGAGAGGTCGCGCTGGTATTGAGGCAGCAACTCCATGACCACCCAGTACTGGTCGTTGGGCGTGTAGATGGTGCTGACCTGCCGGGCGCCGTAGGCGTTGTACAGCGCACTCTCGATCTGGTTCACATCGATACCCAGCGCGGCGGCCCGGTCGCGGTCGATGGCCACCTGCACCTGGGGGTTCTTGATCTGGAGATCGCTGGTCACGTCTCTCAGGCCGGGCACCTGCTGCAGCCGCTGCTCCAGCGCGGCGGCGCCCTGGTACAGCGCCTCCATGTCGGAGCTCTGAAGCGTGAACTGGTACTCGCTCTTGGAGGCGCGCCCGCCGATGTTGATCGGCGGCGGATTGCTGATGAACACCCGCATCCCGGGGACCGCGCTGAGCTTCTGGGTGAGCGATCGGGCCACCTCGTCGGCGCTCATCTCCCGTTCACTGGGGTCTTTCAGGTTCAATATGAACCGCCCCTGGTTTACCGTGCTGATTCGGCCGCCACCGCCGACCGCCGACATGAAGCCATTGATGTTGGGATCCTCCTGCACGATGGCGGCGGCCGCCTGCTGGTGCCTGACCATGGCGTCGTAGCTGGTGCCCTCAGCAGTCTCCGTCGTAGCCACGAGACGGCTCTGGTCCTCGCTTGGAATGAAACCCTTGGGCACCATGCGGGCGAGCACGACCGTGCCGATCAGGATCAGGGCGCTGAAGCCCATGGCCAGTCCCCGGCGATCCATGACCCATTGCAGGCTGCGCTCGTACCAGCTGAGGGACGCGTCCCAGGCTCGCTCGATGGTGGTATAGAGGCGGCCGTGGCGCTCGTTGGCCTCATGGGGCTTGAGCCACCGGCTGCAGAGCATGGGCGTGAGCGTCAGGGAGACGAACCCCGAGACCAGAATGGCCACGCCGATGGTCACGGCAAACGTCTGAAACAGCCGGCCGATGAGCCCGCCCAGGAACAGTACCGGGATGAACACCGCCACCAGCGACAGGGTCATCGAGATGACCGTAAAGGTGATCTCCCGGCTCCCGTTGATCGCGGCCTGCAGCACCGACTCGCCCTTCTCGATGTGCCGCACGATGTTCTCCAGCACCACGATCGCGTCGTCCACCACGAAGCCCACGGCCAGGGTGAGCGCCATCAAGGACAGATTGTCCAGGCTGTAGCCCAGCAGGTGCATCACCGCGAAGGTCCCGACCAGCGACAAGGGGAGCGAGAGGGCCGGAATCATCGTGGCCCGCAGGTTCCTCAGGAAGAGGAAGATCACCATCACCACCAGGCAGAGCGCCAGGAAGAGGGTGAACTTCACGTCGTCCACGGACGCCCGGACCGTGCGGGACCGGTCGTTGAGGGTGGCGATGTCGATCGACGGGGGTATCTGGGACCGCAGCCGCTCCACTTCCGCCTTGACCCGCTCCGCCACCGCCACCGTGTTGGTGCCGGGTTGGCGCTGGATGGCAAGCACCACGGCGCGCTGGCCGTTGTACCAGCTGGCCCGCTTGGTGTCCTGAACGCTGTCCACCACCCGCCCGAGATCTCGGAGCCGGACGGGGGCGCCGTCGCGGTAGGCCACCACCAACGCCCCGAACCCCGCCGCATTGGTGAGCTGGCCCTGGCTCTCCACCGAAAAGGCCTTGTCGGTGCCCCAGAGGATGCCGGTGGGGAGATTCACGTTGCCGGTCTCGATTGCCCGGCTCACCTCGTCAATGCCGATGCTCCGGGAGGCCAGCTCCTGGGGATCGAGCTGGATCCGGACCGCGTACTTCATCGACCCGTAGACCTGCACCTGGGCCACTCCCTCCACGGTGGAGAGCCGCTGGGCCAGGAAGCTTTCC
Organism: Gemmatimonadales bacterium; assembly: GCA_036379675.1. GTDB lineage: Bacteria > Gemmatimonadota > Gemmatimonadetes > Gemmatimonadales > GWC2-71-9 > CAVVWJ01. The sequence goes on along the minus strand of DASVGF010000231.1, from coordinate 9,555 downwards.
GCGTACTCGTTCAGTTGAGGCAGGGGCAGCGTGGTGGTGGACAACGCGTAGTAGAGGATGGGCTGGGCCGAGGGGTCCACCTTCTGGAAGCTCGGCGGGAGCATTTCCTGAGGCAGCTGGCGTTGAGCCTGGGAGATGGCCGCCTGCACGTCCTGGGCGGCAGCGTCGATGTTCCGGCTCAGCACAAACTGGAGCGAGATCGACGTGCTGCCCTGGGTGCTGGTCGAGGTCATGGTCTCGACCCCGGGAATAGTGGAGAGCTGCTTTTCCAGCGGCGTCGCCACGGCAGAGGCCATCGTCTCGGGACTGGCCCCAGGCAGACTGGCGCTTACCGAGATCGACGGATAGTCCACCGCGGGCAGGTCACTGACCGGCAGCTGCCGATACGCCACGAGGCCGAAGATCAGGATGCCGAGCATGACCAGGGTGGTCATGACCGGCCGCCGGATGAAGAGCTCGGTATTCATAGTGCCCCCAGCCGCCGCGCAGTGTCCGCGGCGGCTTTGATCTGGACCTTGGAGCCCTGCCGCAGGCGCAGCTGGCCGTCCACCACCACCCGATCGCCCTCCTGCACTTCGCCGCTCACGATGGCCAGGTCGCCGGACGTCCGTCGCACCGTTACGGCCTTGGTGGCGGCCGAGCTGTCCGGCTGGATCACGAAGACGAAGCTGCCCTGCTGGCCGGAGACCACGGCGGCCGCCGGCACCACCAGGGCATCCTTCTCCACGTAGAGCTGCAGCCGCACGTTGACGAATCCGCCCGGCCACAGCGCGCCGTCATCGTTGGGGAAACGGCCCTTGAGCAGGATCGTGCCCGTACTGCTGTCCACCGCGTTGTCCACGAAGCTCAACGTTCCCTCACTCGGGTCTCCCCCACCGGAGGGCTCGGCCCGCACCACCGGGTTCTTGCCGAGATGCTCCTGGATCAACGGAAGGTTGTTGGCCGGCACTGCAAAGCGAACCAGGATCGGCCGCAGCTGATTGATCTTCACCAGCGGCTCGGTGGCATTTTCCCGGATCAGGTTGCCCTCACGAATGAGCAGGCTGCCGGTGCGTCCCGAAATGGGAGCCCGGATGGTGGCGTACTGGAGGTTCAGCCGGGCCTGATCCACCGCCGCCTGGCTTCCGGCCAGAGTCGCCTTGGCCGCGGCGGCGTTGGTGCGCACCTGCTCGTACTGCTGCGCGGTGACGAACTCCTTTTCCACCAGCGACTCGTACCGCTTCGCCTCCTCTGCGGCATTGGCCGCCTGGGCCCGGTCCCGCTCCAGCAGCGCCGTCGCCTGATCCAGCGCGGCGCGGTAGGGGCGGGCATCCAGCTCAAAGAGCACCTGACCCTGTCTGACCTCGTCACCCTCCTTGAATCCGATGCGCCGGAGCTGCCCGCCGACCTGGGCCTGTACGGCCACGGTCTGCAGCGGCTCGACGGTGCCAGTGGCCGGCAGCTCGAACGGAACGGTGCGCCGCTCGGCGGTGGCAACCGTGACGGGCACCGCGGGCGGTGCCGGCGGCTGCGGGTCAGAACAGGCGGCGACCAGCACCAGGCCCGCAAGAGGAAAGTGAAGCTGCACCGTCGTTCTCGTCATGGAGGCGTCACGTTGATGGAGTCGGGCGCAAGCCGCAATGAATTTCCGCCCCGGGCATCGAGGGCCCCGGCGTCGTGAGCCAGCTGTGCCAGGGAGGTATTCCACTCCAGCCGTGCCAGGACGTGCTGGGCCCGGGCGTCCGCCAGGGCGGTCTGCGCGGAGAGCAGATCGAGTACCGAGCCGACGCCGGCCCGGTACCGGCCCAGGGCTACTTCGCTCGATTGCTCCGCGCTCGCCATCAGATCCTCGCTGGTCCGGACCCGCCGGGCCGCCGTCTGGAGCAGGTGATACGAGCTGAAGACCTCGAATATCACGCGCTGTCCCAGGGCATCCGCCCGGGCGGCTGCGGCTTCAGAGAGCGCGACTGCCCGCCGCTGGTCGTAGATCCGGGAGAAGCCGGCGAACAGCGGTATTCGAAGACCAAGGGACACCGCGTAGTTATTGCCACCCTGAGGCAGCGTGGTGGTGTAGGTCCGTCCACCCGTGCCATCCAGGGTCAGCGAAGGCAGCCGGCTGGCGCGCGCCACTGCAATCTCCGACCGCGCTGCCTCGAACTCCGCCTGGGCGGCGGCAAGATCGGGCCGGGCCTCGATGGCCCGGGCGATGAGGGCGTCCACGCTGTCGGCCAGCACGGCCACCGGCCCGGCTGCCGCCGTAGAGTCGATGTCGTATGGCAGATTGGCCGGAATTCCGAGCGAGAGCGCGAGCGCGCCCCGTGCCGTCTGGAGGTTGCCGTCGGTCGCCTGAACCGCCAGCTCGGCCTGTGAGGCCGCGGTCCGGGCCTGCAGCACGTCCGCGATGGTGGCGACTCCCACCCGGTTGCGCTCCTCGGCGGCAGCGAGGTTGGTCCGTGCCTCCCGCAGCGTGGTGCGCTGGGCGTCGAGCAGCGCTCGATTGGCGACGTACTCGAAGTAGGCCCGCTGGATCTCGAGCACCACACCCTGCAGGGCCGCATTGTGGGTAAAGTTCGCGGCGATCAGCTCGTTCCGGGCGGCGCCCACGTTGCCTGAGCGGCCCCCGAAATCAAACAACAGATAGGAAAGATTCAGACTGGGGTTCAGCACCGACTGAGTGACGGCGCTGCGTCCCTGCGAGGCAACGGTCTTGAGCCGGGTGCCGGTGACCTCCCCGTCGATCGTCGGGAAGTAGGCGCCGCGGGCAGATCCATACGCGGCGGCGGCGGCGCGCGCATTGGCCCACGACAGCCGTGTGGCCGGATTGTTCCTGAGCCCGATATCGACCACGTCGGAGAGGGTCAGGCGTCTGAGACGCTGCTCCAGGTCTGGCGGCAGCTCCAAAGCCGGTGCCGTATCGCGCGCACCGGCCGGACGCGCCGGCGGCGTCCAGGCAGCATTGGCGGCGGGCGAAATGCCGGCCACTCCATGCACCGAGGGGGTGCCGGCACACGCAGCGCAGCCGAGCAGCCAGGCTGCGGGCAAGAGGGCTCGGGGGTTCACCGGGAGGATCCCACCAGGGCCGAGCGGTTGCGGCTGGCTCGCCAGCGGGCCAGGGCTTCGCCGATAACCTGCGACATGAAGGCATAGGCGGACTCATACTCCTCCAGGCGGTCCAGTACTTCCTGGCTCCGGATCGGCAGGGTGGTGCGGGCGGCGCCGATAGCCTCGTGAAAGCGCTGCCAGCGGGCGAGGCGCTGCGCCATGGTGTGGCTGAACAGGTCGGGCGGAATCCGGTAGTAATCCCGGCGATCCCCCGGCCGGCAGATTCGCTCCAGGATTCCACGTTGCTCGAGCAACCGGGCATTGGTGCTCACGCTGCCCTTGCTGACCTTGAGCTCGCAGGCGAGGTCGTCCAGCGAGCGAGCGTCCTCGCTGATGAGCAGCAGCCCGAAGATCCGTCCGGCGATGCGCGGCAGGCCGTCGGCTTCGTGCGCCAGGCCCATGCGCTCGATAAAGTTCGCGGTTCGGGGGTCCATGGCTTTTCGCATCCGGGATAAGACGAGGGACCGGGCCAAAAGTTAATCCGTTCAGTATTCACTGAATTTCCGGATTGCGCGAGACTCGGGCGATGTCCTGGGTCTCAAATGAAGAGAGCGCGCAACCGGATTGGGCGCGCGCTCCTGTTCACTGGGGAATACTGCGACGGTCCTACTCGCCCAGCCGGATCCTTTCGATCCGGTTACCCCTGGCCTGGGTGTTGTACAGCTGCAGGGTGACGATGTCCCCAGCCTTATTGGCCCGGAGGGCATTCCGGAGGTCGGCGACGCTCTTCACCGGCTTGCCTTCGACCGACAACAGAATGTCGGGTCCCCCATTGCCGGGCTCCGCCACTTCGCCCTGCGACGGGCCGCCCGGGGCGACCTCGGTCACCAGCAGCCCCCGCTGCTCGGGCTTGAGCTCGAGCTGCTCCACATCGCTCTGGTCCAACGGCTGCACCGTCAGTCCGAGAAGGTCGATATCCGCCGTGGCTCCGGCTTCCGAGTCCGCGGCCTCGTCCCGGGCCGATGGGCCTCGCGATGCGACATCGCGCGGGGCCGACACCTCCTGCAGGCGCACCTCGAACGTCTTGCGGACGCCGCCCTTCCGGGCCACTTCGACCTTCACCTTCTCACCCGGCTTGCGGAAGGCCACCTGCTGCTGCAGCTGCCCGACATACTCGACCGGCTTCCCATCCACCGAGATGATGATGTCGCCGGCTTGGATGCCCGCCTTCCTGGCCGGGGAGTCGTCGCTGAAATCCTGCACCAGGACGCCGCGGATATCGGGCAGCCCTACATACTCGGCGTCGTTGGCGGTGGCGTTCTGTACGCTGACACCGATGGCGGCGCGGTGCACCCTGCCCTCGGCGATGATCTGATCCATCACCTTGCGGGCCAGATCGATCGGAATGGCAAAGCCGTAGCCGGAGTAGAACCCGGTCTGGCTGGCGATGGCGGAGTTGACGCCGATAACCTCACCACGGATGCTGACCAGCGGACCGCCCGAATTGCCGGGATTGATGGCCGCGTCGGTCTGAATGAAGTCCTGGATGCTGCGCTCACTGGAGCCCGGCAGCGCCAGGCTGCGGCCCTTGGCGCTGATGATGCCGGACGTGACCGTAAAGGTCAGGTTGTCCCCGAGTGGGTTGCCGACGGCGAGCACCCATTCCCCCACGCGCGAGGCGCTGCTGCTGCCCAGCGGCGCGGGTACCAGGTTCTTGGCGTCGATCTTCAATACGGCAAGGTCGGTGTTCGGATCGGTGCCGACGATCCTGGCCTTGAACTCACGCCGGTCGAGCAGGCGCACGGTCACCAGATCGGAGCCGTCCACCACGTGGTTGTTGGTGAGGATGTAGCCATCCTTGGACACCACGAATCCGGAACCCGACCCCTCCTGGAAGCGGGGCTCCTGCTGCATCGGCGGGAAGCCGCGGAAAAAGCGCTCGAAGCCGGGCGGCATTTCCGGCGCATTGTGGGGATTCCGCTGGCCCCGGCGGGCCATGCTCTCCGGCTTCCGGCCGGACTTGATGTAGACGACACTGGGCTTGACGTGCTCGGCCACGGACGCAAAAGCCTCACTCAGGTTCTCGAGCGAAGTCACTCCGGCGGGCGGGACCGGCCGGGCCTCGGTGGTGACGGCCGCCTGTTGGGCAGTCGATTGATAGGGCAGGTGGAAGAGGCCCGCGGACAGCAGGCCGAGTGCAAACGCGAAACCTACGCCGCCGGACCTGAGGCGAGGAAGCCATCCTTTGGACATAACCACTCCCGCTTGAACAGGTTGGTTCGGAGCCGGATTGCCCCGCTGGTGTAGTGTGATGCCTGCCCTGCAGATTCCGTCGCATGTAGGCAGGCTATCAGCGGTCACCTGTTGGCTATCAGCTGATAGCCGATAGCCGCTTCTGAAACGCTCTGGGCTTCGCTGCCGTACGGCTCCAGGACCCCGGTGCCTTACGACCGCCGCCCCCCACCCATCGGACTGCCAATGAGAACCATTCTGGCCCTGCTCCTTCTATCCGCCGCCCGGGTGGGAGGGGTGCAGGCCCAAACCTCTGCCGATACGGCCGCCATCCGGGCCGCGGCGCTGGATTACGCCGAAGGCTGGTATGAAGGCAATCCCGACCGGATGGGGCGGGCGCTTCATCCCGAGCTGGTCAAGCGGATCGTCGTCAGCGACACCGCCACCGGCCGGAGCGTGTTGCAGAACATGGGCGCCTCGGCGCTGGTCAACGGGACCAGACACGGCTATGGGAAGGAGACCCCCAAGGAGCGGCGCCAGAAAGAGGTGACCGTGCTGGACATCTTCGGCAACGCGGCCAGCGCCAAGGCGGTAATGGCGGACTGGGTGGATTACATGCAGCTGGCCAAGGTGGATGGGCGCTGGGTGATCGTGAACGTATTGTGGGAACGAAAGCCGCGGACCGGGCCATGAGCCTTCTCCTCCTGACCCTCCTTGCGCTCGCGGCTGCCCTGCCGCCGAGCGCTGGCTGGCTGGCTCGCCTGCCTGATGGGGAAACGAAACGAAAATTTATTCTGGACTGCACCGGCTGCCATCCATTCGACGAAAAGATCGCGTTGGTGGACGGCCGCTCACGCACCGAAGCCGAGTGGGCCGAGGCGGTCACCCGGATGCTCGGCTATGCAGGCGCCCGAACGTCCTTTCCCGTCATCGCGTGGGATCGGGAAGCCAAGAGCACCGCGGCCTGGCTGGCCCGCCACTCGCAGAAGTCTCCCTCCGAGGTGGTGTTCCCGGTGGCCGCCCAGGCGGAGATCACCGAGTTCATGATGCCGGAGCCGGGCGACCTGCCGCATGACCTCGCGATCGAGCGCTCGGGGTCGGTGCTTGTGACCGGGATGTTCACTCACGTGCTCTACCGTCTCGATCCCTCGCTCGGACGCTTCACCAGCATTCCCATTCCGGTCGAGAAGGCCAACCCCCGCGCGATCGACATCGACTCGCTGGGGCGGGTCTGGCTGGTCCTCGGCGCGCCGAACAAGCTGGCGGTGATGGAGCGGGACTCGGTATGGCGCAGCTTCGATGTGGGGATGTATCCCCACAGCCTGGCCATCGGGTCTGGGGGACGGGTCTGGTTCAACGGGCACTTCACCTATTCGCCCGAGCTGATCGGCCATGTGGAGGCAGCCAGCGGCAGGGTGGCCACTCACGAGGTTCCAGCCCACCCCACTCTGGGGAAGGGTCCTGGAGGGCCCATTCCGTACGAGCTCCGGGTGGGCCCGGACGGCCGGGTTTGGGGATCCGAGCTGGCCGGCAACCGCATATTCGCCTTCACGCCGGGCAACCGGCGATTCGAGGTGTTTTCGCTCCCCACACCGCACAGCGGCCCCCGCCGCTTCGATGTGGACTCCAAGGGCATAGTTTGGATTCCAGCGTATGCGGCCAACCTGCTGGTCCGGTTCGACCCCGCCTCCGGAATCTTCAGTGAGATCCCCCTGCCGGTGCGTGATGCAGTTCCGTATATAGTTCGAGCCGATCGGCAGAGCGGAGCCCTCTGGATCGGCACCGGGGCGGCGGATGCCCTCTTTCGGTATGATCCCGCCACCCGGCAGTTCGAGACCTATCGGTTACCGAGCCAGGGCGCATTGGTCCGCCATCTGGCAATAGATTCCCGGAATGGAACGGTGTGGGCCGCCTACGGAGCGTCCCCCGGCATTCCTGCGCGCATCGCCCGGGTGCAGCGTCGCTGAGACTTCGCTATCATCCACACCCCCTGAGAGTTGGAGAAGCTGATGGATTGCAGGGCCATGCCACGCCGGCGCCCGGTCGCCGGCTTCGTTCTGATAGCGGCCATTTCCGCATGCGGCGGAGGCCGGTCCGCACCCGAAACCTCTCCGTCTCCCGAGCCGGGCACCTCTCGCGCGAGCGGGCTGACCATACCTGCGGTGGAGGCATTCGACCGGGCCGTGGCCGCCGGCACCCGCACGCGAACCGGCGCACCCGGCCCGCGCTACTGGCAACAGTGGACCGACTACAAGCTTCAGGCGGAGCTCAATCCCATCTCGAAGCGGCTGGCGGGGCAGGGAACCCTGACCTACCACAACCGCTCGCCTGACACCCTCAACGAGGTCTACGTCCACCTGCTGCACAACCTCTTTGCGCCAGATGCACGACACAACACCGACGTGCCCTGGTCGGTCGAGGGGGTCAAGCTCAGCCGGGTGGCGGCGCAGGGGACGGAGCTCAGGGCCACCGAGAAGGATGGGCCAGGGTACCAGGTGAACGGCACCATCCTCCGGATCCGGTTACCCAATCCGCTGCCGCCGGGTCGGTCGGCCACCCTGGATTTCACCTGGGGGCTGCGGCTTCCGCCGGACGGCGCGCCTCGCGGCGGCCAGGATGGGGAGGCGTTCTACATCAGCTACTGGTATCCGCAGATGGCGGTGTACGACGACCTCAACGGCTGGCAGATCGACCAGTATCTCGGCAACGCCGAGTTCTACATGGGCTACGGCAATTACGACGTCAGCCTCACGGCGCCCGCGGGATGGCTGGTAACGTCGACGGGCCGACTGCTGAACCCGGCCGAGGTCCTCTCACCGCAGACGCGGGCCCGGCTGGATTCCGCGAGCCACGCCAAAGGCATTGTGCGGGTGGTGAGCGATTCCGACCGCGTGGCGGGAACCTCGACTACGTCCGGGTCCGGCGGCAAACTCACCTGGCGTTTCCGGGCGGACACCGTTCGCGACGTCTCCTGGGCCACGTCGGCCAAGTACCTCTGGGATGCCACCAACGCGGCGGTGGGTGATGCCAACGGGGATGGCCGTACCGACACCGCCGCGGTCTATACCTTCTACCGGCCCGAGCAGCGGGTAAGCCACTGGGCCGAGAGCGCCCGCTTCAGCCGGCACTCCGTGGAGTTTTTCTCCCGCTATCTGGCACCGTATCCCTATCCGCACATGACGGCGGTGGACGGGCCCACCTCCTGTGGCGGAATGGAGTTTCCCATGATGACCTGCATCGGGGGCCAATGGGACAGCCTCGGTCTCTACGAGGTCATCACCCACGAGATCGGGCACATGTGGTTCCCGATGATGATCGGCTCCGATGAAAAGCGATTCGCCTGGATGGACGAGGGACTCACCCAGTTCGATCAGTCGCAGGCCATGGCGGACATGTTCAAGGGGTATGACGATGAGGCCAAGAACCGCCGGTCGTACCTCAGCTTCACGGAGGGGGGGAGCGAGGTCGAGCTCATGCGCCACGGCGACCGCTACCCCACGTACGGCGCATATGGCGTTGCCAGCTACTACAAGCCGGCCACCATCATGGTGGCCTTGAGGGGCGTACTGGGCAGGGAAACGTTCCACAAGGGATTGCAGACCTACGTCCGCCGCTGGACCAACAAGCACCCGGCACCCGCTGATTTCTTCAACACGTTCGAGGATGTCTCGGGCCAGAACCTCGACTGGTTCTGGCGCACCTGGTTCTACGAGACCTGGAGACTGGATCAGGCGATCGACACGGTGGTCACCCGGGGCGATTCGCTGGAGGTGGTCGTCGAGAATCGCGGCAAAGCGGTCATGCCGGTGCACCTCCTGATCACGCGAACCGACGGGCAGGTGGATTCGCTCACCGTGGCGGCCGATGCCTGGTCCGGGGGCGAGCGGCGCCACGCCGTCCGCATAGCGGCATCGCCGGCGGTGAAGAGCCTCGAGATCGATGCCAAACGGGACTTTCCGGACATCGATCGAAGTAATCAGGCGTGGCCGCGCTAGGTTACACCCATGCCTCGGGTCCTGATCGTCGCCAACCGCCTGCCGGTCACCGTCAAGCCGACCGAAGGGGGGGTTGAGGTTCAGCGCAGCTCCGGCGGGCTGGCCACCGGACTGCTGCGGCCGCACGAGCAGTCGGGTGGTCTGTGGATGGGCTGGTCCGGCGCGCCGGAGCACCTCACTCCCCAGCAGCAGGCTGAGCTCGACCGCCAACTCGCGGACATGCGGCTGGTGGGCGTGCCCCTCACCGACGATCAGGTCTCCCGTTACTACGAGGGGTTTTCCAACGGGGTGCTGTGGCCGCTCTTCC
>DASVGF010000230.1:0-3763 GCA_036379675.1 Gemmatimonadales bacterium | reverse complement strand
ATACCGACATGCGGCTGGTGCACGCTCGGATCCTTTCGTGGGACAAGCGCTACCAGGCGGCGTTGGCACTGTACGACAGCGTCATCGCCGCCCAACCCACGTCTCGCGACGCACAACTTGGCCGGGCTCAGACGCTGTCATGGGCGGGCCGGCTGCATGAGGCCAAGGCGATCTACGGTGCCATGATCGCGAGGGACTCGACCGACCGCGACGCGCGGGTCGGCAGTGCCCAGATCAGCGCGTGGCAGGGAGACCTGCGGAGTGCCGAGCTGGCCTACATCGGGATTCTGCGAAGGAACCCCCGCGATCCCGATGCCCGCACGGGCCTGGGCTATGTCTATCTCTGGCAGGGACGGGAAGCGGCGGCTGGCCGGCAGGCACGAGCGGCACTGAAGGTGGACTCCACCCACCGGGAAGGACGGGCCTTGTCCCGTGCCGTCCGGGAAGCCACCAGACCCAGCGTCGAAAGCTCGGCCAACTGGAGCAACGATTCCGACCGCAACACGAGCTTCTGGCAGAGTCTCGGCACGTCAGCCTACCTGGCTCATGGGGTGGCGGCCTTCGCGTCCGTGAATGCGCTGGAGACCAAGGACCCGCTCCGCGACGCCACGCGAGTGGGCGGCGAAGCTGGTCTGTCATTGGCGCTCGGCCGAGTCAGGCTCTCGGGGGCCGCAGGAGCGCGGCGCCTCGATCCTGAGGTGGCGGCCCCGAGAACGGCAGCAACCTACCGTGGCCGGATCGGTTTCCGTCCGGTGCCGAGCTTCGGACTGGGTCTGGGCTATTCCCGTGCTCCGTTCGACGAGATCGCATCGCTCATGGAGCGGAATCTCGACATGGAGGTCCTGGAGGGTGGCTTCGATGCTCGTCCGTTCAAGGGATTCAGCGTCTTCGCCTCGGGCAGCGGGCTCTGGCTCAACGATGGCAACAGCCGAACCGGTATAGCGCTGGGACTGACCCAGAAGTTTGCCCGGCGATTCTTCGTGGGGATGTTCGGCCGCACGCTGAGTTACGACCGCCGCGGGCTCGGATACTTTTCGCCTGACCGCTTCTCGGTCCTCGAGGCCACCGGCGGATACGATCTGGAGGAGGGCTCCTGGGCCGCCGGCCTGAGTGGTGGATTGGGTGCTCAGCAGGTGGGCGAGCGGGGCGCGGCCCAGACCGAATGGCACCTGGAGGGACGGGTGGGCCGACGCTGGGGCACTGGCAACCGGCTGGATCTTTTCGGGATGGTGACCAACAGCGCGGTGAGCTCCACCAGCGGCGCGTTCCGGTACCGGTCGGCCGGGCTCAGCCTGCGGTTAGGCCTGTAGCATGAGTCCAGCCTGCCCTCGCCTCGCAATTCTCCTTGGCTCGCGGTGAGCTGGGATTCAGCGAGCCGGAACCACTCGACGAGGGGAGCCGCGCACGATAGCCTGGGGGGCGTGTACAGCCGAAGATTCAGTGCTCTCGCAAGGGGATATAGGTCTCGAAGAATCCGGTTCCCGAATCGGCCACCGGCTGCCCACCGACCCGTCCGCTGAGCTCGAACTCCCCCCGCATCTGAAGAAAGACTCGGCGAAACTTCGTCGCGCTCATCCCGGTAGCCAGCGCATCCAGCACTCGCACGTCGAGGCGCGCGGTATCCGCCTGCCGGCTTGCCACCAGGCTGAACCTCTGCGGGGCCTTGACGCTATCGTGCCCGGAGACCCGTTGTGAGCCCTGGTAATCGATCCGGCTGAACCGCAGTACCTGCCGGACCCCGAGGGAATCGACAATCGTGAGAAAGAACGGGGAGCTGATATTGGCCTCCTCCGCGTCGCGAGCTCTCTCAGGGCCATAGATACCGCCGTAGAGAAGACCCAGCCGGCTGCCGCGGGCGGCGCCCCACTCCCAGGTGACATCCCTCCACACGCCCCAGTTGTGATCGTGATACGCCGGCACAGCATCGAAGGCTCGGCAGCGGGAGCCCACGCAGATCCTGCCGGACGCCGTGGCCTGGAGGGCGGGGACGACATAGCCGGAGAAGAGCTCGTCATCCCTCAGCACCACCGGTGGGAAGTATCCGTTGGGGGCGGGAACCAGATTCAGATCGATCCGCAGCGGCCCACTGGGGACACGGGCCCGCGCGCGGAGCTGGTATGAGCCGTTGCGTTGCCGCACCCAGTTCTCCCCCAGCGTCAGGTCCGCGCGAGTCGTGTCGAAACGGATCCACTGCCGGGAGACCGGAACGTTGAAACGCTCATACTTGCCGTCGGGCCGCCGGTGGGTCACCAGCAGCTGTCCACCCCAGTCGCCCTGCGGCACATCTCCCCCAATCAGGTAGGTGACGTACCACCACTCGTCGGGGCCCAGAACGACGTTGAAGTAGTGCCACTCGCCCCAGGTCGAGTCCGGCCGGGAGGGCAAATGAAATCGATCCAGCTCATCGTAGAGCTGTTGGCGGGTGGGGGTGATGTAAGCCGAATCAGCTGGAAGGTCATGCCAACTGCCCGACCGCACGTCGATACCTGCATTCACGGCCGCCGCCCGGCTTGGGATCTCAGCACCGGCGCGCACCGCCACCGTGCGGCCGCGGTGCCTCAAGTACAGGAGCTTGCCTTCGAGACTCGGCGAGACCGAGCGAACGATGTCTCCCTGGCGCGATCCGCCCAGTGTCTGGCGGGTCAGGAACCGCGCCCTGTCGATCCCGAAGTACATGCCGCTGAGCCCGCCGGTTCGCATGGCCTCCACATCGATGCCCTGTGGCAGGATCGTCAGCTCCCCGCCACCCACCAGCGAGACGTCACGCGATTGCTCGAGCATGGCCTCGCCCACCGAGAGCAGCACGATCATCACACCGACGCCGAGCGCGAACCCGAACAGCAGAAAGAGGGATCTGAGCTTCCGGACCAGGAGATGCCGGAAGGCTAGCGTGGTCAGCATGGCCGGGTCAGTCGCATATTCGCCCGTCTCGCATGTGAATCACCCGGCCGGCCTCGGCCGCGAGGCTCTCGTCATGGGTGACCACCACGAGGGTGGTGCCGTCCTGGTTCAGACGCCGGAACAGGCCGAGGATCTCCTGGCCAGTTCCGGCATCGAGCTCACCGGTCGGCTCATCGGCAAGGAGAAGCGCGGGCCGATTGGCGAGCGCCCGGGCTATCGAGACCCGCTGCATCTCGCCGCCCGAAAGCTGAGTGGCCCGGTGGGACGCGCGATGCTCGAGCCCCACGTAGGCCAGCAGCTCCAGGGCGCGCGCGCTCCTCTCCCGGGAGGACACGCCTGCTTCCGCCATCGGCAGCTCCACGTTCTCCTGCGCGGTAAGCACGGGGAGCAAGTGAAAGCGCTGAAAGACGAAACCGAGCCGGGTGAGGCGGAGCCTGGTGAGCTGGCTATCCGAGAGGGTATCGAGCCGGGTGCCCATGATCTCTACCGTGCCCGCCGTGGGGACGTCTATTCCGCCGATCAACTGGAGCAAGGTGGATTTGCCGCTCCCTGACGGTCCCGCTACCGCGACGTACTCGCCCGCCCTGACCTCGAGCGTGGCGCCGCGGAGGGCGTGCACCGTCTGGCCGTACATCGGGTAGTCCTTCCTCAGATCCCGTCCGATGAGGACCGCCGTCACGTGGCCTCCGAGCGCAAGGTGGCGGCGATGGGTGCCCGCGCAGCGAGCCAGGCCGGATAGAGACCCGCTAACGAGCCGGTAATCAGGAGCACGACCCCTGCAGTCGTGAGGCTTTCGGCCCGGGGGACGAAGAACGAGAATGCCGCCGGCAGCCCGGGGAAGCTGGTGAGAATGCTGTCGAGG
>DASVGF010000229.1:0-5169 GCA_036379675.1 Gemmatimonadales bacterium | reverse complement strand
ACCGAGTAGTAGCCGTTGCCGTGCTCCACCACGATGGTCAATCCGTAGGTCCCGAACTGGCCCACCAGCCGCACCTTCCCCGACTCGACAGCCTTGACCGGCGTGCCGACCCCGGCGGCGATGCCGACGCCGTTCCAGCGGATGATGCCGCCGCTGGGGAGGGTGTCTCGGCCGAACCGGTAGACGATGGCGCCCTCCACCGGCCAGTCCAGCTTGCCCAGGTCGGCCGTGGTGATGGAACCGGGGGCGGAGACCGTGCCGCGGAGCGCCACCTCCTCCCGCCGCGAGCGCTCGAGCGATGCCAGCAGGCCGTTGAGCCGTGATTCGTCCCTCTGCAGCACCGTGAGCCGGCGCTCGGTGTTTCGGGCGGAGCGCTGGAGCGTCTGCAGCTTTCGCGCCCGCTCCGCCGCCAGCTCGCTGTACCGGCTGGCTTCCGCTTCGCGTTCCAGGCGCCGGCGGGCCAGCTCGCCCCGGACATTGAGGATGTTGTTGCGCTGATCGACGACGCGGTTCCTCAGCTTCTCAACGTCGGTGACCAGGGCCCGATCCTGCTGGCTGGTGAGGTAGAGGTATTTGTAGCGGGCGAGCAGGTTGCCGAACCCTTCGGCCGCGAGGAGTACCTGGAACGTGTGCAGCGGGCCTCGCTTGTAGATATCCACCAGGCGTCTTTGCAGCACCGCGCGCCGCTCGGCCAGGTTGTCCTGGGCCAGAATCAGCTCGGCACTGGAGCGGTCGAGTTGCGAGGCCAGACCCCCGATCTGCCGCTCGATCTCGCTCACAATGCGGTGAGTGGACTCGCGCTGGCGCTCCAGGTTGCTGAGCTCGTCGTTGACGTCGTGGACCTGTCCCTCGAGCCGGCGCTGCTGCTGCTGGAGCCGGTCACGCTCCGCGCGAATCTCCTCTAATCGGCGGCGACTCTCCTCGAGATCCGGGTTTCCTTGCGCGTGCGCGGAGAGCGTCGAGAGGAAGAGGACCAGGAGCGCGCCGAGGGTCCGCCTACACATGTCGAAGATGCCGCCCGACGCTCACCAGGCTGCCGCCGAGCCCCAGCAGCACCCCGAAAATGATGATGAGAACCATCTGCTCCGGCCCGAAGAAGACCAGCCCCGAGAGAGTGCCGCCGCTGTTGTCGCGGAAGAGGATGTACCCGGCATAACAGAGCACCAATGAGAGCAGCCCGCCCAACAGGCCCTTCAGCGCGCCTTCGAGGAGGAAAGGGCCCCGGACAAACCAGTTGGTGGCGCCGACCAGGCGCATGATCGAGATCTCCCGGGCCCGCTGCAGGATGGTCAGCCGGATCGTGACGCCGATGATCACGACCGCAACGGCAGCGAACGCCAGGCCGATCACCAGGCCAACCACCCCGGTGATGTTCCGCAGATGATCCAGCTTCTGGACCCACTCTCGCCCGAACCGTACATCCTCGATGAACCCGAAGCCGCGAAGTCGCTGGGCGACCCGCTCCACCGTGGCCGCGTCGTTGTATCCCTCCTTCATCCGGACTTCGATGGACGCGGGCAGCGGATTCACCTGGATGTCCCGATAGGCGTCGCGAAACTCAACCAGCTCGGCCCGGGCGCGGCGCAGCGCTTCCTCCTCGCTCACGAAGCTCACGTCCTTCACCTCGGGGAACGCGGCGATGTCCTGGGTGGCCAGCGCAATGGTCTCGGCCGGAGTTCCGCGGAGCGTAAACGCGACGATCTCCACCCGCTCCTCCAGCCCCTTCAGCGCCTGTCGCAGGTTGACCGCCACGAGGCCGAAGAGTCCGACGGTAAACAGGGAAAAGGCGATGGTGGTCACCGAGAGCACCGACAGGAGCGGGGCGCGGCGGAAGGAGAGCAGGGCTTCCCGGGTAAGGAGCTTCATTGGGCTTCCGCCGCCGCCTCGTCGACGTCGCTGTCGTACACCAGAGCGCCATCGCGCATCTCGATGGTCCGGTACACCGTCTGCCGCACCAGATCCAGGTCGTGTGTGGCCATCACGACGACGGTGCCGCCGGCGTTAATGTCGCGCAGCAGCTGGAAGACGCCGCGCGTGGCCCGCTCGTCCAGATTTCCGGTGGGCTCGTCGGCCAGGAGGATGGCTGGGTCGTTCACCAGGGCGCGGGCGATCGCCACCCGTTGCTGCTCTCCTCCAGACAGCTCGCGTGGATACGCCCGGCTCTTGGCCGAGAGTCCCACCTGGGTGAGCACGCGCATGACCCGGGCCGCGATGGTGTCGGTGCGGGCGCCCGTGACCTCCAGCGCGAACGCGATGTTCTCTTCCGCGGTGCGGTCCTCCAGCAGCCGGAAATCCTGGAATACGATGCCGAGCCGGCGCCGAAGCCGGGGCACTTCGTCGGGGCTCAGCGAGCTGACGTTGTACCCCGACACCCGCACCTCGCCGGCGCTGGGCCGCTGCTCGGCGTACAACAGCTTCATGATGGTGGACTTGCCGGCCCCGGAGTGCCCGGTGAGGAACACGAATTCGCCCTTGGAGACGTGGAAGGTCACGTCCTTCAGGGCCATCGCACCGTTGGGATAGGCTTTGTAGACGTTGGAGAAACGGATCACGGGGGGAAAGTAACGGTGAGAGGTGAGAAGTGAGAAGTGAGAAAGGGACGGACCTCTCTCCCCTCTTACCGCTTACCGCTTTACTTCCCGAGCGCTTGCTCCAGATCGCCGATGATGTCGGCGGGATCCTCCAGTCCGCAGCTCAAACGCAGGAAGCCGTCCGGAATGCCGATCTTGGCGCGGCCTTCGGCGCCGATGCTCTTGTGGGAAGTCAGCCTGGGCTCGGACACCAGCGTCTCCACGCCCGCCAGGCTGGGAGCGTGAGTCACCAGCTTGAGCCGCTTGAGCATCCGCTCGGTGGCCTTCACGCCGCCCCTGATCTCCAGTCCGACCATGCCGCCGAACGCGGGGAGTACCGTCTTCGCGTGATCGTGGTCGGGGTGGGAGGGGAGCCCGGGGTAATGGACCCTGGAAATGCCCGGGTGCTGCTCGGCCCACTGCGCTACGGCCATTCCATTGCTGTTATGCCGCTCCATCCTGACGGCGAGCGTGCGCATGCCGCGGTCGATGAGCCAGGCCGCGTGCGGATCGATGGCCTGCCCCCAGAGACGCATCAGGCGGTTCACTTCCTCGATGAAGGAGGTCGAGCCCGCTACTGCGCCGGCGATGACATCGCTGTGCCCGTTGAGATACTTGGTGGCGCTGGTGATGACCACGTCCGCGCCGTGCTCCAGGGGCCTGAAGTTCAGCGGGCTGGCGAAGGTGGCATCCACCAGCAGGGCCAGGCCGTGTTCCTGGGCGACGTACGAGATCGGCCCCATGTCGATGACCCGCAGGAGCGGGTTGGTGGGTGTCTCCACGAAGATGGCGCGGGTCGCCTTCTTGACCGACTTCCGCCACAGCCGCGGCTGATCCGGGCTGACGTAGGTGACCTCGACCCCGTAGCGGCCCAGCTCCTCGTCGAAAAGACGCCGAGTCCCACCGTAGATCCAGGTGCTGGAGATCAGGTGGTCGCCGGGGCGCAGCACGGCCATGTGGGCCAGCGCCGTTGCCCCCATGCCGCTGGCGACGAAGATGGCCGCATCGGCTCCCTCGAGCAGCGCGTACTTCTTGGCCAGCTCGACCTGGGTGGGGTTGTTGCCGTACCGGCTGTACAGCACCTCGTCGTCCGAGCCGACCGGGTTGGCAAACGTGCTGCTCTGGTGCAGCGAGGGCGACACCGGACTCCAGTCGGGCCGCCGGTGGGGAATGCCGTGAATAGCGATGGTGGAGAAGCCGAGCCCGGTCCGGCTCATGCGGTTGGAAGCGGGTAGTACAGCTCCCCGGTGGAGCGCACCAGACGATTGTAGGCCAGATCGGCCAGCGCATCGCGGCTGCGGGGCTCCGACCAGCCCAGGTCGCGGCAGAGGTCGGTCACCCCGAGCGGCCCCGCGTCGCAGATGCGAGCGAAGGCCTCGCGCGCGTCGGCGCGGACCCAGCCGAGCAGGCGGGGCTCGCAGCTGCCGGGGGGCACCGCGGCCACGGCCAGGCGGTGATGGGTCAGGACGTGATTGATGGCCTCGTGGTGGTCTTCGCGTAATCCCTGGAGCACCACGAAGTACGCGGTGCGCACCGTCAGGAGCAGCTTGGCGACCACTTCATCGGCGCAGCTCAGATCGACCAGCTCGATCTCGGAGAAGTCGAGCAGGGCGGTCAGACAGCCCGAGCCCGCCAGAGTCTGCTCGATCCGGGTGCGCACCGCCGCACCGGTGGGCCGGGTGACGAGGTTGCGATAGGGCGCTGAGACCGCTTCGCGCAGCAGGTGCCCCACCCGGATGGTCTGGATCACCGGCCGGGCTCCTGCGCCGGGATGATGATCTGCACCTGGGCTCCGGGAAAGGCGGGGAGGTGGTTGCTCAACGGGACGTCCTCATCCCAGGGCGGCACGATCGAGAGCCGGGCGGTCCCGCTGCGGATGGAGATCTTGCCCTCCCACTGGTCGAGGAAGCGTTTGATGAACGCGAGTCCCTGTCCCCGGCCGGGATCGCGGAAGCGGCTGACGCCCTGGATCAGGGCCGCCTCGAGGGCTGCGCCGTCGCCCCACCGATCGCCGAAGCGCTTGGCGTGGGTGCTCTCCAGCGAACGACGAAAGCCCACGCCGGCATCGCTCACCGCGATGACGACGACGCGCCGGCCCAGCCTGCGCCGGAAGGTGTAGGCCTGAACCGCTACCCAGCCGCTGGTGCCTGCGTGCTCAACAATATTCTGACACGCCTCCGAAAGCGCCATACTGAAGCGGAGCGTCGCCTTCATCTCCAGGCCGAGCTCGCCATGCAGGATCCGGGAAGCGCCTTCCGAGATCTTGTCCACCACCCCATGCACGTCCTCCGAGGCCCGGACCGGCGTGACGTCGAGCAGCACGTCGGAGGGTCCGGTGGTGGCGCTCCGGGGCACCTTGCCGTGCAGCTCGAACAGATCGGCCGCATAGTGGAAGAACCCGGCCCGCGCCCAGTAGCGCTTGACCTCGTCGCTGGTGGGCACGGTGAGCAGAGGCCTGTCCCGCTTGGCCTCGAAATGAAAGCCACCCTCCGCTTCAGTATGGCGCTTTCGGAGGCGTGTCAGAATATTGTGGAGCACGCGGGCACCAGTGGCTGGGTTGCAGTTCAGGCATACACGTTTCGGCGCAGGCTGGGCCGGC
>DASVGF010000228.1:0-3140 GCA_036379675.1 Gemmatimonadales bacterium | reverse complement strand
TGGACGCCGTTCTTCCAAACCTGGGAGCTTGCGGGCCATTATCCCGCCATCCTGAGCGATCCCGTGCTGGGGGAGGCGGCCACCAATCTCTTTCGGGACGCGACCCAGCTGCTGGAGCGGATCGTTCGCGAGCGGCTTCTGCATGCGCGAGGCGTAGTAGGATTCTTCCCGGCCAACAGCACGGGCGATGACATCGAGCTTTACGCTGATGCCGACCGGAGCCGGCCGACGGCCGTGATCCACACCCTTCGACAGCAGATGCTCAAGCCCCCCGGCCGGCCCAATCTGGCGCTGGCCGACTTCGTGGCGCCCAAAGAGACGGGCCTCCCCGATCATGTGGGGGCATTTGCGGTGACCGCCGGCATCGGTCTGGACCGGCTCGTGGCCGCATTCGAGGCCCAGCATGATGACTACAACGCCATCCTGGCCAAGGCGCTGGCGGACCGGCTGGCTGAAGCGTTCGCGGAGGAGCTCCACCTACGGGTACGGCGGGAGTTCTGGGGGTATGCCCGGGAGGAAAACCTGGACACCGAGGGCCTGATCAAGGAACGGTTTCAGGGCGTCCGGCCGGCGCCGGGATACCCCGCCTGCCCCGACCACACCGAGAAGCGCACCCTCTTCGAGCTGCTCGGTGCCGAAGAGGGCGCGGGAATCACGCTGACCGAGAGCTTTGCCATGCTGCCGGCCGCCGCGGTCAGCGGCTACTACTTCTGGCACCCCCAGTCCCAGTACTTCGGTGTCGGCAAGATCGAGCGCGACCAGGTGGAGGACTACGCCCGCCGCAAGGGAATGGATGTGAAAACGGTCGAGCGGTGGCTGGCTCCCAACCTCAACTATGAGAGATAGCCCTTCGGTGAAGACGCTTCGTGATCTGATAGAGGACAAGCGGGTCCATGTGCTCGACGGCGCCATGGGCACCATGCTGTACAGCCGAGGCATGTTCGTGAACGTGTGCTACGACGAGCTGAATCTCAGCCAGCCCGCCCTGGTGCAGGAGGTGCACGAGAGCTACGTGCAGGCCGGCGCCGAGATTCTGGAGAGCAACACCTTCGGAGCCAATCCGGTCAAGCTCTCGAGCCATGGCCTCGACGATCAGACCGAGACCATCAACCAGAAAGCGGTAGAGATCGCGAGGCGGGCGGCCAATGGCCGGGCCCTCGTAGTGGGCGCGATCGGCCCGCTGGGAATCCGGCTCGAGCCCTGGGGCCCCACCGCGCGGGAGGAAGCCATCGCGTTCTTCAGCCGGCAGGTGAGGGGGCTGATCGAGGGCGCGGTGGACGGGTTCATCCTCGAGACTTTCGGCGACCTGCACGAGATAGAGGCCGCCCTGGGCGCCGTCAAGGCGCTGAGCGATCTCCCCGTCATCGCGCAGATGACGGTGAGCCATGATGGAAACACGAGCTACGGTACGAGCGTCGAGACCATCGCCACCCGGCTTACCGAGCTCGGGGCCGACGTGGTCGGCCTCAACTGCTCGGTGGGCCCGGCAGCGATGCTGGACGGCATCGAGCGGATGGTGGAGCGCACTGATCGCCCGCTCTCCGCCCAGCCGAATGCCGGTTTGCCCAGAGCGGTGGATGACCGGCGGATCTACCTCGCCAGCCCGGAGTACATGGGGTCGTATGCCAGAAGGATGATCCAGGCAGGCGCCCGCTTCGTCGGCGGCTGTTGCGGCACGACTCCCGACCATATCAGGAAAATCCACGCGTACGTGGCCAGCCTGCAGCCTCGGCTCGTCTCGGTAGGGGTGCCGGCAGCTCCCGCGGCCGGACCGGCGGGGGTTGAGCCCGTGCCTCTTGCCCAGCGCTCCAGTCTGGGCCGAAAGCTCGCCCTGGGAGAGTTGGTGACCAGCGTCGAGATCCTCCCCCCCAAGGGGTGGGACGCTGCCGAGATGATCGCCCAGTGCCGCACGCTCAAGCAGGCCGGCGTGGATGCCGTGAACGTGCTCGACAGCGCCCGGGCCCAGAGCCGGATGGGAGTCGTCCCCGCTGCACTCATCGTCCAGCGGGAGGTCGGGCTGGAGGTGGTGTTCCACTACACTTGCCGCGACCGCAACATGCTGGGGATGCTGAGCGATCTACTTGGTGCCGCGGCTGGTGGGCTACGCAATGTGTTGGTGGTGACCGGCGATCCGCCCGCCATGGGCCCGTACCCCGATTCGACGGCCGTCTTCGACATCGACAGCATCGGGCTCACCAATTTGCTCCGCCGCCTCAATCAGGGCCTGGATCCGGGCGGCAACACCATCGGCAAGCCTACCAGGTTCGTCGTGGGTGTCGCCTTGAACCAGGGAGCCGAGCCGGAGCGCGAGCTGGAGCGGTTTGCCTGGAAGGTGGACGCAGGAGCGGATTTCGCCGTCACTCAGCCAGTGTTTGATGCCGAGCAGCTGGAGCGGTTTCTGGAGCGGGCCCGCCCCCGAGTCCCGGTCATCGCCGGGATCTGGCCCATCGCGTCGCTCCGAAACGCCGAGTTCCTCGCCAACGAAGTCCCGGGAGTGCACGTTCCTGCCGCCGTGCTGGAGCGGATGCGTCGGGCCCAGGAGCACGGCACCGCCGCGGCGCGGGCGGAGGGAGTGACCATCGCGTCGGAAACCATAGCGTCGATTCGGAATCTGGTGCAGGGAGTGCAGGTGACCGCGCCGGCGGGCCGGGTGGATGCGGCGCTCGAAGTGCTTCGGGGCGTGACCGGCGAGGCGAGCCTGGCAGCTCGCGGCTCTACAGTAGCTCGATGATGCGGCGGTACTGGGTGTCGACCTGCTGGAATCCCAGGTTGCTCAGATAGACCTTGTCGGCCCCTGCTTCCCGCAGGGCGCGAACCGTCCTGGCGCAGATCTGCTCCGGCGTCATTCCGGCCTCGAACTCGCGTGTGAGCTCCGCCGCGGGAACCGGAAAGAAATCCGCCAGCCGAGCCAGCGTAGACGGCTTGGCGCTCCGGTAGAGAAACACACCGAACACGCCCGGGTGGGGCACTCCCCGGCGCCGGGCCTCCTTCAAGAATTGCTCCACCGCTCGGATGCTGTGATGCGAGACTACCTGCGTCAGGTAGAACTCCGCCTCGAACCGCTCGTCGAGCAGGTAGTTCACCTGCTCCCCGGCGGGGCGATGCGGATTGGCCCAGCCCCCGAGATCGAGCTTGGGCAC
>DASVGF010000227.1:0-2752 GCA_036379675.1 Gemmatimonadales bacterium | reverse complement strand
GGATTGGCCGGGCTCATACTCGACCGCACGTCTCCGGGCCGCCAGCTGGTCTACCGGGCCGCCCGGAAGCAGGTGCTCAAAAAGTCCGGCGGGCACTACCCGGCGCCGCTGGCCGCGCTGGAGGCGGTTCGCGTGGGCCTGGAGCAGGGGATCACCGCCGGGTTGGCGGAGGAGCACCGCGCCTTCGGCGAGCTGGCCGCCGGCGACGTGTCCCGGAAGCTGGTGCAGATCTTTTTTGCCACCACCGCGCTCAAGAAAGACGACGGGGTCCGCCCGGGCAGTGCGGTGCCGCGGCAGATCCGGCGGCTGGGCATCATCGGATCGGGGTTCATGGGTTCTGGGATTGCCGGTACGGCGGTGCTCAACACCGAGGTGGATACCCGGCTCAAGGACGCCGACCTGACCCGGGTCGGGAAGGGGCTCAAGGCGGCAACGGCCATCCTGCAGGAGCGGCTGAAGCGGAGGCGGCTCACTCGGCCCCAGTACGAGCGGCTCAGCGCGCTGCTCTCCGGCTCAGCCGATTTCAGCGGCTTCAGCCGGGCCGATCTGGTGATCGAGGCGGTGTTCGAGGAGCTGGAGACCAAGCGGCAGGTCCTGGCAGAGGTGGAAGCTCAGGTTCGCCCGGATACCATCTTCGCCACCAATACGTCCACCATCCCCATTCACCAGATCAGCGCCCGAGCCCGCCACCCGGAGCGGGTGCTGGGTATGCACTTCTTCTCGCCGGTGGAAAGGATGCCCCTGCTGGAGGTCATCCCGACCGAGGCCACCAGTCCCGACACGATCGTTACAGCGGTGCGCTTCGGCCGGCGCATGGGCAAGACCGTCATCGTGGTCGCTGACCGTCCCGGCTTCTGGGTCAATCGGATTCTCTCGCCCTATCTGAACGAGGCGGGACACCTGTTGCAGGAGGGGGTGCCGATCGAGCTGATCGACCGGGTTATGACCGAGTTCGGATTTCCGGTCGGCCCGGTCGCCCTGCTCGATGAAGTGGGCCTGGACGTGGCCCAGAAGGCGGGGAGCGTGATGCACGAGGCCTTCGGCGACCGGATGAAGCCTGCGGGTACCCTGTCCCGCATGCTCGGCGCCACCAGGCTGGGGCGCAAAAACAGCCGTGGCTTCTACCGGTATAAGGAAGGACACAAGGCAGGCGTGGACAAGAGTGTCTATCCCCTGCTGGGCGTCCGTCGGGCCGACGAGGTGCACGAAGATCTGGTGGAGCGCCGCCTGCTCTACGCCATGCTGAACGAGGCGGCCCTGGCGTTCACCGACGGCGTGGTGCGGAGCCCCCGCGATGCCGACATCGGAGCCATCTTCGGCATCGGCTTCCCTGCGTTCCGGGGCGGCCCGCTCCGGATGATCGACGACCTGGGGCCCGGCCGCGTGGTCGAGACACTCTATCAGCTGCAGGAACAGTTCGGCGAGCGGTTCCGTCCGGCCCCGGCGCTGCTCGAGATGGCCCGGACGTCGGGGAGGTACTATGAGAGTCGCGAGTCACGGGTCACGAGTCGCGAGTCCCCGGTCGGGCAGTCCCCCGTCACCACCCGCCAGTCCTAGGAATCTTCTCCAGGATCAGCCACTCGTGACTCGCGACTTGGGACTCGCGACCCCTGACCCGTGACCCGTGACTCGCGACTGACCTGGCGCTCCCGTATGACCTGGCTCATCGCCGTGGTTGTTGTGGCCTACCTGGCCCTCCTGATTCTGCTCCGGCTGTTCGAGCCCCGCCTGATCTACTTCCCCGGACAGCGTGCCCTCACCGACCCTCCTCCACACCTGGGCCTGCCGGCGGGGCGCATCGAGATACCCACCGACGACAGCATTACGCTGGTGAGCTGGGTGATCCCGGCCCCCGATTCCAGCGGTCTGTGGATGCTCATCTGCCACGGCAACGCCGGGAATCTCTCCGACTTCGACCGCCCCTTCCACTATGCCGGACTGCGCGAGCTGGGCCTCAATCTGCTGGCCTTCGACTACCGGGGATACGGCGAAAGCGGGGGAACGCCGAGCGAGCGGGGCCTCTATCGCGACGCGCTGGCCGCGTATCGGTATCTGCGGGAGAGCCGGGGGGTGCCGGCTGAGCGAATTGTCATCTTCGGGCATTCGCTCGGTTCCGCCGTGGCCGTGGACCTGGCCAGCCGGGTGCCCGCCGCCGGTTTGATCGTCGAGGGCGCGTTCACCTCAGCCGTGGACCGGGGCCAGGAGATCTATCCCTACATACCGGTGCGGTGGCTGGCGGGGAGCCGGTTCGGCTCGCTCGACAAGATCGGTGGAGTTCGAATTCCCAAGCTCTTTCTGCACGCGACCGCCGATGACGTCATACCAGTGGCGCATGGCCGGCGGCTGTTCGAGGCCGCGCCGGAGCCGAAGACGTTCGTGGAGCTCGAGGGCGGGCACGGCGACGCCTACGACACCGACTCCGCCCGCTACTTCGGGAGCCTTGCCGACTTCCTTGAAGTCATTGCGAGACATGCAGCCTCGAGGCAATCCCCCCGCTGACCGGACTCTTGGCACCTCCGTTGCCTCGAGTAGATAAGTGCGAGCCTCCAGCAGATAGGTGCGATCCGCGACCGGGCAAGTGCGAGTCTCCAGCGGATAAGTGTGAGCCTCGCGCAGACGAGCGCGATCGTCGACACAACAGAGCCTCATCCCGAACGAAGTGAGGGATCTACCCAGCGGCTTCAGTAGCCGGCGGAGAAGATCCCTCGTTGCACTCGGGATGAGGTATTCCGCCTGTCCGGCTCTCCGTCCC
>DASVGF010000226.1:0-2808 GCA_036379675.1 Gemmatimonadales bacterium | reverse complement strand
GGGAAACCGTCTACGAGGCCCTGCTCGGCGCCGCCCGGCGTGCCGCCCAGCGCACCAAGTCGCAGTCGCGGCATTCCTCGCGGTCGAGCGTGCTCGAGGGGCTGGATCTCTCGAAGAGCTTCAAGGGACGGCGGGTCGTAGACCAGGTCAGCGTCCGGGTGGAGCAGGGCGAGATCGTGGGACTTCTGGGGCCCAATGGGGCGGGAAAAACCACAACCTTCTACCTTATTACGGGCCTGATTCGGCCGGATGAAGGCCGGGTCCTGCTGGATGGGACCGAGCTGACCGAGTCCCCCATGTACCAGCGGGCGCGGAACGGGATCGGGTACCTGGCCCAGGAACCCTCCGTCTTCCGTAGAATGACCGTCGAGGAGAACATTCTAGCGATCCTCGAGACCCTGCCCCTGGGCCGGGAGGAGCGGCAGCAGAAGCTCGACCGGATGCTGGACGAGCTGACCATCAAGCATCTGCGCAAGAGCAAGGCATACTCGCTCAGTGGGGGCGAGCGGCGGCGTCTCGAAATCACCCGTGCGCTGGTGTCCGATCCGAAGTTCATGCTGTTGGACGAGCCGTTCGCCGGGGTCGATCCGATCGCCGTCCACGACATTCAGACCATCGTCGCCGGCCTGCGCCACCGGGGCATCGGCGTGCTGATTACGGATCACAACGTGGAGCAGACACTCGACATTGTCGATCGGGCTTACATCATGTTCGAGGGTAAAGTACAGGCCGCCGGCACCGTTCGTGACCTGGTCTACAACGACCGCGTTGCCCAGCTGTACCTGGGTCCCACTCTGACGGCGCGACTCCGCGCCCGCCTCGAGGCTGCATGAGGACCGGCCTTTCGCAGCATACCAGCCTCCGCCAGGAGCTGCGGGTCAACCCGCGGCTCTATCAGGCCATGGACATGCTCTACATGCCCATGATGGATCTTCAGCAGCATCTGAAGCAGGAGCTCCTGGCCAACCCCTTCCTCGAGCTGCTGGAGCCGGAGGATGAGGCCCCGGAGCAGGTCGCGGCCGAGGAACAAAAGGAGCAGAAGGAAAAGGAAGAAGAGGTAGACTGGGAGGAGATTCTTCTCAACGGGTTCGAGGTCGGCGGCACCCGCGAGCAGTACGAGCAGCTGGAATATACCGAGCCGGTGACGGTCGAGAGCCGCAACCTCATCGACCACCTGCGGGACCAGCTGCAGATGCTGATCCTCACGCCCCGGCAGCTGCTGCTGGCCGAAGAGTTTCTCGGCAACATCAACGAGGAAGGCTACCTGGCCGCCTCGCTGGAAGAGATCCTCGGGTCGGTAAATCTGTTGATTGCCGGACACCTCGACGCACGGCAGGCGGAGGATGAAGAGGCGGAAGCTGAAGCGGCAGAAAACGTGGAGGCTGGTCCGTCCGCTGCCCCTTCCGCCGCCGTACCTTCCGCCGCTGCATCACCCGCCTCGTCCGCCCTCTACAGCATGCAGGAAGTCGAGGAGATGCTGGCCATTATCCAGCGGCTCGACCCCTCGGGGACCGGGGCCCGAGATCTCCGCGAATGTCTGCTCATCCAGCTGGTCGAGCTGGCCGACACCAGCTCCCTGACCTATCGCCTGGTGTCCGAGGCGTTCCCCGACCTGATTGCTCACCGGTGGAACGACCTGGCCAAGCGGTTCGGCGTCGAGCCGGGCGCCGTGCAAACCGCCGCCGACCAGCTCTCCCGGCTTGATCCCAAGCCCGGCCTCAAGTATTCGCAGCAGAGCGATGGGTACATTATTCCCGACCTGATTGTGGAGAAGATCGGCGGCCGCTACCAGGTGTTCCTCAACGACACCGGCATGCCCCGCCTGCGGCTCAGCCGTTCCTACCAGGAGATCGCCCGCGACAAGAAGAAGATGACCCCCGAGAATCGCGAGTTCATTGCGTCGAAGATGAACAGCGCCAACTGGATGATTCAGGCCATCGAGCAGCGGCGGCAGACCATGCTCAAGGTCATGAACTTCATCGTCGACCGGCAACGCGACTTCTTCGAGAAGGGCATTGAATATCTCAAGCCCCTCACCCTTCGCGAAGTGGCGGAGGTCATCAACATGCACGAGTCCACGGTCAGTCGGGTGACCAACGAGAAGTACGTACAGACCCCGCGCGGGGTGCTCCCCCTCAAGTTCTTCTTCTCCAGCGCCCTCTCGACTGCCTCCGGCGAGGACGCCAGCGCCCGTTCCATCCGGGCCAAGCTGGAGAAGATGGTAGGCGAGGAGAACAGCGCCAAGCCACTGACCGACCAGCAGATCGTCCACCTCTTCCAGGAGCAAGGGATCCAGATTGCCCGCCGCACGGTCGCGAAGTACCGCGACCAGCTCGGCATCCTTCCGGCCCGAATGCGGAAGCGGGTATGACCGTCATTCCGGTCGAGACGCTAGATGTGAGCGTGCTCGTCCCGGCCAAGGACGAGGCAGATAATCTTCCCGAGTTTCTCCAACGCTGCGCCCAGGCACTGGGGTCGGCCGGCTTCTCCTTCGAAGTGATCGTCGTCAACGATGGCTCCCGGGACGCCACCGACCGGGTGCTGCGGGAGCTGAAGCGGCAATACCCGTTTCTGTCGGTGGTCACCCACCGGCGGCAGCGGGGGATCGCCGACAGCCTCCGCTCAGCCGGCGATGTGGCGCACGGCGACGTCTTCGTCTTCTATCCCGCCGACCTGCAGTACCTTCCCGACGACATCCCGGCCCTGGTGGCGCCCATCCTCGAGGGCCGGGCCGATATCGTCACCGGTACTAAGCAGGGGAAGTACGAGAAAGCCTTCGTCTCGAGTGTGTACAATACTCTCTGCCGG
>DASVGF010000225.1:0-12271 GCA_036379675.1 Gemmatimonadales bacterium | reverse complement strand
CGCCGGCTTCCGCAAGGCAAAGGACCTCTGGGTCTATGAAGGGGGTGATGAGCAACGGTATGTGCCGGTACCCGAGCGTCTGGCGCGGGGAACCGAGCTCATCCGCCAGCGCCAGGGTATCACGATCAGACCCCTGAACATGAAAGATTTCCGGGGCGAGGTGGAACGTATCAAGCAGCTCTACAATGCGGCCTGGGAGAAGAACTGGGGCTTCGTGCCCATGACCGAGCACGAGATCGATCACCTGGCCGAGCAATTCAAGCCGGTGGTGATCCCGGAGCTGGTCCCCATGGCCGAGAAAGACGGCCACCTGATCGGATTCGGCATTGCCCTCCCCGACCTCAATGTGGTTTTCCGGCGCCACCGGTCCGGCCGGCTGTTTCCCATGATCCTCGATCTGTTCTGGTCCCTGGCCGCCAGGCGAATCCGCAGAGCGCGCATTCTGCTGCTTGGCGTCTTGCCCGAGTATCGGGGAAAGGGTGTCGATGCCATGCTCTACCACGCCATCTGGACGAAGTCGGGAGAGCGCAAGATCTACTGGGGCGAGGCGGGCTGGATTCTGGAGGACAACCCGGCCATGAATGCCGGACTCGAAAAGATGACCTTCAGGGTCTATAAGACCTACCGCCTGTACGACCGGGCGCTATGAATGCGCTGGTGACCGGCGCAACCGGGTTCGTCGGGAGTCATCTCGTCGAGGCGCTGACCACCCGCGGATTCCGGGTGACCGCGCTGGCCCGCTCGGCGACCAAGGCCCAGGTCCTGGCCGATCAGGGTGTGCGCGTAGTCGCGGGTGATCTGCACGATACGTCAGCCCTGGGACGGGCAGTGGCCGGCCAGGATGTCATCTACCACGTGGCCGGCCTGGTGGCGGCAAGAGATGAGGCCGAGTTTCTCCGGGGCAACCGGGACGGCACCCGCAACCTGCTCCAGGCCGCGGAAGGCGGAGGACGGCCTCGGTTCATCCTGGTGTCCTCCCTCGCCGCCGCCGGGCCGGCCGGGCGCGGCAGGCCCCTCACCGGGCGGGAGCCGCCCCGGCCGGTGACGGCATATGGGCGGAGTAAGCTCGCGGCGGAGCAGCTGATTTCGGGCAGCTCGCTCCGGTGGTCCGTGGTCAGGCCTCCGATCGTGTATGGACCGCGAGACCGGGAGGTGCTCAAGGTGTTCCGGCTCGCCCGGCTTGGGCTCGCCCCGGTGTTCGGAGACGGCACTCAGGAGCTTTCGGCGGTGCATGCGGCAGACCTTGCCGAGGCGCTCGTGGCCACCGGAGAGAGTTCCACCGCCATAGGCGGGATCTACGCCGCCTGCCATCCTGAGGTGTTCAGCAGCGCAGCATTCGGACGGGCCGTGGGGACGGCCATGGGTCGGCGGGTACGCACGATTCGGATTCCGGCCCCCCTCGGCCGGGCCGTCCTGACCCTGACCGAAAGCACGTCGCGGCTCACACGGCAGCCTACCATCCTTACCTCTGACAAGGCGAACGAGTTCTTCCAGCCGGCCTGGACCGCGGACCCTACTCCGTTGACCCGGGACACGGGGTGGCAGGCCCGGTACGATCTGGCCGCCGGCCTGAGGGATACTTATGCCTGGTACCGGAGGGCGGGATGGCTCTAGCCGTCTCAGGACCGGCCACGGCACCGGTTCAATCCGGTTCTGACTCGCTGCGTGCCGTAGATTGGCTGCTCCTGGCATATGTGGCCATCGTCTCCGTCGTAGCGGTGGTGCGGGCGCCGGACCGGCCGGGTTGCTGGTGGCTGCTGATAGCGCATGGGCTCTTCGTGGTGCTCCTGTTCTTGATCACCCGACCAGGGCTCGGGCCGGTCGGCCGCACCATCCGCGAGATCTATCCCCTCCTCCTCCTGCCGGCGCTCTACAGTGAGCTCGACGTTCTCAGCTTGGGCGCCGTGCCGGTCTACGATCCCATCGTCCAGCGGTGGGAGCTGATGGCATTCGGGAGCCAGGTCAGCCGGGAGTGGTGGCAGGCGATGCCCAGCCGCTTTCTCTCCACCCTGCTCCATGGAGCCTATCTCTCCTACTATCTCATTGTCTCAGCACCCGCGCTCTACTTTGCGTGGCGAGGCGACTTGCCGGCAGTCCGGCGGTTCGTGCTGGTCGTGATCGCCACATTCGTGACCTGTTATCTCTTTTTCATCTTCTTTCCGGTGGCAGGACCCTACTACGAGTTCCCCCGGCCCGCCGCTTGGTTCACCGATAATCTTGCCGCACGGCTCACCTACGAGGCCCTGGCTACCGGCAGCTCCTACGGCGCGGCCTTCCCCTCGTCGCACGTGGCCGCGGCCGTCGCCGCCACCCTCGCGGCAGCCCGGAGCTCACGCCGGCTCGGCAGTGCCTTGGCCATCCCCACGTTTCTCCTGACGGTGGGAGTGGTCTACTGCCAGATGCACTACGCGGTGGACGCCATTGCCGGGCTGGCGCTGGGGGTCGGGATGAGTGGGGTGGTGGATTGGCGGGCAAAACGTGGGCGGTCGGGTGAGACAAGAGCCTGAAAAGCGAACGGGGCGCCCCGGTCGTTACCGGAGCACCCCACTTGCCGCTTACGCTCTTGTGGTCCCGCCTCCGCCTGCTCTACTGGACGTTCAACTTGGCCTTCATGCCCAGCGCCAGGTGCGGCGTGCAGTAGTACTTGTATTCTCCCTTGGGAGCGTTATTCAGCTTGACCTCGATCACTTCGTTGGGGGCTACCACCAACTTGCTCGACAGCGGCCCCATCGGCTCGGGGAGCTGAATGGCCGATTCGGCGCCCTTCGGAATGCTGTCCGACCAGAACGCGACGTTGTGAGGCCCGCCGCTCTTGTTGTGGTACCGAACAATATCGTTGGATCCGACCGTCAACTGATCGGGTACATACTTGTAGCTGCTTCCCTCGAGCACCATGTTGACGTCGTGCGTCTTCCCCGCGGCGCCGCCGGCAGCCGGGGGGGCAGGTTGCTCCTGATCGGGTGTTGCCGTCGCCTGCTGGCCCTCAGGGGTCTTGGTCTCGCCGCCGCATGCCGTAAGGACGAGGGCAAGTCCAGCCAGCATTGAAGTCATCCGCATCGCTGCTCCGCCTCCCAAACGTGAAGTTTCCGACTTTGTGAACCCTTTCACGAGTAACGAGTATAAACCTGAGGTCTGCAAAGGGAAGTGGCCCACCGGCCCCGCTGCCCCGCCACCCCCGGCCCATTTAGCTTTGTCCAGGACTGGCTCCCTCTCCCTGGGTAGGCATGCCTTCCATCATCCAATCGACTCCGGTTCCCCCCCGCCCTGCGGCGCCGCCATGCCACCGCATGGGGTCGCACTGCCGCAGCCTGGCGGTCACACTGCGGGTGGGGTCCCTCGAGGAGGGGAACGCCTCTCTCGATCACGAGTCGACCTGGCTCATTGGACACACCCAGCACATCACCTTCTCGGATATCTGGGAAGACGACGGCGAGCTCTACGTCGATGCGGTGCTACATGTGCCTTGCCGGTACCTGCGGCAGCAGGGAGACTCGGCCCAGTGCACGGCGTACGGGTTCGACGGCCCCACCCCCCGCCGGTATAGCCGGCCCGAGCAGCCGCGCCAGTTGGGGCGAGACCGCTTCGTGATCGTGGAGAATCGCCGGACGGCAGTCCGTACCCTTCGGCCTCCCGCGCGCAGCCTGCCAGTGCTCGAGGGTTCGAACCCCTGCGCCCTGGCCCCCTGCCGCACGGCCGACAACCTGCGGGGGGCCGCCTGCTGCCGGGACCTCCAGATCGAGATCATGTGCAGCCGCCAACAGCGACGCCTGGAGGCCCTGGTGCGGTCGCGCCGGTCGCCGTATCTCTGCAAGGTGGAACGGGCCGGGGACTTCTCGATCGAAGCCGAGATGATCTCTGCCTGTGCCTATCTGGATCAGGATAGAGTCGGCTGCACGCTCCATGGGCGTTCGAGGGCCGATGGGCGCCCGGCCAAGCCCGACTTGTGCAGTGACTGGCCCGAGAAGAAGCAGGGTCTTCACCCCGGCTGCGTGTTTGCGTCACGCCGTGGCCGCGCCGGGTAACCGGGCGCAGCTGTGCAAGTTCCGTCCGGTGCGCCGTCCTCATGTTCGGTCCACGCTGTTGTCTCCGAAGGAGCCTGAGTGACGGACGAGCTGGAGCACCTGTACCAGACCACGTACACCGCGGTGGTGCGTTTCCTCTACCGTAAAGTATGGGACGCGGAGCGCGCGGAGGACCTGGCCCAGGAAGTCTTCGTGAGGGCGTTGACTCACCGGCCGGAGAAACCAAGGGCCTGGGTATTTGCGGTGGCAGCGAATCTGGCGAGGGACGAAGCCAGGGCCGCGGTACGGCGGAAACGACATCTGACGTTGCTCAAAGGGGATCCGGTCGCTCAGCCGACCATTTCCCCCGCGGCCGACACCCTGGTGGAGCATGACGAACGCGTCGCCTCGGTGCAGGAAGCACTCAACGCCCTCACTCCGCGAGACCGGGAAATCCTGCTCCTGTGGGACGCCGGCTTGAGCTACCCTGAGATTGCTGCGCAGACCGGCCTGGCTGTTGGGGCGGTCGGCACCACCCTCGCCCGCGCGCGACGGCGCCTGGTCGAGGCTCACGACCGGCAGCATGCGCCTAAAGGAAATCATGCGGCACATTCCTGACGACGAACTTCACGCCTACCTGGATCAGGGACTGAGCCGTTCCCAGTGCGTCGAGATCGAGAGCCATCTCGCTGCCTGCCCTTCCTGTCAGGCCAACCGTGACGGCATTGCCGCGCTGCGGGATCGGACCACGGCGTTGCTGGCGCAGCTGGCACCGCCCAGGTCCTTCCCTGCGCCCTTCGAGACCCTGCGGCGCCGGGCTGCGGTAGAGGTATCCGCCCGGCGCCGGCGGCTGCATCACGCCGCCTGGGCCGCGAGCGTCGTCGCCGCGTTGGTGCTGGGCTGGACCGCCAGCCTCCTCCTGCGCGGCCCGGATGGCGGCTCCAGCGCCGGCCGCCGCGAGCAGGCAGTAATCGGACGGGCAGCAGCTTCGCAGCCAACCGTTCCGGCCGCACTTCCAGTGGTTAGAGGCCCGTCGCGACGGTCCGATCCGGCAGGGTCTGTTCCCCGGCCCAGCCGGCCGCCCCGCCGTGCCGCACCGGCGGCCCAGGAAGCCGCTCCGGTGCCGCTGCCCCCAGTGGCCCCGGCGCCCACCCTCCAGCTCTCCTCGGTCGACGTCTCCAGCGCATCGAAAGAGCTCGAGCTGGACGGCATGTGGCGCACGGTGTCCTGGGACGGCGCCCAGGCGGAGGCCGGTGACCAGCTTCCCCACATCGACGGTCTGCCGGTGGTCCAGGTTCAGGTCCAGACCGGTGAGCAGGGAAAGCAACCACTGATGGTGGTGGCACAACAGCTTTCCTCGGGCGAGGTGATCCGGACGATCGAGGGCCCGGTCACCGATGTCTCCCAGCTGCTGTCTCGCCGGGCCATGAGCGACCCCTCCCCTGCCCTGTCCTCGTCCGACACCACTCGCATCGATTCGCTGCTCGGCCCCGAGGGAACCGACCGCACCATGGCCATGCAACGGGGCGACCGGATGATCGCCATTACCGGTGCCCTGCCCCCGGACAGCTTACTCGCCATGATCCGGCGGTTGAATGCGGAGATGCGGAGCAAGTAGGAAGGAGCGTGAGCAGGGGCGAGGACACGCGTGAGCGGTAAGCGGGAACTCCACTAGAATTCGACCCTCCCTGGTCTTTCACTGGGAGGGTCGATGTTTTTTCGGAGCATCCCGCTCACCGCTCACGTTCGTCCTTGTCCCGCTCACGCTGCTGATTATCGAGGCCGGCTCCTCCGCTCCAGCAGGTCCGGCGGTACGTAGTCCTTCGATCCCTCCTCGTGCTCGAACTCCGCCGACGTGGTGGCATGTCCCCGCTCGTGATCGAGGGTGATCTCGGCCAGCCGGGGGGAGAGCATCGGGAAGGTCCGGGCGAACAACCCGTACGCCAGCAGGAAGAAACCCAGGAATGCGAGCGTCGGTCCCACTTCAGGAACACCGAAGACCGGGCCCGGAAGCGGTGTGATCGAGGGCATGATCAGCAGGTACCGCTCCAGCCAGAGTGACGTCAGGCTGACTGCGGCGAAGAAGCCGAGCGTGATCCGGTTCTTCTTGGGCGCCACACCCAGCAGCCCGAAGAAGGGAATCAGGAACATCCCGAGGAACACCGCCTTGCCGATGGGGAGCCAATGCCCCCAGAGGCGAGCGAATACGAAGCCGGTCTCTTCGGGAAGATTGCCGTACCAGATGACCAGAAACTGGGCCCACATCAAGTAAGTCCAGAACACGGTAAAGCCGAAGCACAGCTTGCCGAGGTCGTGCCGCTGCTTGGGGGAGACCAGGTCGGCGATCCCGATATGGCGAGCCCCGTAGATCATCAAAAGCGCCAGCAGCATGTGGGCGCCCAGAAAGGAGCCCATAAAGAAGAATCCGCCCAGCAGGTTGGAGAACCAGTGCGGCTGCAGCGCCATGATGCCGTCGAAGGCCACCAGGGTAAACACGTAGGCGTAGATCACGAGGTAGACCGGCGCGCGCCGGCGGATGCTGGCCTCATGCTCCAGCGGAGTCGTCCGTTCGTATTCGCTGGCCCAGCGCTCGAACAGGCCTCGGCGCGAGCCCGTTACCGCCGAGCGGACCGCATACATGTCCGCTACCAGATCGGCCCGCACGAGCTTCCAGCCGACAATCGCCAGCGCCAGGAGGCCGAGAGCCAGACGGCCAAACATGAACTCATGGGAGAGCCACACCGCCTTGGCATGCTGCATGCCCTGGACCGCATGCTCCATCGGCCCATAAATGGCGTGATAGCCCACCGTAAAGATGAGGATGAGCCCGATCAGCGAGACCGGCAGAAACGCCACGGCGGCCTCCGCGAACCGGATGACGAGGCCGGACCATTTTGCGTTGGTGACCTTCTGGACCGCGGCAAAGGCGATGCTGCCACCGGCCAGACCGGTGAAGTAGACCCAATTCACATGGAAGAGCTGCCAGGTCCGCTGCGCGGACGCGGGATCGGACAGCAGGGACTGGAGGAACAGGATGGTTCCCAGAATCGCGAGCCCGGCGCCGAGACCCAGGAACAGATCGTAGCGGGCGCTGACCGCGCGCTGCACCAGGCGCTCCCGGAGGGTGGGCGTCATCGGGGCGCCGCCTGGGTCGAGCCCGTGGCGCTGGGCCCCGGCGGGATAGGCGCCGCCGGCCCCGGCGCCACCGGACCTTCGGCCTGGAGGCGGCGCACATGGCTCACGATGGCCCAGCGTTCCGCAGGCACCGGCACCTTATCGCCGTAGCGAGGCATGACGCCGCGGCCGTACCGGACGATGCTGTAAAGATACCCGTCGCTGTAATTGCGAGCCCGCTGCGTCAGCAAGGATGGCGCTCCCATCAGGGGCGAGACCGGGCCGTCGGCATTGCCGCTCGAGCCATGGCAGACGCTGCAGTAGTTGTGGTACAGCGTATCGCCGGCTGCCGCCATGTCGCGCGGAATCTCCGGGACGGCCGGGCCGGGCCGGGATCCCCGGCCTCCGGCAGTCAGCGGATTTCGCAAGGCATCGGCTCGCGTCGTCTTGCCCGAGATCCACTCGGCCGACCAGTCGGGCTCACTCCCCGTGATGGGAACCGAGCCCTCGGGCGAGTTGCGAGGCACCTTGTCGGTCTCGTACGGACGGACGTACCGCGCGTGGATCATGTGATCGAACCACGGGATGATGTACCAGAGATCGTCCGGCGACGGGATGCGGTGATAATAGAAGTCGCACCCGCTGCAGAGCAGCATCAGGGCGGCCGCGCCTGCGTTACGCCAGCTCATGGCGCACCTCCACGGCTCCGGCGGTGCGCAGCAGCTGCTCCACCGGCGCGACCTGATCGGGCGGGGCCGGCACGAACACGCCGATCTGGTCGTCGCTGAACCGCGGATCGTAGGGCACTCCGCGCTTGCCCATGAGCACCGAGAAGAGGGCCACGGCGGCCACGGTGCACAGGGCGCCGAGCAGGATCGTCAGCTCGAAGCCAATGACCACATAGGGCGGGATCGAGGCGACTGGCTTGCCCCCAACGACCAGTGGCCAGTCGTAGGACATCCAGATGGTCATCGCGAAGCCGGCCGTACAGCCGGTGAGCCCGCCGATGAGGGTGAACAGGCGCACCGGGCTCACCTTGTGCTCGAGGGCTTCGTCGATCTCGTGATTGGGCGCCGGGGTGTATACCACCAGGTTGCGGAACCCCTTGGCCTTGAGCGCCCGGATGGCGTCCACCGCCGCATCCACGTGCACGAACGCGGCCAGCACCCCGGGCACCCGTGTCTGCCGCGCCATTAGCGGTGCCCTTTCCGCCGCCGGGGCAACGGGATCATTTCCTTGATCTCCTGGATGGCCACGATGGGGAAGGTCTTGGCGAACAGCAGGAACCACATCCCGAACCAGCCGAACGAGCCGGCCAGAATACCCCAGTCGGCCCAGGTCGGATTGAGCTGGTCCCAGGCCCAGGGGATGTAATCGTTGCTCAGCGAGGAGACGATGATGACGTAGCGCTCGAACCACATCCCGATGTTGATGAAAATCGAGATCACGAACAGCGCGGTGATGTTGGTCCTGATCTTCCGGAACCAGAGCAGCTGCGATACGAACGCGTTGCAGATGATCATGGTCCACCCGGCCCACCACATGGGCCCGAATGCCCGGCGATAGAAGGTGGTCTGCTCGAAGATGTTGCCGCTGTACCAGGCGACGAAATACTCCATGGCATACGCGTACAGGAGAATCGAGCCGGTCAGCAGCGTCAGCTTGGCCAGGTTGTCGAAATGGTACGTGCTGATCATGTGCTCGATCTTGAGCGCCCGACGGAGCGGGATGATCAGCGTGAGCACCATGCCGATGCCCGAGTAGATGGCCCCCGCCACGAAGTAGGGCGCGAAAATGGTCCCGTGCCAACCCGGCACGATGCTGGACGCGAAGTCCCACGAGACGACCGAATGCACCGAGAGCACCAGTGGGGTGGCCAGCGCGGCCAGGTAGAGATAGGCCCGGGAGTAGTGGCGCCACTGGTTGTCGGTACCCTGCCAGCCCACCGAACTCCAGGAGTAAATCATCTTGCGCCAGCCGGATACCTTGTCGCGCACCGCCGCGACGTCGGGGACCAGCCCGAACACGAGGAACGTTGTGGAGACGGTGAGGTAGGTCGAAATGGCGAACACGTCCCAGATGAGCGGCGACTTGAAGTTGGGCCAGAGAAACCGCTCGTTGGGATAGGGCAGCAGCCAGTAGAAGACCCACTGGCGACCGATATGAATGATCGGGAAGAGACCGGCGGTCATGACCGCGAAGACCGTCATGGCTTCCGTCGAGCGGTACACCGCGGTGCGCCAGGGGGACCGGAACAGAAACAGGATGGCCGAGATCAGCGTGCCGGCGTGTCCGATACCAACCCAGAACACGAAGGTGGTGATGTACACGCTCCAGAAGATCGGAGGCTGGTACCCGGCGTGTCCCAGCCCGTCCTTGATGAGCATGAGAAACGTGAGGACCCCGATGGCGAACAGCGACACCGCGCCCAGGAGCAGCAGGACGTAGCCCCGGGTGGGCGGCCCCAGTGTGGCCACCACGTCCCGGGTGACGTCCGCGTGGGTCTGGGTACTCGCGTGGCCCTCTTCCCGGGCAATGACGGCCATCGGTTAGGCCTCCACCCGGGGCAGTACCTTGGCCAGGTAGGTGATAGCCGATCGTGTGTTGAGGTCCTCGAGCACCCGGTAGCCCCGCGGGTCCTGCTGTAGCCGGGCCACCCGGCTGGCAGGATCGCGCACATCCCCGAACACAATGGCGTCCGAGGGACAGGCCTGGGCGCAGGCCGTCACGATCTCACCGTCACGAATGGGCCGGTTCTCGAGCCGGGCATCGTTCTGAGCTCCGCGAATACGCTGGATGCAGAAGGTGCACTTCTCCATGACCCCGCGCGCCCGCACCGTGACGTCGGGATTGAGCTGCAGGTGCAGCGGCTCGGGCCAGGATTTCTGGTTGTACTTGTACCAGTTGAAGTACCGCACCTTGTAGGGACAGTTGTTGGCGCAGTAGCGGGTGCCCACGCACCGGTTGTAGACCTGGCCGTTGAGGCCGTCCGGCGTGTGGTAGGCGGCATAAACCGGACACACCGGCTCGCACGGCGCGTTACTGCAGTGCTGGCAGAGCATCGGGATGAAGCGGGCCGACACGGGCTCGCCCGGCTCCTCGCCACCCTCCCAGTAGCGCTCGATGCGGATCCAGGTCATCTCCCGGCCGCGGTGGATCTCCTCTTCCCCGACCGTGGGAATGTTGTTCTCCGCATAACAGGCCGTAACGCACGCCTGACACCCGGTACACCGGGCCAGATCGATGGCCATGCCCCACCGAGGATGCTCGCCGGCGTACTCCCCGTGCTTGGTCGCCTTGATCTGTTCCTCCGTCCACCCCCTGATCGCCTCGAGCTCGACCTCGGTGTTGACCTCGTGCTTGCCGTGGCCTTCGGCCTGATAGGCCTGCTGCACGGTGAGGCCCTTGCGTGCGGCCTCGAGCGAAATCGCTTCCGCAATACCCCGACCGAGCTGGCGCGGCACGCCGGCGATGGTCGCGAGCTCCTTGTACCGCCCCGTCTTGGCCAGCGAAACCCGGGTCGAGAGATAGGGAAGAAACGCAGCCTGAGGCGCACCGAGCAGATCCAATCCGTTGACGCCACGGCCCTGGGCAAAGACCCCGTATTCGGTGTGTCCGAGTCCGAGCGGAAC
This sequence comes from Gemmatimonadales bacterium, assembly GCA_036379675.1. GTDB lineage: Bacteria > Gemmatimonadota > Gemmatimonadetes > Gemmatimonadales > GWC2-71-9 > CAVVWJ01. Next base: position 1,524 of record DASVGF010000225.1, on the reverse strand, counting down.
GGCCACGACATCGGGCCGGATGCCGGGATAGACCAACACCGGCGCCTCGATCGATCCATGAGGCGACGTCAGCCGTACGATCTCGCCGTTGCGCAGATCCAGCTTCCGAGCGGTTTCCGGGGCCAGCTCGACCCACGAATGCCAGGTGATCTTGGTGACAGGGTCGCTGTTCTCCAGCAGCCAGGGCTTGTTCGCGCCCCGGCCGTCGTAGAGCATCGCGTGCGGGTAGGGCGCGAAGACGAACTCACCGTTCCCCTCGAAGGCGGGCCTGGTGTACTTGACCTGCCCGGCTCCGGCGCCGAGTGAGACCGACGCGGTCGGCCGAGACTCCGCGAAGACGCCTCCCCGCCGGAGGGCCTCGTGCCAGAAGCTGTCGAAATCCCTCTCCTTCCGGGCGCCGGCCAATGCCTGCCAGCGACCCTGCAGGTGAGCCTGATAGGTCGGAGCCGTGAACCGGGAGAGCGCTCCGCCGACTTTCCGGGCGGTGCGGAGCAGCACGTCGCCCGCTGGGAGAGTGTTGAACACCGGCTGCATGACCGGCTGCATCAGGCTGTGGACCCCGGCCTGGGGGCGCAGATCGTCCCACCGCTCCAGCGGGTGATGCTGGGGCAGCAGCAGATCACAGAGGGCGGCCGTTTCGTCCAGGTACATCGAGGTGGACACCTTGAAGCCCACCTTGGCGAACCGGGCGGCAAAGTTGCTCGATTTGGGCAGCGCGTATGCCGGGTTCGCGTCGTGGACCAGCAGGACGGCCACCCGCCCGGCATCGATGTCGTTCAAGAGGCGCTGCAGTCCGGCGTAGCCCTCGCCGGTATCGGGGTCGGAGCCGAAACGGACCGTCTCACCGATGTTGCCGGCGACATAGTTGAGGATATTCACCGCCGCACAGAGCTCGATGGCCCCGGGATGCTGGTTACCGACTCCCCCCGCGACGGCCAGACTGGGACGGGCGGCGCCGAATTCTCGGGCCAGGCGCTCGATGGTGGCGGCGGGCAGGCCGGTTTCGCGGGACGCCATTGCCGGAGTGAACGATGCGAGCGCGCCTCGAAGCCCCTGATTACCAGCCCCCGCCGACAGAAGGTTGGCCATGGCCAGGGCCAGGGCAGCCTCGGTGCCCGGCTTTACCGAGTGCCATTCGTCCGCGTTGAGGCCGGTGAGATCCATCCGGGGCGCGATGTACACGAATCTGGCCACGTCCCGGTTGGCGAAGCCATGCGACTGGGCAAAGCCCCGGGCGTGCTCGATCGCCCCGGGCCAGGTGTCCAGGAAGTCGGCCCCGAACGAGACGATGTGCCTGGCCGCGGCAAAGTCGTGCTCCGCGAGCTGATCGACCCCGAACACCTGGCGGTTGCCCGCCCGAAGGGCCTCGAAGGCGAAAGGCTCGTACCGGGTGACCCGGCCCCCCAGCGCGCCCACCCACTCGCTCAGCAGATCGGTAAAGGTTCCGCGGCCTGCGCCAGACAGCGCAGCCAGCCGGTTGCCGGCGGCTCCGAGCCTGGCCGAGAGCCGGTCGATCGCCTCGTC
>DASVGF010000224.1:0-8501 GCA_036379675.1 Gemmatimonadales bacterium | reverse complement strand
CCTCGCGCCGCACCGGCCGTACCAGTGTCGTGGCGATGGACCGGCTACCGCCGAACTCGAGTGCATCCTCGATGAGCTTGAGGTCCGCAATCAGCCCTTCGGCGCTGGCATATCCGGCAGGATGTGGAGTGGTCTCGCCCTGCTCCGCCTGTGCGATCATCACCTCCAGGCGGCGTACCATGCAGGCGAGATATTGGCGGAAGATCTCGCCCGGATTGCGCGCCGCGATCTCGTCTCCCACCCCGGTGGCGGTCAGCTCCCGCTCCAGCGCCTCCCGGAAGCTGTCGGGGACCGGCATGGCCCGCTCGGTAATGCTGAGCGCCCGGACCAGGTCTGCCAGCCGGCGCTGGTAACGGCGGAGCCCGGTGAGCCGGTTCTCGATCAGGGTGTTGCGGGTGACGTCGTTGGTGACGAAGGGATTCCCGTCGCGGTCTCCCCCGATCCAGGAGCCGAACTGGAAGAAGGGCGGGACCTGGAACGTCTCGCCGGGATAGGCGCGGGCCAGCTCCCGCTCGAGCTTGTCGACCAGGTCGGGTACCGCCTCGAACAAGGTTTCGTTGAAGAAGTGGAGTCCCCAGAACACCTCCTGGGGCACGGTGGGCTTGGCAAGCCGGAGCTCGCCGGTAGTCCAAAGCAGCTCGATCTCGGTCTGGAGCCCGTCTATCAGCGACTGGCGCTCGCGCGGGGTCCAGCGGGGCGATTCGAGGTCCACCAGGCGCCGGTAGATCCGGCGGTGCTTTTCCAGGACGGTGACCCGCTTGGCTTCCGTCGGATGGGCGGTGATGACCGGCCGGATCCGCAGAATCTCCAACAGCTCGCGGATGTCCTGGGCCGGGACCTTCGCCTCGACCGCCCCGGTGATCACCTGCGCGAACGTGCCGCGCACATGATCGTGCCCCCGCTCGGCCTCGGTTTGCCGGCGGCGGCGCATGGCGGCGTTCTGTTCGGCGATGCTGAGGAGCTGAAACCAGATGCCCTGGACCTGGAGCGTCCGGGCCAGAAGCTCAGGGCTGAGGTCCGCCGCCAGACGCTCGCCCCGGAGCACCGGCTCGATCTCGGGCTGACGCTTCCGCACCAGCTCCAGCAGCAGGCCGGAGAGGAGCTCGACCACCTCGGTCGCGTAGGCCGCGGCGCTCGCGGCAACCGGATCCGCCGACTCGGGAAGCGAGCCGGCGGAGAAAGGCTCGAGACCCACCTGGGTCATACGACGCGATCGCGGAGGGGCGCGCCGCTGAAGAAGAGGCGCAGATTCTCGAGGGCTCTCATGCCCATGGCAACGCGAGTCTCCTGCGTGGCGCTGCCCAGATGGGGGAGGAGGACGACGTTTTCCATGGTGAGGAGCTCGGGACTCACCTTGGGCTCCTGCTCGTAGACGTCCAGCCCGGCGCCGGCAATGATGCCCTTCTTCAAGGCCTCTACCAGCGCCGCTTCGTCTACCACGTCGCCACGAGCGGTGTTGACCAGGAAAGCGCTCCGCCGCATCCGGGCCAGCCGCTCGCGATTCATCAGGTGGCGGGTCTCCGGCATGGCCGGGCAGTGCAGCGAGACGAAATCGGATTCCGCCAGCACCTGCTCCAGGCTGGCCCGGGGCTCGGCGCCGAGTGCGGCCGCCTCGGCGGGCGAGGGCGGGTAGGGATCGTGGAAGATGACCCGCATCCCGAAGCCGTGGTGCGCTCGCTTGGCCACCGCCCGCGCAATTCGTCCCATGCCCACCAGGCCGAGTACCTTGCCGCTCACCTGGGTGCCCAGTAGGTGGGTCGGACGCCACCCGGTCCAGGCGCCGGCTCGCACGTGGCGCTCCCCTTCCCCCGTCCGGCGGCTCACCATCAGCAGCAGCGTGATGGCGATATCGGCGGTGGCTTCGGTGAGCACATCCGGGGTGTTCGAGACCGCCAGCCCGCGGGCCTTGGCCGCCGCGGTGTCGATATGATTGAAGCCCACGCCGAAATTGGCCAGCATCTTGGCCTTCAACGGGTCTGCGCTCAGCACCTCGGCGCTGAGCCGGTCGGTGACGGTGCAGAGCACGGCGTCGGCGGTCCGCAGCGCCTGCTGCAGACCCTCCGGGCCCAACGCACGGTCCTCCCGGTTGAGCTGGGCATCGAAGTCGCGGCGGAGCAGCTCTTCCACCGGCTCGGGCAGGCGGCGTGTGACCACCACCTTGGGACGTGCGCTCACTGGACGGCGACTTTCGTGCGCGATGGCTTCTTGGCGAGAGCCGCGGCAACGGTTGAGCCCAGTTCCGCCGGGCTCGGCGCTACCGTGAGGCCGGCCGATCGCATGATCTCCGCCTTCTCCGCCGCGGTATCGCCGAAGGCGGAGATGATGGCGCCGGCATGGCCCATCCGGCGGCCCTTCGGAGCGGTCAATCCCGCGACGTACCCGATCACCGGCTTGGTCATATTCTCCTTGACAAAGAGCGACGCCTCGGCCTCCTGCGGTCCGCCGATCTCGCCGATCATCATGACGGCCTCGGTCTCGGGATCTTCCTCGAACAGCTTCAGCATGTCCACGAAGGAGCTGCCGTTGATGGGATCACCGCCGATCCCGACGCTGGTGGTTTGACCGATGCCGAGCTCGTTCATCTGGGCCGCGGCCTCATAGCCTAGCGTACCGGACCGGGTCACCAGGCCTACCGCGCCGCGGGAGTAGATGTGGCCCGGCATGATGCCCAGCATGGCCTTGCCGGCGCTGATGATGCCGGCACAGTTGGGCCCGATCAGGGTGGTCCGCCGCTCCTTGGGAAAGCGGAAGAGGTACCGCTTGACCATCATCATGTCTTGGGCGGGAATACCATCCGTGATGGTGCAGACCAGCCGGATCCCGGCATTGGCTGCCTCCATGATCGAATCGGCGCAGAATGCGGCCGGCACGAAGATGATGCTGGCGGTAGCGCCGGTCGATTTCACCGCCTCGCGGACGGTATTGAAGACCGGCCGGTCGAGGTGGCGCGTCCCCCCTTTGCCCGGCGTCACTCCGCCGACCACGTTGGTACCGTAGGCCATCATCTCCTTGGCATGAAACGTCGCCTTGTCGCCGGTGAAGCCCTGGACGATGACGCGCGTCTTCTCATCGATGAGAATGCTCATGGCTGTCCGTTGCCTTTGACTCCGTCGCCCGCCACGCGGTTCCGGGTTTGAGGTTTGGAGGCACGCGAGGCGTTGAGCGCGCTGACCACCCGCTCGGCCGCCTCGGAGAGGTTGTCAGCCGTGATGATCGGCAGCCCGCTTTCCTTCAGTATTCGGCGACCTTCTTCGACGTTGGTGCCCGCCAGGCGCACCACGAGCGGGATGGCCAGCTGGGTCTCCCGCGTGGCCTGGACCACGCCCTGGGCCACCCAATCGCAGCGGTTGATCCCCGCGAAGATGTTCACCAGGATAGCGCCGATCTTGTTGTCGGAGAGGACCAGGCGGAATGCGGCGGCCACCCGCTCGGGTGAGGCGCCACCCCCCACGTCGAGAAAGTTGGCCGGGTGCCCGCCGGCGTGCTTGATCATATCCATCGTGGCCATGGCCAGCCCGGCGCCGTTGATGATGCAGCCGATGTCGCCCTCGAGCGCCACGTAGTTGAGGCCGTATTCGGCGGCCTGCGCCTCCCGAGGATCTTCCTCCGCGTAGTCGCGCAGCTCGCTCACGTTCGGCCGGCGGAACATGGCGTTGTCGTCAAAGGTCATCTTGCAGTCGAGCGCCAAAACCTGCCCGTCGGCCGTGACGACCAGCGGGTTGATCTCCACCATGGTGGCATCGAGGTCGCGGAAGGCGCGATACGCTCCCAGGAGCGTGGTCACCGCGCGGCTCACCTGCGCCGGCGCGAGGCCGAGCCCGTAGGCAATCTCGCGCGCCTGGAACGCGCTCATCCCGATGGCCGGCTCCACCGATTCGCGCAGGATCGAGTCGGGCGCGCTCTTCGCGATCTCCTCGATCTCCATGCCGCCCTGCGGGTGGGCCACGATCATGATGCGCTCGGTCTTCCGGTCGAGCACCAGGCCGAGATACAGCTCGCGCTCGATCGGGACAGCGGCTTCGACGTACAGCCGGTGGACCACTCGTCCCTCCGGCCCGGTTTGATGGGTCACCAGCCGCTTGCCGAGCAGGGTCTTGGCCGCCTGGCGGACCTCGTCCTCGCTGGAGCACAGCTTGATGCCGCCCGCCTTGCCTCTGGCGCCGGAATGGATCTGAGCCTTCACCGCCCACCGCGCCCCGCCGATCTCGGAGGCCCGGTAGACGGCCTGCTCCGGGCTATAGGCTACCCCGCCCCGGGGGATGGCCACGCCGAAGCCGGCGAGCAGCTCCTTGGCCTGGTACTCGTGAATGTCCATGTTGATCCAATAGTCGGGAGTCAGGAATCGGGAGTCAGGAGCGACGGTCAGCGAGGATCAGGAACTAAGATACGCCTGCTCCCGTCCCCCGGCTGCGCACTTCTGAACTTCCATTAATCGCCTTGTCCGTCTCCACCACGTTCTGCGCCATCCGGGCCGAGGCCGCGTCGATCATACGGCCGTCGAGCTGGGCGGCGCCCCTGCCCTCGCGCGCGGCCTGGTCCAGGGCATCGAGAATGCGCCGGGCCCGCTCGACTTCCTTGGGCGGTGGCGTGAACACTTCGTTGGCCAGGGCGATCTGGGTGGGATGGATGGCCCATTTGCCCTCGATCCCCATCGCGGCGCCCCGACGCGCCGCCGCGGTGTAGCCGTCCGGGTCCTTGAAATCCCCGAACGGCCCGTCGATGGGACGAAGGCCATAGGCCCGGCACGCGACGATCATGCGCGAGAGCGCGGCGTGCCACTGGTCGCCCGGATAGTCGGGATTGAGGCCGCCGATGTTGACCGTGCGCGCCCGGCAGCTGGCGGCATAATCGGCCACGCCGAAATGCATGGCCTCGAGCCGCCGGCTCGACTGCGCGATGGCCTCCACGTTGGCCATGCCCAGCGCGGTCTCGATCAGCACATCGATGCCGATCCGGTGCGGGATCCCCCGGGCTTCCTCGATCTGGGTGAGCAGCGCGTCCACCAGGTAGACGTCCGCCGGTACGCCCACCTTGGGGATGAGCACCGTGTCGAGGCGGTGGCCGGCCTGCTCCACCACGTCCACTACGTCGCGGTACATGTAGTGGGTGTCGATGCCATTGATCCGGACACAGATCGTCTTGCCCCGCTCCCGCCAATCATGTTGCAGCAGGCTGGCAATCACGTTGCGCCGGGCCTGCTCCTTGTCGCCCGGGGCGACGGCGTCCTCGAGGTCGAGGAAGACGTAGTCGGCCTCGCCGTCCAGCGCCTTGGGGAACATGGCCGGCTGCGAGCCGGGAACAGCCAACTCGCTGCGCTGCAGCCGGGGCCGGGCCGGCTCGTACCGGGTGTGGCTCATCGGGCGGCGCCGGCGGTGGCCTTCGCCTTGGGCGCGGCGGCCGCCGGCTGGGCATCGGGCGCCCGGGGCGGGAGCTCCCGCTTCGACAGCGGCTTGGCGGTGCTGCGCCAATACTCCTCGGCTGCCGCCACCCCACTGCCCGGGGCCACCTTCACGCCCACGTCGCGCATGGACATCTCGGCCCCGGCGATGGCCCCGAGCAGCATCAGCTCGTTGAGGTCACCGAGGTGACCGATGCGGAACAGACGGCCCGCCATACGGGCCAGGCCCGCGCCAAGCGCGAGGTTGTACCGCCGGTAGGCCACGTCGATGATCTCGGCTGCGTTGATGCCGGGCGGGACCATGATGGCCGTGACGGTGTCGGAGTGCCACTTGGGCGCGCGGGCGCAGAGCTCGAGTCCCCACGCCTTTACCGCCTGCCGGGTTCCTTCGGCGAGCCGGTGATGGCGCGCGAAAACGTTCTCCAGGCCCTCCTCCAGCAGCATCGCCAAGGATTCCCGCAAGCCGTAGAGCATGGGGAGCGACGGCGTATAGGGGAAGTAACCGGTGGCGTTGGCCTTCCGCATGTCGCCGAAGTCGAAGAATACCCGCGGCAGCTTGGCCTGGTCGTACTGGGCCAGCGCCTTCTGGCTGGCGCACACGATGCCGAGACCGGCCGGCAGCATCAGGCCTTTCTGCGAACCGGTGACGGCGAGATCCACGCCCCACTCATCCATCCGGAAGTCGAGGCTCGCAATCGAGCTCACCCCGTCCACCATCAGAAGTGCCGGATGCTTGGTATCATTGAGGGCGCGCCGGACGCCGGCCACATCACTGGTGACACCGGTTGCCGTCTCGTTATGGGTGAAGAGAACCGCCTTGATCCGGTGGCCCTTGTCGGCCGCGAGGGCCTCCTGGTAGCGCTCGATCGGCGCCCCCTCGCCCCACTCGGTATCGAGCACGTCCACCTGGAGGCCGAACCGCTGCGCCATATCGATCCAGAGATGGCTGAACATGCCGAAGCGGGCGGCGAGAACCCGGTCCCCGGGCGAGAGGGTGTTCGACAGCGAGGCTTCCCAGGCGCCAGTGCCGCTCGCGGGGAAGACGAAGGGCTGCCCCGACGTGGTCTTGAAGATCTGCTTCAGCTCTTCGAAGATCGGCTGGGTAAGGGCCGGGAAATCGGACGAGCGGTGATCCTCCATGGCGCGATGCATGGCGCGGAGCACACGGTCGGGCGTATTGGTGGGCCCGGGAACGAAGAGAAAGTTGCGGCCGGCCATGGAGACCTCGCGATGGGAGTAGAGCGACAAAAGTGCAGCGACGCCCGAGGCGCGCCTAGACTCTAGACTTCCGACTCTAGACCGGGTACCTCAAGTGCGCTTGCCACCGGTGCTGATACTCAATAACACTTTGTGAACTTTTTCACAAGACTCAGGCCTTAAGCGATCCGTCGTGCCATCTACCCGTGCCTTGCTGGCCGAGCTTTACGCCGCCGCCACTTCCGCCGCCGCGCCCGGTCCGGCGCTCCGGGCTCGCCTGGAACAGCTGAGGCTGGAGCCTTCTCGCCCCATCTGGATCATCGCCCTGGGCAAGGCGGCCCACCCCATGGCCGCCACCGCCGTCGAGGTGCTCGGTGCACGTGGACGTGTCCCGGCGGGGGGTCTGATTGTGGCGCCGGTCCAGGGAACCTCACCGCATCCGTCACTCCGCTCGGTGCCCGGCGATCACCCGGAGCCGGGCCCCGGTTCCCTCGCCGCAGCGGAGGCTCTGGCGGCCACCGCTGCTCAGGTCAAACCCAGCGACGAGGTATGGGTGCTTCTCTCGGGCGGCACGACCAGCCTGGTCGGCGCCCCCGAGCCGGGAATAAGCCCCGCCGAGCTCACCAGGATCTACTCGGTGCTGCTGGGGTCCGGGCTCGAGATCACCGCCATGAACCGGATTCGCAAGCGCTTCTCCCGCTGGGGCGGGGGGAAGCTGGCCCGGGCCCTGGCCCCTGCCCTGGTGCGGGTCTACATCGTGTCGGACGTCATCGGCGACGACCTGGCTGCGATCGGTTCCGGACCCTGCGTGCCCGACCCCGCCACCGCCGCCGAAATTCACTCACTGCTCGAAGGCGCCTCCCTCTGGGCGGGCCTGCCGGAATCGGCCCGGCGCGCGATCACTTCGACCGAATCGGGGAAAACGGCGGAAACGCCAAAGCCCGGCGATCAAGCCTTCGCGCGCGTTACCCTCGAGTTGGTTGCCAGTAACCGGTTGGCCCTCGAAGCTGCGGCCAGGCGTGCGGCAGAGTTGGGCCTCGCTCCATCCATTGTGGAAACGCCGCTCGCCGGGGAGGCGGCGGCGGCCGGAGCGAGTGTTGCCGCCAGTCTTCTCAATAATTGCGTTCGGCCACGGTTCCCGCAACCGACTCGCGCCGCCGACACTCCGCCCGATACCGGTCGGCTCTGCCTCATCTGGGGCGGCGAGACCACGGTGACGCTCGGAGCGGGCTCCGCGGGGCTGGGCGGACGGTGCCAGGAGCTGGCGCTGACGGCGGCCAGACTGCTGGAAGGTGCGCCCGTGGGAACGGCACTGCTGGCGGCGGGGACCGATGGACGCGACGGACCGACCGACGCCGCAGGCGCGATCGTGGATGGCTCGACCTGGTGGGAAGTCATGAATCGGGGCCGCAACCCCGCCCGCGATCTCGACACCCATGACGCCTACCGTGCGCTCGACGCTGCCGGAGCCCTTCTCCGTCCGGGGCTCACCGGCACCAACGTCATGGATGTGGTGATCGGGGTGTGTCCGCCGCCCTGAGGGGCCAGGACCTCGCAAGCGGGACTAGGACCCGCGCACGTTCCTGTCTAGGGGTGCAACGTCACGGTGGGTCTGAAATCGTCACCCAGGATCACGCTCACGTCCACCCGGCGGAGAGTGTCCGTCTCGACCACCACCTTGCCGCTGGCGAGTACCGATGCCACGTAGCGGGCCTTGTCCCGATCACCCCGGCGTGCAATCACCCGGGTCACCACCTCGGCGGAATCGGCATTTCCCAGAAAAACCACATCGATCCCCTTCCTCCGAAGTATGCGGGTGGCGGTGCGGGCCGCCCCCTGCCGGCGGGAACCGTTGAGCACTTCGACGGTGACCCGGCCTTGGACCACCGGAACGGCGTAAGCGTGG
>DASVGF010000223.1:0-9595 GCA_036379675.1 Gemmatimonadales bacterium | reverse complement strand
GGGGTGAACAATGCGATTCAGATCGGCGAGCGCCTGGGGGTCTGCCAGCACCCTGGCCCGAAGCGCTGGCCGATCGAGCGATCCGTCCGCCGCGATCAGCTCCCGCCCGAAGCGCTCCGCGATTGCCTGTAGGACCGGCTGCCCCGGCGCCTGCGTCTCGCGAACCAGCTGGTCCGCGTCGATGATCGTTGCCCCCCAGCGCCGAAACAGTTCAGCAACGGTGGACTTTCCGGCGGCAATGTTACCGGTCAAAGCGACGGAGAGCATCTCGAAAGGTGGGGAGTCTAGGGTCCAGGATCTGAACTTTGTCGGTTCGTGCCCATCAGCTTGGTTCGCGTTCGGAGCTCGAATGTGAGCTCTTACTGGCAGAGGAGCTTCGGCTCGTAGAGCCGGAGATTCGCAGGACGCTGACCGCAGATATCGGCTCTATCCGGGGCATGCTTCAGAGGCTGCATGGGTCGATTCAGAAGGTCTCCGGCGCATTTGACCCTCGACCCTAGACCTTAGACCCTTACAATAACGCCGTCTGATCCTCGTCCCGACGGGGAACTTCATGGCAGTGCCGGCAGCGGGCCTGGTAGCTCTCGCGTCCGCCAATCATGATTGTGGGTGAATCGTACCGGGCCGGCTTTCCATCCAGGAGCCGCTGGTTCCGGCAGGCCGGATCGCCGCAGATGACACAGATCGCCTGGAGCTTGTCCACCATCTCCGCGATGGCCATGAGCGCCCCCATGGAGCCGAACGGCTCGCCCCGGAAATCGGTATCGGTGCCGGCCAGAATCACCCGCACGCCGCGGGAGGCGAGGGTCGTGGCCACGGGGAGGATCTGCGGATCGAGGAACTGCGCCTCGTCGATGGCGACGATCTCGATGTCGGGACGCACCAGGCGGAAAATCTCCGCGGCAGAATCCACCGGGCTCGCTTCCACCTCGGTCCCGTTGTGGCTGGAGACGCTGTAGAGGCCGGCATAGCGGCTGTCCAGGTGAGACTTGAAGACCTGCACCTTCCGCCGGGCGATGGTGGCGCGACGCACCCGCCGGATCAACTCCTCGCTCTTGCCGCTGAACATCACGCCGCTGATCACCTCGATCCAGCCGGGGTGGGCCCCGTAAATCATCGGTGCTCTCCGCAACCGTGGGTAAGGGATGCAAATGTAGAGTTCCCCGCGGGAAACTCCAGCCATCTTGCGGGCGCTCCATGCGCGCGACGATATTCGTCCGCCGGTTCTTGTTTCCGTTCTTCAAGGAGCCTGTGTGAACAAGCGGGAGCTCGTCGCTGTGGTGGCCAAGCGGCTCGGGCTGACCAGGGCCAAGGCGAACGAGATCACCGACCTGTTCTTCGCACCCACCGGCATCATCGCATCCGAGCTCAAGCGGGGCAATCGCATCGCGATCAGTGGATTCGGAAGCTTCGAGGGCCGGAAGCGTGCCGCACGCGAGTGGCGCGATCCCCGCACCGGAAAGTCGGTCAGCATCAAGGCTTCGGTGGTCCCGGCGTTCCGTTTCAGCCGGGCGCTGCGGGATCTGCTCAACAAGAGGGACGGACGGACCGGCGGGCGGTAACGACAGAACAGGTCGGTCCAAAACCGTGCGCTACCGCCCGCCTGCGCGAGCCTCCGTCCGTCCGCCCGCCCGCCCTCGGGTCGGACCCCGGTCGACCCGCGCCGTCACCCGCTTCCGCCGCACCGTAGATCCGTTGAGGCCGGTCGCGATCTTCTCGGCATCCTGGGCTGGAATCTCGATCAGCGAGTAGGCATCCCGCAGCTCGATCCGCCCGATCTTGCCTTTCTCCACCCGCAGCTCCTTGGTCAGGACGGCCACCAGGTCGTTTGCCGTGGCGCCATCCTTCTTGCCGATTCCGACATAGATCTTGGCTGTCGCCGGAATGTCGGGCATGGCCGGGGCCGCCGCCGGTCCGGCGGCAGTCCAGAGCTGGTACAGCGCCGCCGCCACGGCCGCCGCATCGTGGCGCTCGAACAGCGGGGCCAGAGTGAGGATGGCGCGATCGGGCGTGCCGGTCTGGATCGCGCTCACGATCGCGGCTCGCTGCGCGGCCGCGGCGTTGGCGACATCATCCACCAGGCCGGGCAGCTGCAGCGGTCGCCGAGGCTCTGCCGTGCGGGCCGCGTAGGCCTCGGTCCCCGGCGGAACCAGCAGCACCACCTCTCCCGCGCCCACCAGCTGGCGAAGCCTCTCGCGGCTGGGAAGGTCGAACGCGATGATCGTCGCCGCGTCCGGCGCATCGCCGGTGACGATGCGGAGGTCGGGCTCCCCCATGCCCAGCGCCCGGGCAATGGCGCCATGCTGGCTTCGGTCCGCTGTCCACACGACCAGGGATGCGGGGTCGAGCAGCTCCACCAGGTCTGCCAACGCTGGAACCCGTCTGGTCCAGGGTACGCTGACCGTGCGGACCGCACCGGCCACGTCCCCCTCCAGTTGCGGGCCGACCGTGAGGGCCTTTCGGGCGTAGCGCTCGACCAGTGCTTCCACTTGTCCGGGGGACGAGGTGTAGATCAGCCGCTGGGTGTCCTTCGGAATGTCCTGCATGAGCGGCGTGAGACTGTCGTCCTCATCCCAGTTCTCCGGCCACGCGAGGAACACCGCCGCCAGCGAGTCGATGGGGAGGGCGGAGCGGCGGAGCAGGGTAAGGGCGGTTTCCGGACTGGCGATCAGCAGATCGACGGCGCCGGCCTTGAGCCGCCGCTGGGCCCTGGCAGTGCCATGGGCCACCTGGGCCCGAAGTCCGGCGTCGCGGCCGAGCTCGTGCGCCAGCGCCCCCCATTCCTCCAGCTGACCCGCCGGGGCAAGCAGGAGAGCCCGGCGGCCCTCGCCCAGCCGGCTCAGCAAGCCGGCGAGCGCGGGCGCGGCGTAGGCTGGTACCGGCGGCGTGAACGCGACCAGGTTGTGACCTCGCGCCGCGGTGGGTGCGGCCTCCCGGGCGCCCGGATCATCGGCGGTCCAACCCAGCCGCTGCAGCGCAGCCGCTGTCGGGGGGGTGAGATGCAACTCTTGAAACGAAGTCAACGCGTCTCCACTGGGCGGGTGCGCAAGAATGTGTCCGAGCAGGCCCAGAGTCAATCTGCCGTTGACATCGCAGAGCCGGGGACAAACTTTTCCCCGGACTCGCGCTTCCACCTCCACTTGTGGGCCGCTGTATGCCTGATCCCCTGTCGCTCAACGTCCAGCACCTGAAGGCCTCGGAAACGGTAGCCATCAGCAACGAGGCCAAGCGCCGCAAGGCCGCCGGCGAGGACGTGCTCGACCTCGGCGTGGGCGAGCCTGACTTCGACACGCCCGCCCCCGCCGCACAAGCTGGGATTCAGGCCATCCAGAAGGGCATGACCCGCTACCCGCCCAACGTCGGCCTGGCCGAGCTGCGGGCCGGTATGGCTCATCAGCTCTCCGTCATGTCGAACGGGCGTGCCGTCAACCCCGACAACATCATCGTCAGCTCCGGCTCGAAGCAGTCGATCTTCAATGCCTGCTTTACGCTCTTCGGGCCGAAGGACCGGGTCCTGATTCCCTCGCCCGCGTGGGTGTCCTATCCCCAGATCGTGCATCTTACCCGAGCCGAGCCGGTCCTGGTGCCGGGTGATCCCGAATGGGGGTTGAAAGTGAGCGTGCGGGACCTCGACCGGGCGAGCCACAAGCTCACCCGCGGCCTGATCCTGTGCTCGCCCTGCAATCCAACCGGAGCCGTCTACACCCTGGCCGAGCTCAAGGCGATCGCCGAGTGGGCCCGGAAGAATGACATCTGGATCATCTCCGACGAGATCTATCGACGCATCAACTACGGCCCGGGTCCCGCGCCCTCGCTGCTGGACCTGCCCGACGAGCTGCTCGAGCGCACCGTCATCATCTATGGAGCCAGCAAGGCGTACGCGATGACGGGTTGGCGGATCGGTGCGGCCCTCGCCCCGGCGCACCTCACCAAGGCCATGGCTGCCCTCCAGTCGCATACCACCACCGGTGCCAATCATCCGGCCCAGTGGGCGGCGGCCACAGCGTTTACCGATGAGCGGGTGGATGGGGAAGTGACCCGCATGGTGACCGCCTTCCGCCGCCGCCGCGACTACCTGGTGGACCGGTTCCGGAGTGAGGCGCCGGGCATTGAGTTCGTCGAGCCGCATGGCGCCTTTTACTTCTTCTTCCGGGTGGATGGAATTCGCGAGGCCGACCCGGTCACGGGAACGGCGTTCTGCGAGCAGCTGATGAAGCGGGAGGGTGTCGCGCTGGTTCCCGGGGCCGCCTTCTCCGACGACCGCTGGGTCCGGCTCAGCTACTCGGTTTCCGACGCCGATCTGGAAAAGGCGCTCGACCGGATTCTACGGCTGATCCATCACCTTGCTTCCGCCCGCGCGGCCTAGGCTCGACCGATGAGCATGGATGCGCGGATCGAGCCCCTGAACGGCCCGTTGCCGTCCATCAGCTGGCGCTGGGATCCCGAGACGGACATTCTGTCGGGTGCGTTCAAGGGCAACCGGAAGAGCGGGGGCCTCACCGGGACGGTCGAGCTCACCGATGATGAAGGTTCCGTGGCCGTGCTCGACGTGAAGAACGGGGTCATCTGCGGTCTCGACATGGTGGTGTGGCCCGAGGTTCGCGCCGTGCCCGACCTGCAGGTGCCCGCCAAGCTCACCGACGGACGGGTGGTCCTGCCGGCTCGGCCCTCCCGGCCGGGCGTCGCCTCGGTCGAGGTCGACACCACCCTGTCGGTGCGGACCAACAGCTCCGAGAGCGTATTTCACCTGCAGATCGGCCACCGGCGCCCCGTCGAAGGGGTGCGGGCGGCCGACAACTTCTATGTCGAGGTGGATCAGCAGGGTGGCCTGGCGGGGTTCTGGCTGACCAACGTGCCACCCTTCACGGCGCTCGAGGAGGACTAAGCCGCGCGCTCCTTGTCTCCCAGAAATCCTTCCGCCTGCCGCGCGACCAGCGACGCATAGTAGCCTCCGTGCGCCAGCAGCTCGTTGTGGGAGCCTGCCTCCGAAATTTCTCCGTCCTGAATAACCACGATCCGGTCCGCGTCCCGAACTGTCGAGAGACGGTGGGCGATGACGAAGGCGGTGCGGCCCCGAAGGAGCGCCTTGAGCGCGCGCTGGATGAGTCGTTCCGACTCCGTATCGAGGGCCGAGGTGGCCTCGTCCAGGATCAGGATCGGCGGATCCTTGAGCAGCGCCCGGGCAATCGCAATGCGCTGACGCTGGCCCACCGATAGTCGGCTCCCCCGTTCCTGGACCACCGTCTCGTACCCCTCCGGAAGCGCCATGACGAAGTCATGCGCCTGAGCCGCTTTCGCGGCCGCCTCGATCTGGGCCTGGGTTGCATCGGGACGGCCGTAGGCGATGTTGGCCCTCACGGTGTCGTTGAAGAGGTGCGCGTCCTGGAACACGACGCCGATCTGGCTCCTGAGTGAGCGCTGGGTCATGTCCCGAATATCCACGCCGTCCACCGAGATGCTGCCTTCGCTCACGTGATAGAACCGTTGCAGCAGCGTCGTGAGGGTAGTCTTGCCGCTCCCGCTCGGCCCGATCAGGGCGATGGTCTCGCCCGCCCGGGCCGAAAGGTTGATGTTCTTGAGCACGGCCGCACCCGGCTGATAGGCAAAGCTCACGTTGCGGAACTCCACCTCACCCCGCAACGGACGGATCTCGGTGGCTCCCGGTGTATCCGCGATCACGTCGTCCGCATCCAGAATCCCGAAGATGGCCTCCAGCGACACGGTCGCTTTCTTGACGGTTTGATACGTGTTGGTGAGGCCCTGGACCGGTCCGAACAGTCCTCCGATGTAGCCCAGGAATGCCACCAGCGTTCCCAGCGTCATCTCGCCCCGGTAGACGAAGTAGCCGCCCAACGCCAGCGCGGCCAGCCGGGCAGCGGTGGCGGCTAGGTTGCGCAGCGTCCCGGTCTGGTTGTCGATCCTCACGCCCCGGCGAACGACGTCGTTCCCCTGGCGAACCCCCTCCAGGAAACGCCGCTTCTCCTCGTCCTCCATCGCGTAGCCCTTCACCGTCATCATGCCGGCAAGCACTTCATTGAAGCGGCCGTAAATGGAGTTCCAGCGCTCCACCAGCCGCCGCTCCCGCCGTAACTGCTCCGGCGCCGCCCAGGCCCCGATGAGGGCAGGGATCGGAGCGAAGACGATCACGACCAGCGCCAGATGCCACTCCATCCGCAGCATGGCCGTGATGGAAAGCGCCAGATAGAGGAGGGTCGGAAGCAGGTTGAACGCCGCTTCACAGAAGGCGACGACACAGCCATTGATCCCCTGATTGATCCGGTTCATGGTGGCGCCGACGCTCTCGCCCTGATGGAACGACATCGGGAGCGAGTTGAGCTTGCCCATGATCTGCTCGCGGACGGTATAGTCCACACCCAGCCGCACGTCCCAGCTCAGGACCCCGAGCCACGCCTGCAGCCCCGCCCGGGCAATCTCCAGCCCGGCGAGCCCCGCCATGGTGAGGGCGAACGGAGTCATACTGCCTCCGCGGCCCAGCTCGTCGAAGAGATACTTCATGACAAGCGGATCGATGGCGCTCAGCGCGGCGAGAAGCAGTGCGAGGCCGAGCACTCCGACCAGCTTGCGGCGATAGGGACGGACGAACTGAAGAGACCGTCGGGCGAGTTGAAATCCTGTCTGTTGCATCTCATAAGGGGAAAGAGTGTCCCCCGCGGGGAAGCAAGTTCGGTGCCCCCGCTGCGGTACTATCTCATTGTCGGCGATGGAGATGACTCGCAGCTTCGACGGGAGGGCGGGGGTCGTTGTCGCCCAAGTAGTTACAGGCTGCTCAGCGGGTCAGTGGCTGGAGCGGTGCAGGGGCATCATGCCCGGGAGCACGCGGGAGTGACGGCGGGCTGCCCCGCAGAGTGCGTTGGTACGATGGTATCTACGGGGTACGCCGCGCTGGATTTAGTATTAGGCGCGAATGCCGCGAGGACTGCGGGCTCCTCTCCAGCCATGGGAACCAGCATGAATTTCGATAGGATCCGCCGAGCGGCTGTGGCGAAGGGTCTGACCCCGGCTACGGTCGTGCCCGAGGCCAGCGGCGGGCGCATGGAGGAGGCCAGCATCCGGCCGGCGCGTCTGGTCGAGGGAACCTCGCTCCAGGCGCTTCCGCTGGGACCGGGTCAGGAGTGGTCCGGGACGCTGGCCTACCTCGATGGCGTGCAGCGCTCGGAGGTGGTGGCCTATGCCGGCGCGGCCCCGATCGTCGCCGGCGAGATTGCGGCCGCGGTACGGGAGCGCAAGGATCGGCGGCTGTATACGGTGGCCGAGGAGCGGCGGATGGTGGTCGTGGGACGGCCCGCCGCGCTCGAGTCGGCCGGGGAGGCCTTGTCCGGGCTCGATTCCGTGGCGCTGCCGGACGACGAGCCGACCCATCCATTGCGGGACCTGATCAACGCGGCCGAGGCACTGGACCGCGCCCGCGGTGCACTGGAAGTGGCCGTGGGCGACCGCTACCGCTCCCATTCCAACGGCTGGCTCATCGTGGATGGGTCACTGTCGGAGAGTCCCCGGTGGGCACTGGACCCCCGAATGGTGGCGATATCCAAGAGCCACTCGATCCTGCCCTTCGAGGGCGCCGACCTCGAGAGGTATCTCAGGCTTCCGCCGGGCCACCGTTCTTCTATTTATGCGCCGGCCACACGGAGCCTGGCGCCGGTACGCGCGTGGGGGCTGCGCCTCTGGCCCTGGGAAGGAAAGGACCTGTTCCACGGGCTCCTCCGGGTAGAGGTGGCCCCGGCCAACGGCACTTCGGAGTCGGCCGATGTGATCTCGCGGTGGATCCTGGCGGAGCGCGCCCCGGTGAGCGCACCCGATCGGCGCTGGGACCGGTTGCTGTACGGTGTGTACAGCGTCGAGCAGTATCTGAAAGCCAGAGCGTGAGCGAGCCGTTTGTCCTAGTCCCGCTCATCCTTTCCTTGTAGAATCCATGATGCACCCGGAAAATCCGATCGGCCGAGTAGTAGCCACCGAGCTCAAGCCCTCCACGCCTCACCAGTTTCACTTCTGGACCGCCCGGGAAACGCCGATCGGCATCGGCGCGATCGTCCGAGTCGAGGAAGCCGGCCGTGTCGTGTACGGTGTCGTGACCGATGGGTTCGCCTATTCGGACCTCGTCACGCCCATGCACGCTGTCATCGGGGCCGACGGCGACCCGGTGGCCGCTGGTGCGGAGCCGACGACCCGGGCGGAGATCCGGCTATTCTCGGCGGCAGTGCTGCGACAGATTCCCGAAGAGCCGCTCCAGCCGGTGCCGCTCGGCTCCGTGTGGCTGGCCTCGGATGTGGACGTGGTGCAGGCGCTCCGGATGGACGCCTATACCAGGGGAGACCGGCCGACCGGAGTTCCGGTGGGGCTCTATGCGGCGGGCGGGCTCGAGTCGCCCGTGTATCTCGACTGTGACTTTCTGCTGGGACCGGAGGCTGCCCACCTCAACATCACCGGCGTATCCGGGCTCGCCACCAAGACCAGCGCGGTCGAATTTCTCCTCACCAGCATCTTCCAGACGTTCCCCGAGCACAAGGGCACAGTCGCGGCGCTCTGCTTCAACGTGAAGGGCCCCGACCTGTGCTTCCTGGATCAGCCCGCCAATCTGGGCGAGGAGGACCGTCGGCAGTACCAGCGGCTGGGCTTGCGCCCGGAGCCGTTCGACGACGTCCACTATTACGCGCCGTTCAAGCCCGACGGAATCAGCCTCAACAGCCTGCGTACCAACGAGGCGCTCGCCGGTAATACCGAGCCACTCATCTGGGGTTTGCGTGAGGTGCTCGACTATGCCGAGGTGGTGCTCAATCGGGACGATATCGACGCCAAGGCCGATGCCTTCATCGATTTCCTGTCGGAACGGGTGGTCGGACGCGAGTTTGTGGACGAAATGCTCCGGAGGAAACCGTTCCAGGTCCAGAGCTTCGCCGATCTGGACGAGTTCTTCCGCAGCATCTTCGACTTCATGGAGGCCATGGGCAAAGGAGCCGAGGTCTGGCGGACCCATCACGTGGCGACCATCCGGAAGATTCGGAACCGGCTCAGCAATATCAGCACTCGGTCAAAGGGTCTAGTGACCGACGACGGCGCCCCCAACGATCTGCCGTGGGGCCGGTTCGAGGACCGGAGCATACACGTCGTCGACGTGGCAGGACTCGATCCGCTGGCGCAGGATCTCGTGTTTGCTCGGGTGGTGTCCAAGCTGAGAGAGCACCTGGAACGGCGGGATCTGGGCGTGGACCACGTGGTGGTGTTCGTGGACGAGCTCAACAAGTATGCGCCGGCGGAGGGACCCGACACCTACGTGAGGAAAATGCTGCTGGATCTGTCCGAGCGCGGCCGCTATCTCGGGCTGGTGCTGTTCTCGGCCCAGCAGTTCCGCTCGCAGGTCCAGCGCCGCGTAGTGGGCAACGCCGGCAGCGCCATCTACGGCCGGATGGATATGGATGAGCTCGCCACGCCGGGCTACGCCACCCTCTCGCCGGCCACCAAGATCAAGCTGGCCACCCTGCCCAAGGGTGAATTGATGGTGCGCCATCCCCATTTCACCCAGCCCATTTTCGTGAAGTTCCCCCGTCCTGCAGTCCTCAACAGCCGCGAAGGGATC
>DASVGF010000222.1:0-2999 GCA_036379675.1 Gemmatimonadales bacterium | reverse complement strand
CGCCACCTCCATCACGCCGTGCGCCGGCAACCTGATCCGCTCGATGGTCAGCTCCTCCACCGGAGGAAAACTCTGCCGGTACACGCCTACAGGCCCCACCTTGATGAACAGCGCCACCAGGCCGGCGAGGAGTACGAGCGGCGCCACGCCCTTGAGCCAGAGGGGCACACCGCCGGTGCGGCCCCCGCCACCCTGTACCCGCCGGGCCCTCGTCTCGGGAGGCGGTGGCGCGTCTACCTTAGGCATTGGGGGCCTCCACCAGAAACACACCGCTCCATCCCAGCTCGGCGAACTCGCTCTGGTGTGCGTGGAACATGAATGGTCCCCGGTGCTTGTAGCTGAATTCGAGCACCGCCCGCTCGCCCTGACAGAGCGCGACCACATCGGTCCACTCGAAGCGCTGAAGATCGGTTCCGGTGCGGTACAGCCGGAACAGGTTGCCGTGGATGTGGAACGAGTTGAGCAGGTCGAACTCGGTGACGTTGACCAGGTACACCCGGACCAGCTCACCCTGGCGGATCCGGATGGGATACTTCTGGTAGTGGAAAGCGACCGAGTTGACGGCGTAGACCTCGTTCTCCTGATCGAAGTTGGTGTCGAAGCCGTTCATCACCATCACCAGCTCATTGGCCGGAGGACGCCCCTGCTTGGGATCGATGATAAAGGCGCCGTACAGTCCCTTATGGATGTGCCGCTTGATAGGAACCGTATGGCAGTGGTACAGGTGGAGGCCGAACGGCTCGGCGTCGAACTCGTACACGAAGCTCCGGCCGGGGTGCACCGGCTCGAATGCGCCGTCCATGTTCGACGGGTGAACTCCGTGGAAGTGAATGCTGTGCGAGTGGCTGCCCTTGTTCTCGAACCGCACCCGGATCCGGTCGCCCTCGGTACAGCGGATGGTGGGACCGGGCACCTGCCCGTTGTAGGTCCAGGCCGGGTAGAACACGCCAGGAGCCACCTCGATCTCCCGGTCCTCGGCCACCAGCTCGTACTCGCGGAGCACCTGCCCCGAGGGAAGCCGCGAGACGCGTCCGGTATCGAAATGGGTGAGGAAGGCCCCGGGGTCGAACGATCCCGGCTTGAGCTGCCCTACCGTCATCATGTCGTGGTGAGAGGCCTGCCCCTGCGACGCAGGATCGGAGCTTCCCTGCCCCATGCCCGGGATGGCAAGAACGCTGCTGGCCGCAGCCAGCCCCACGGTACCGACGGCGCCCGCCTTGAGCAGATCGCGCCGGGTCAATGACTGATCGACTATCCGATCCTTCTTGCGGGACACAAGGCCTCCTCAGGCCAGCCACATTCTGAACGTTCCGACCAGCAGCCACGCGTTCAGTCCCATGATCGTCACTGCCACCGTCCAGGCCAGCGCGGCGAGCGGCCGGCTGTTCACGAACGGGCCCATCTTTCCCCCCTGACCGGTGAAGTACACCAGGGGCACCACCGCGAACGAGCGCTGCAGGACGTCCCAGGGATACCGCCACGCGGGTGGCGCGTTCAGCGGAGGGGATGCTGCGCTCACGGGCGCGCCGCCGAGAGGCAGTGGAGCGCATGGCCGAGCTCACGGCCGATCACATGCCGGTCGTTGCCCACCTGGATGGTGACGAGATCGTCCACCGGCTGGCGATCGACCACGGTGACCTGAACCCCGGGGCGCAGTCCCAGCGACGCGAGGTAGCGAAGCCGCTCCGGCTGGCTTGCGTGGACCCGGTGGATCTCGACCGTGTCGCCCACCGGAATGTCGGCCAGGGGCGTGCCGGCGATCTCGTGAATGGAACCGTCGGCCCGCGGAATCGGGTCGCCGTGGGGATCGACCGTCGGATTTCCCAAGGCTGCGGCCATCCGCTCGATCATGGTATCCGACACCGCATGCTCGAGCCGCTCAGCCTCCTCGTGTACCGTGTCCCAGGAGTAACCGAGGAACTCGACCAGGTAGGCCTCGATCAGGCGGTGCCGGCGGACTATCCGGATGGCGGCTCGCCGGCCTTCCTCGGTGAGGAGAACACCCCGATAGGGGACGTGCTCCAGTAACCCATGTTCCGACAGGCGCTTGACCATACCGGTAACGGAGGGAGGCGACAGGGCGAGGAGGTTCGCGATCTCGCTGGTGGCCGCGGGCCGACCTTCGGGGGAAAGCTGGTAAATGGCCTTCAGGTAATCTTCTACCGATCGGGTCAGCGATTCGCTTACGGCGGCGGCGGCGCTCATGGAGATCCATGATTTAGGATATCCTAATAGTGTGTTAAGAGCCTCCTAATGTCAAGTTTCATGTTTGCGAATACGGCTCAGTCGCGGAGTTGCTCTAGCAGATCGGTCAAGATGCGCTCCGTCATGCCCCAGACGATGGCGTCTTCGACCTCATACGCGTCAACCTCCCGGCTCTGACCTCCCACTTCCAGGCGGACGGGGTGGTGCGCCCCGGGGCTCATCAGATCCTCCAGGGTTACCCACCGGTGGGCCGCGACCTCGTGGTTGAGGACTAATGTCGGGCGTGTGGGGGGAAGGAACACAAAGGGCCGGACAGCGATGGGAGGCAGCACCGGCGTGCGGGGTACCACGTCTTCCAACCTGCCGGCCAGGTCGGTGCGGGAGAGACCGACGCCGACTTCCTCCCTGATCTCACGGATAGCTGTCGCAACCAGGTCGGCGTCACCGGATTCCTGGCGACCCCCAGGCAGCGCCATGTGTCCTGACCATGGGTCTCCGGGGCGTTCCGCGCGGCGGATCAGTAGTATGGAATCTGGATCGGGGGTGAGAACCAGCGCGACCGCAGCCCAGATCAGGCCCGGATCATCATCGGTACGGTGGAGGCGGCCGGCCAGGCGCTCGCGCAGGCGAGCACGTCGTGGATTCAGTGCGAATGCGATCCGCAGCCACCCCCGCAGCACCCGCCCCCGGGCGGCGGGCCGAGCCGACTGTAGTCGGGCTGCTTTGCTCCCGAGGTGCGTCGCGCCGGCAGCGACATGAGCCGCTCGAGCTCGCGACTCGAACAGCCGGGGCAA
>DASVGF010000221.1:0-11001 GCA_036379675.1 Gemmatimonadales bacterium | reverse complement strand
CTCGAAGTCCCCGATCGTGAAGTTGGTCCGCGGCGACGAGTAGAAGATGCTCTCTGGCAGCGAGCCCG
Source organism: Gemmatimonadales bacterium (assembly GCA_036379675.1). Lineage (GTDB taxonomy): Bacteria > Gemmatimonadota > Gemmatimonadetes > Gemmatimonadales > GWC2-71-9 > CAVVWJ01. The sequence goes on along the minus strand of DASVGF010000221.1, from coordinate 10,933 downwards.
CGGTTTCCGCCCGGGACTCCGCACCGAAAGCCTGGAAGCTGATGCCTCGCTCCGGTCCGCGCTTGCCCAGGTTTAGGAATCCGTTGAGATTCTCCGCCCCCGTGGCCTGGCGCCAGCCGTCCTCGTTCTCGTAGCCGCCGGCGACGTAGTAATCCAAGCCACCCCTGGTCAGGCCACCCACCGAGGCTTCCGCGGAGTACGAGCCATAGGAACCTCCCGACACCTCGGCCTCCGCGTCGAGCGGACCATTCCCCCGCCGCGTGATGAGATTGATGGCCCCGCCGAGCGAGTTGGGGCCCAACAGCGAACCCGATCCGCTGAGCAGCTCCACCCGCTGCACGTGCTCCATGGGCAGGAGATCGAAGTTCACCTCCGCCGCATCAGGCTCATTCTGCCGCACCCCATCCAGAAAGACCGACACGCCAGGCGGGAGACCCACGACCGGCCCCACATTGAACCCGCGGGTGCTGAGATTGAGCTTGAACGCGCTACCGAGATCGTCGTACATCGAGATGCCGGGCTGGGTGGCAAGCGCGTCTGCCAGGAGCCGTGGCTCCCACGCGTCTATGGCCTCGCCGGAGACGGTCGAGATCCTGGCCGGAATGCCTGAGCCTATCAGCGGACCGGCCGTCGGAGCGATCGAGCTGGTCACCTCGATGGTCTCGAGCGTGGTGGCCCGGGTAGTGTCTCGCGGAAGCGTGTCCACCTGCTGGGCCGCCGCGGGAGCCCCCATGGCGATTGCGACGGCGAGCGCGGCACCCAGACCGGATCTCGACATCAGGAGCATTCCTTGGCGCGGGTGAGAGATGGTGCGGATGGAGCACTTGTACGGGTCATGCCCTACTACGACGAAGCCCCCCGAGTGTCACACCGGGGGGCAACGGCCGGCGATACGCCTGGGTGCCCTACTGCCGGCCTACGTCGAGGGCCGGGCGGGCGGAATTCCCTTCCAGCCACCCGACGATCTTTTCCTTGACTGCTACGGCACCCTCGCCGGGCTCCGCCGCAAAGGTGGTAACCGGCGCGCCGTCCCGCAACACCTGCCACACAGGGCCGGGCTGGGCGGCCTCGCGGCCATCGGTCCGGATTGCATCGTATTCCTTACCCTGCCAGAACACCGTAACTCTGTCGGCCATCGAGGCTCCCTGTGAGGTTTCTACCTTCAGGGTCGCTCTCTCGCGCCAGTCTGGCCGTGACGAGGGTCACGTGTAGGCGCTGAGACCGGTGACGGCCTGTCCCACGATCAGCGAGTGCATGTCGTGGGTGCCCTCGTAGGTGTAGACCGACTCGAGGTTGGCCATGTGCCGCATGGAGTGATACTCGACCAGGATGCCGTTGGCCCCCAGCAGCCGGCGTGCCTCCCGCGCCACGTCACAGGCCATGCTCACGTTGTTGCGCTTGCAGAGCGAGACCTGGTCCGGCGTCATGGTGGCTGCATCCTTGAGCCGGCCGAGCTGCAGCGTCATGAACTGCGCCTTGGTGATCTCGGTCAGCATGTCCACCAGCCGGACCTGCTGGATCTGGGTTCCGGCAATCGGCTTGTCGAACATTACCCGGCTGCCGGCGTAGCGGAGGGCCTCGTCGTAGCAGGCCATGGCAGCACCGATGGCGCCCCAGGCGATGCCGTAGCGGGCCTGGGTCAGGCACATGAGAGGGCTCTTGAGCCCGCCTGACTTGGGGAGAACGGCGTCTTTCGGCAGGTGCACGTCCTGCAGGTGGATCTCGCTCGTGTCCGATGCCCGAAGCGAGAGCTTCCCCTTCTGGTCCTTGCCGCTGTAGCCCTTGGTGTCGGTGGGCACGATGAATCCGCGGATGGACTTGGGGTCCTTCACGTCGCCGGTCTTGGCCCAGATGATGGAGACCGTGGCCTGCGAGCCGTTGGTGATCCACATCTTGGTGCCGTTGAGCACCCACCCGTCCTTGGTCTCGCGGGCGGTGGTAATCATGCCGCCCGGATTGGAGCCGTAGTCGGGCTCGGTGAGCCCGAAGCAGCCGATCTCCTGGCCCGACGCGAGCAGCGGCAGCCAGTGCTTCTTCTGCTCGTCCGACCCGAAGGCGTAAATGGGATACATCACCAGGGCGCCCTGCACCGAGGCAAACGAGCGGATGCCGCTGTCGCCCCGCTCCAGCTCCTGCATGATGAGCCCGTAGGCCACGTTGTTGAGCCCGGCGCAGCCGTACTCCTCTGGCAGGTTGGCGCCGAAGAGGCCCAGCTCCGCCATCCCGGGAATCAGCTGCTTGGGAAACTTTCCTTCTATATAAGCCTGGCCGATGACCGGGATGAGGTTTTCGTCCACCCAGGTACGCACGGTGTCGCGCACGGCGCGCTCATCCTCGGACAGGAGCGAGTCGAGGTTGAGAAAATCGACGCCGGTGAACTGGGATGTGCCTGTGGCCGTCGCCATCGGTGCCTCTGTTTAGAGTCGTGGTGTCGGGTGGAAATATAACGGGCGGACGGGCGGACGGGCGGACGGCGAGGACGGTGAGGACAGTCAGGCTGGTTGGGGGATCCACCCGGGTGACCATCGGATATTCGGCTGGGCAACGGCCAGGCACACGGGCAGCCCGATCTCCACGAATTGTACTCTGCTGTCCTCCAGTGGTCCGCCGGGCGCGGCAAGCTGGGCCAAGTCACTGGCCCGCAGGCGAATATACACCGCCGGGATAACGCTGACCTCGCTGACCGGCACTGCGCCGGCCTCCTGCAGCACCGCAAGGTCTCCGGCGGTCACCGAGTCCCGGTACATGATTCCCGCTTCCACAACGGTATCGGCCGGTACGCTGGCAACCTGTGCCTGGATCCGGGCTCGCCAGCCTGTATCCGGTGCCACTACGTCCGCGAAGGGATCGGGCGGACAGTCTGGTAGAGTAGCCGTGGGCGTAGCCGAGCATGCGAGAGCACTGATCGAAAGACAGCTGAGAAGTAGAATCCAGGGTGAGGCAGCCACGTCGGGAGCTCGGTTGGGGAGATTGAATTAGGTGACGAAGGACGGTCCCGACCCTGCACCGTTCCACGACAAATCTTAGCCCGCCTGCTCCTTGAGCCCGGAGTCCAAGCCCACTGAGACTGCCCGCTTCGCCGCCGCCAGCACCCCCACTTCCCGCGCCTTCTTCCGAAACGTGGGGCCGTGATCCACGCGCAGCCCGCCCTCCGCCTGCCACTGGTGCACCATCTCGTGCAGCATTGTCTCCTCCACCTCGGCCCACGGGTGCCGGACCAGGTGGCGGCGGCTCAATCCGATCTCGAGCGGACCGCCAGTTGTCAGATCGACTGCCAGCTCCCCCAGCCGCGAGCGCATCCGGCTCGAGATCCTGATGGGAATCCGGCCCAGAGCTCCGCCGAAGTGCCTGGCGTTGAGCTCGCGATGCAGGTGCTCCAGCCGGTGCAGCAGCGCCAGGTCTCCCGGTCGAGGGCGCTCCCGCCGTGGGGCGCGTGGCGGCGACGGGGCGTACTGCTGGACCGGGAAGGCGAGAAACTCCCGCTCCGCCAAGCGGCGCAAGGCGCGGGGCACCTGCGGATTCAGGAAGCGCACGATGGCCCGGAGCACGAGGTCTGGGGCGAAGGCGTAGCCGCGATGTATCCGGAGCACCCGACGGTGGAGGCTGAGCATCACCGTCCGGTTGTTGTGGGTGAGGACCCGATCTACGTTTCGCAGCCCGAGTTCGTCGAGCCTGGCAGGGAGCTGCTCGTCCGTCAAAGTCCCTGATCTCCCCCCGCCACCGACACGGCGACCTGGGGCGGCCCGCGCCGCGCAAACGAGGAGGTGTCCGAGGGAATGAACTGGCGGTCGTTGGAGACCCAGCGGAAGTGCTGGATGTGAATGGCGCTGTCGTCGATCTTCACCAGGTTGAACACCGAAGGCCGGCCGCCCCGTACCCTCGAACTGTGAGTTCCCGCGGTGCTGACGGCCAGCGAGCCCTGGATCTGTCCGGCCCCTTCCTGGTGATCGTGGCCGGAAAGGATGACATCCGCCCCGGTTGCCAGGAGCCGCTTGTGAGCCGAGCGCCAGCGCGCCAGCCCCATGCGCCGCGAGAGGCCGCCGGCCAGGACGTTGTGATGAAACACCATCACCTTGGCGACACCGGGAGCGGCGGCATCGAAGACCCTCTTGGCCCGGTCCGTCTCCGATTTCGGGAGATGCCCCTTCACCGCCAGGTCGCGGAGCCTCAGGGTGAGCGACCCGAACGCCACGCCGTAGCTGCTCAACGCGCCCGCGATGATGGCGCCCGGCACCTCGAGGACCGGCCGTAGATCGTCCCCGAAGTACTGGGTGTACTTGGCGTATTTCCGCCGCTGTCCCCTCAAGCCAAGGGGGCTCCTCCACCATTGGATGTCGTGGTTGCCCGGGACCACGAGAGTCGGAGCCACGGCGCGCACCCGCTTGAGGAACAGGTGGGCCGCCTGGAACTCACCGTGGCGGGCCCGCTGGGTCAGGTCACCCGAGACGGCGACGGCGGTAGGGTTGAGCGATGGCAGGAAGGTGTCCAGCGCCTCGATCTGCTTCAGATCGGCAAAGCCGCCGAAATGGAGATCGGAGAGGTGGACGATCGTGACGACGCCTGAGGTCACCAGATCACGCGCAGCTTATAGGTCAGGATCGCTTCCCCCCGGGCGGGCACGCGAACCCTGAACCGGGTGACCGTGGACGACACCTTCTCCGCCGGCACCGAGCTCGAGACCACGCTCCACTCGCCCCCCCGCTCTTCCTGCACATCCACCGCCACCGCGCTGTCGGTGGCATTCTTGAGCGTCACCCGGTAATCGGCGGTGGCCACCGTATGCACGCCGCGCGTCCTGGTGCTGTCGCGCCGGGTCACATAGGTCACCTGCAGCCGCTTGGCGGTGATGTCGAAGGCCGTGCCGGCGTTCAGCTTCAGGTCGTTCCCCGCCGCGGTGTGACCCGTGGAGGCCTCGCCCACCAGCTGCAGGCCGCCGGCGCTGTCCGGGAGATACATGCGTGCGACGCCGCCGGGGAGGGGGCGATCGCCGAAATCCGTTTTCCGGGGACGCTTGAGGGTGTAGACCACCTCCACCGGCGGCTCGGTCTCCTCTCCCATCTGCGGCAGGAAGCCCCAGAAGGGCACATCTCCGTGGACGACATAGTTGCGCTCGTATTTCACCTGCGCCGGCTCGAACAGCGCGACGGACGACGTGAGTCCGGGGAGAAGAGTGCTGCGGCCGCTCAGGCTGTAGAGATGAAACTCGCCGACCTTCTGCTCGGTGGCCGCGTCCTGCATGGCCACCGCTTCCGCGGCGGCGAGGCGCTTCCCCATGAACCTGTCCTCCCGTCGCAGCTGATTGGCCTGGCTCACCTCACCGGCCAGCAGGTGGATCTCCGCGTTTTCGGCCCGCAGCGATTGTGAGGGGATGACGGCCATGCCGACGACCCGCGCATCGGCCCGGCCCAGTATCACCTGATAGCTCGCCTGCCAGGAGGCGCCGGTAGTGAAATAGCCCAGCCGGATCTGGTCCTGGGCCCGCGCGCTTTCCATTCCCACCACCGCGGTGGGCTCCACCACCACCAGCTCGCTGGGATACACCGCCAGGCCGGGCGCCGTAAAGCTGACACGTCCGTCGGGCAACTGGAGCCGCAACGGGTCCACGCCGAGCACGAGGGCGCTCACCGTGTCGCGGGGATCGGAGAGCCGGAACACCAGCCGCTTGCCCACCGACCGGCGGAGCACGCTCGCCTCGTCTACCGCCCCGTCATAGGAAACCCGCTGGATGGTCACGGAGGAGTCCAGCGAGAAGAGGGTCGCCGGGTCGATGGTGCCCAGCACGAGCCGCTGGGTGGAGGCGCCGCGGGGAATCCCGGCCGCGACCGTCCGGCGCACCAGCACCCGGCCGTCGTTGTAGATAGTGAGAGACGTCTGTGCCTGAAGCGGGAAAGCGGGTGAGAGGGTAAGCAACAGCATCGCCGCCGTCATCCACTTGCTCATTTGAGATACTCCATGGCGACCCGCGTCGCGATCCGCCGAACGATGATATAGGTGGCCAGCACCGCGATGGCCGCGTAGGTCCGCGCCATCGGGTCCGCCGGCATGCGAAAGGCGACGTATGCCGCCATCAGGACCGTCGCCGCGAGGGAGATGCGCCGTCCCAGCCGGCTTGCACGCGCCTCCTTCTCGGCCCGGCACTGGGGGCACAGGTCGCCCCACGCCAGTCCGGAAAGCCGGCGCCCGCACCTGGCGCAGGGGACCTCAGGCAGCCCGCTTGGCGACAGCACTCCCGAACTCCTCGGTGGACGCGCTGCCGCCGAGGTCCCGCGTGCGGATCCGGTCCTTCACGATGGTGGTCTCGATGGCCTCCCGGATCCGCTGGGCCCGGTCCAGCTCGCCGATGTGGTCGAGCATCATGGCCGCCGCCAGAATCTGGGCCGATGGATTGGCCAACCCCCTGCCCGCAATGTCCGGCGCACTGCCGTGCACCGCCTCGAAGATGGCGGCCTTGGTGCCGATATTGGCCCCCGGGGCCAGCCCCAACCCGCCCACCAGGCCCGACACCTCATCGCTCAGGATGTCGCCGAACATGTTGGTGGTGACCATGACGTCGAACTGCTCGGGCTTCAGCACCAGCTGCATGGCGGTGTTGTCCACGATCATGTCGTTGGATTCGACCCGTCCCTCATACTCCTTGGCGATCGCCCGGCCCACCTCAAGGAACAGTCCGCTCACCATCTTGAGGATGTTGGCCTTGTGTACGATGGTGACCTTCTTCCGCTTGTGCTTGAGCGCGTACTCGAAAGCATAGCGCACGATCCGCTCGCACCCTCGCCGGGTCACGATCGCCATCGACTCGCCCACCGCGCGCGGGTCGTCGCCGATGGCGACGAAATGCTCCACCCCGATATAGAGCCCCTCGAGGTTCTCCCGCACCAGCACGATATCCACGTTCTCGAAGCGGCCACCGGGGATGATGGTGCGGGCGGGACGCACGTTGGCGAAGAGCTCGAACTCCTTCCTGAGCCCGACGTTCACCGAGCGGAACCCGGTCCCTACCGGTGTGGTAAGGGGACCCTTGAGGGCGAGCGCGTTCTTGCGGATGCTCTCGACCGTCGCATCGGGCAGCGGGGTGCCGGTGGCCTCGACGGCAGCCACGCCGGCCAGCTCTTCGTCCCAGTTGAAACGAAGGCCCGTAGCCTTCAGCACCTTGACCGTCTGGGCGGTGATCTCGGGGCCGATGCCGTCACCCGGTATGAGCGTTACATCGTAGCTCATCGTCCCCCGGAAACCGGCAGCAGCGAGGCGAGCGCGGTGTTGAGCGCATCATCGGGTGACCTTCCGCGCCCCAGCGCCAGCGAACGCCACAGCACCTTGCCCGAGCGGGTGTCGGCCAGCACCACCGAGAGATCGGCGCGAATCTGTCCATTCGCCTCGGGACTGAAGCCGAGCGACGCCGGCACGAAGGCGAGCCGGGTATCGGCAATGGCCAGAAGATTGCGCATGGAGGCGCGAAGCGGGTCGGGGATGTTGATGAGCTTGGGCGAGCGAAGGATGGCCTGACCCATCTGATCCGGATCGGGAACAAAGCCGCCGGAGCGGCGCGCCATCTTTCGAAGCTCGGGTGGCAGCACCCAGGTCACCTCGGGTCCCCGTCCCAGGAGCGCCTCACCGATGAGCGAGTCGGCTCGGCTCAAACCCAGCCGGCGGTCGCGATATTCCGAGTAGACGGTATCAGATTGGAGCGCGGGATCGGCCACCACCAGGGTGAGCGGCAAGACGCCGACCGTCTTCCCGGCCACCGCCTCAGTAGAGAAGACCGCCACCGGCGCCGGTGCCTCGGCCGCGCGTTGGGCCCGGGCGCAGGCCGGTGCGATCGTGCCGATCAAAACCAGGCCCGACAAGATCGAGAACGACTTTGAGTGGGGAATCATGGGAGAAGCGTAAACGGTCCATCGTGAACAGTGAAGAGTGATGAATTTTCCCTTTCACTATTCCAACGACAGGCCGCCATCCACCACGATCGTCTGGCCGGTGATGTGCCGGGCCGATTCGGAGCAGAGGAACGAGATGACGTGCGCGACGTCATCCGGTTCGGCCACTCGGCCCAGCACCGCGCTCTTCTGGGCCCGCTCGATGACCTCGGAGGGGAGCATGGCCATGCGCTCGGTCCGGATGAACCCGGGAGCGACCGCATTGACGTTCACGTTGGCGGGGCCCAGCTCCACGGCCGCGGCCCGGGTGAGGCCGATCAGCGCGGCCTTGCTGGCGGCATAGTTGGCCACGCCGAAGCCGGGCCGCTGGGCCTGGTGGGCGCTGACGCTCACGATCTTGCCGTAGTGCTGGGACCGGAAGACCGGCGCCACCGCGCGGATGCAGTTGAACGCGCCGGTCACATTGGTGTCCAGCACCTCGTCCCACGCCTCCTGGGAGAGACGCCAGAGGGCGCCGTCATTCGCGATCCCGGCATTGTTGATCAGGAAGTGAACGCCGCCAAGCCGTTGCTTGGCTTCCTGAACGAACTGCTCCACCGCCTCGCGGTCCCGCACATCGCAGCGGCGGGCGTAGACCTCGACCCCCATGGCGGTGAGGGTAGTCTCCGTGAGGAGCGCCTGCTCGCTCACGTCCCGGCCGGGGAGGTTCACGAAGCAGAACGCCACGTGACAACCCAGCCGTCCAAACTCGATCGAGATGTGCCGCCCCAGCCCGGTGGCGCCGCCGGTGACGATGACGACTTTGCCGCGCCAGCCCTTGCCGACCGGCTGGGGACGGGGCTCCTCGAGCGCGGCCCCGGCCCCCTCGGGCGCCTGGTATTCCCAGGAGGGCCGATGACCGAAACCGAAGGATGGCAATGGCATGGAAGTCGAAGGTACGCCCCGTCATAAGCGAGGGCAAGGCGTGGAAAACGTGAGCGGGGCTAGGACAAACGTGAGCGGTAAGCAGGTCAGGAGGCAACCACGACCGCGCTTGACCAGCCCGATGGGAAGTGTCCCGCTGACCGCTTACGCTTGCTCTCGTCCCGCTTACGCTTGTATTCGTTAGTCCATGCCTTTGAAATACGTCGGCTGGCTGGTCGTGGCCCTGGCCGGGGCGGTGGCCTGGGGGGTGCTTGCGCTCCACCGAGGCGAGACGATCAACGCCGCGTGGCTCGTCATCGCCGCAGTCGGGACCTACCTGATCGCCTACCGCTTCTACAGTCGGTTCCTGGCCGTCCGGGTGCTCGGTCTCAACGACCGGCGGGCCACCCCCGCCGAGCGACTGACCAACGGCCGGGACTACGTCCCGACGTCCCGCTGGGTCCTCTTCGGCCACCACTTTGCGGCGATTGCCGGGGCCGGCCCGCTGGTCGGGCCGGTGCTGGCGGCCCAGTTCGGCTACCTGCCCGGGGTGCTGTGGCTGGTCTTCGGCGTGGTGCTGGCCGGCGCCGTTCAGGACTTCATCATCCTGTTCGGCTCCATGCGGAGGGACGGGAAGTCGCTCGGCCAGATGGCCAAGGAGGAGACCGGGCCGGTCACCGGCATCCTGGCCATGGTGGCGGTGCTCGCCATCATGATCATCCTGCTGGCGGTATTGGCGCTGGTGGTGGTGAATGCGCTGAAGGACAGCCCCTGGGGCGTGTTCACCATTCTGTGCACGCTCCCGATCGCCGTCATCATGGGATTCTGGATGAAAGTCTGGCGTCCGGGCAGGACGCTGGAGGCCTCGGTGTTCGGGGTGATTCTCCTGCTGGTGGCACTGGTAGCCGGCCGCCACGTCGCCGAGTCGCCCACCCTGGCTCCGTACTTCACCCACTCCGGGCTCGCGATCGCCTACGGTATCATCGCCTATGGCTTTATCGCCAGCGTGTTGCCGGTCTGGATGCTGCTCTGCCCCCGCGACTACCTCTCCACGTTCATGAAGATCGGCACGATCCTGCTGCTCGCGCTGGGCATTCTGCTGGTGCTGCCGCCGCTCAAGATGCCGGCGGTCACCCGGTTCATCGACGGCAGCGGCCCCGTGTTCGCCGGCAAGCTGTTTCCCTTCGCGTTCATCACCATAGCCTGCGGAGCCATCAGCGGCTTCCACGCGCTGGTGGCCTCGGGCACCACGCCGAAGATGCTCAGTCGCGAGAGCGATGCCCGGCTCATCGGGTACGGCGGCATGTTGATGGAGTCGTTCGTGGCCGTGATGGCGCTCTGCGCCGCCGCGCTGCTCGATCCCGGGATCTACTTCGCCATCAACGCGCCGCTCGCCACGCTGGGCGGCGATGTCCAGTCCGCCGCTGAAACGATCCGGGGCTGGGGTTTCAGCGTGACGCCGGGCGAGATCGAGAGCCTCGCCGCGTCGGTGGGCGAGAGGAGTCTGCTGGGACGGACCGGCGGCGCTCCATCACTGGCCGTAGGCATGGCGCACATCTTCAGCAGCGCGTTCGGCCAGGGGCTGATGGCGCTCTGGTATCACTTCGCCATCATGTTCGAAGCGTTGTTCATCCTGACGACGGTGGACACGGGCACCCGGGTCGGGCGCTTCATGTTTCAGGAGCTGGCGGGCCAGGTCTGGCGGCCGCTGGGCCGTACCTCCTGGTACCCCAGCACCGTGCTGGCATCGGCGTTGGTGGTGGCCGGATGGGGCTACTTCCTGGTACAAGGCGTCCTGGATCCGCTCGGCGGAATCAACTCGCTGTGGCCGCTGTTCGGCATCAGCAACCAGCTGCTGGCCTCGGTGGCGCTGTGCGTGGGCACCACCCTGCTCATCAAGAGCGGCAAGGCTCGCCATGCCTGGGTGACCCTGGTGCCGCTGGCCTGGCTGCTGACCGTCACCCTCAGTGCCGGCTGGCTCAAGGTATTTGCCGAGGATCCTCGCCTCGGGTTTCTGGCTCACGCCGCCAGCACTGCGGCGCAGGTGGCCGCCGGAACGATGGACGTCGGCCGGGGCGCCCGGCTGATCTTCAACGACCGCCTGGACGCCGTGGTCACCCTGACCTTCATGGTCATCACCATCCTCGTGGTCCTCT
>DASVGF010000220.1:0-13596 GCA_036379675.1 Gemmatimonadales bacterium | reverse complement strand
AGCTGCTGGCCAGCGCTCTCAAGCCCGGTAAACCAGAGCTTCAGTTCACCGAACGGGATCTGGCACGTGCGGAGGGCGCGGCCACGCCTGCCGTGGTGAGCCCGGAAGAGACGAGACCGGCTGCTCCCCGGCCAGCCGCCACAGCCAAGCAGGCCCGCTCAGCCGCCGTAGGCCGGGCTGCGGCGCCGAAGCCGGCGCCCGAGCCGAAGGCGCTCGCCGACCGGCCGGCCGCCGACAGCGCTGCCGACCAGTTCGATACCGTGGCCGCTTCCACCGAGAGCGGGGACACGGCGGCCGACCTGGGCGAACAAGTTGCCGCCGAAGTTGCTCCCACGGGTGAGTCGGCGGCCCAGTCGGCTCCGGTGAGCCGGGAGGACGCGGATCTCGAAACCCGGCGTGCGGCCGCCGCGGCACTGGCGGAGCTGGATCGGGAGCGACTCCGTTCGCGCGCCAACGCCGCGACATCGGCCCTTCCTGCCCGCACCGAGACCACCCAGTCGGTCGAGGCGGCGCCCCCGGCGCCGCGGACGCTGGAGCAGCGGGCGCAGATCTATCTGCGTATCGGCCTGGATGAAGCGGTTCGGCAGCTGGGACGTCCGGTGCACGTAATCGAAGGGATGTCGCCCCAGTTCATCGGGCTGGTCCAGGGCCGGAACGTCCCAGGCGCGGATAACGCCCGCCCGGTGGTCCGGGTTGTCTACGTGGATCCGCGGGGACGGATGATCCTGCTCGACCAGCAGCGGCTGAGGGCGGGCCAGGCTCCGGGTGCGGCGTCAGGCTCGCTCCGGTGGACTCTGGGAGATGTGATGCTGTACCTGCATGGCGAACCGGGGCCGGACGTTCTGAGTAGCCTGCAGCGGCGAGTACGCTAGTCCGAGACACGAAATCCTCTACGCCTTGGCGTCGAGGACCTCCCGCACCTTCCTCATCAACTCTTCCGACGTAAACGGCTTCTGAATCACGGCCGCGTCGACGCCGCCCACACCGCGGCGTTGAATCTCGTCATTGGTGTAGCCCGAGATGTACAGCACCTTGAGGTCCGGCCGCGCCGCCGCCAGCTGATCGACCATCTCACTCGCGCCCATCTCCGGCATGACCACGTCGGTCACCACCAGCTGAATCGGATGATCGTACCCCGAGGCCACGGCCAGCGCGTCCTTCCCGTGCCGGGCCTCGAGCACCGTGTGTCCATAGTCGCTCAGGATCTTCCATAGAAGCTCCCGGACCCCGTCTTCATCTTCCACGACCAGAATCGTCTCGTTCCCCCGGAGTGTGGCCCCCACCTGGTCGAGCTTCGGGTCATCGCCCTCGGCTCGGGGAAGAAACACCTTGACCGTCGTACCTTCGCCGGGCTCGCTGGATACCCGCACCCCACCGCCGCTCTGTTTGACGATCCCATACACGATGGAGAGCCCCAGTCCCGACCGGCCGGTCGACTTCGTCGGAAAAAAGGGCTCGAACATGCCCGAGATCCCCTCGCCCTCGGCACCGCAGCCGGTATCGCTGACCGCGAGCACGAGATAGCGGCCGGGCTTGACCGAGCGGCCCGGGGCCGAGCCGCTGATCTGCCGCTCGCCGGTTTCGATGGTGAGCGTGCCGCCGGAGGGCATGGCATCGCGCGCGCTGAGCACCAAATTCACCAGCACCTGCTCGAGCTGGCCGGGGTCGATTTTTACTTCGCCGAGCCCGGGGCGGAGCCGGGTGACCAGCCGAATATCCGCGCCCACCAGTCGCTGGAGCAGCCCCTCCATATTGGTGACCACCGCGTTGAGATCCAGCAGGCGGGGCTGTTGAGCCGGCTGGCGCCCGAAAGTGAGGAGCTGCCGGGTGAGGATGACGCCCCGGTCGGCGGCTTTCCGGATCTGCTCCACATCCTTCCGGCGGCTGTGCTCCTCGGGAAGGTCGCGCAGCAGCAGCTCACTGAAGCCCCGGATGGTGGTGAGCAGGTTGTTGAAGTCGTGGGCCACCCCGCCCGCCAGCCGGCCGGCGGCGTCCATCCGCTGCGCCTGACGCAGCTGCTCCTCGCTCTGCTGCAGCGCCGCGCGGCTGCGGGTGCGCTCACTGATGTCGGTGCCCAGCACCAGCCGGGCGCGACGGCCCTCCAGCTCCATCTCGTGCGAGACGAGCTCCATGTCCACGATCGTCCCATCCTTGCGCTGGTGCTGGATCAGGGCGACCTCTCCGCGGCGGGAGCTGGACCGCTCCAGGCCATGGGGAAGTCCGGGAGCGTTCTCGGGCGGCAGAAGCTCCATGATGGTCATGGAGAGGAGCTCGTCGCGGGTATAGCCATAGTGCCGGACCGCGGCCTCGTTCACCTCGAGAAAGGCCAGCGTATCCACGTCGAACACCCACATGGGCTGAGGGTTGTTCTCGAACAGCATGCCGTAGCGCTCGTCGGCTTCCTGGGCCGCCCGGTACAGGCGCGCATTGTCGACCGCGAGCGCTGCCCGGCTGGCCAGCTCTTCGGCAAAGCGGAGATCGTCACTGTCGTACCGCCGGCCCGATTCGGATCCCACCACCAGCGTGATGGTGCCGGCGCTCCGGCCCCGGGCCAGCATCGGCACCCGCAGGAAGCTGGCCGGACTCAGCGCCCGATACAGCTTGAGCTGCTCCGGATCGACGGCGTTGGCGCGGAGCACCTCGTCGGTCACCGTCCCCAGATCGGACCGGCGCTGCGCCGTGCCGAACGGCGCGCGGGCGGGTCCATACTCGCACAGGGCCCGGACCAGCAGGTCCTTGGCCGGATCGCGGTGAGCTCCTGAGACAAATTGCAGTGTGCCCTGCTCGGTGGCGACGTGAATGGCGCACCAGTCGGCCAGCGTCGGCGTGATAAGCCGCGCCAGGTTTCGCAGGGTGAGGGTGTAATCGAGGGAGGACGCGAGGGTGGCGTTGGCCTCGGCAAAGAAGGCCAGGCGCCGGTCCAGCCGCTCCGCTTCGGCGCGGGAGAGCTGGATGGCGCGCGCGCGGTGAGCGGCGTCGTGCACCCGGGCCACCAACACCACCGTAATGGGCATGGCGATGCTGAACGCCAGCAGACTGTACGCATTGGCCGGGGTGTATCGAAGAAGTGATCCGGGCTCGGCCAGGAAATGAACGGCGTAAAGCACCACCAGGGCGGCGCTGATCAAGCCGGGGCGCAGACCTCCCTCGTAGGCCGAGTAAATGGCGGTCAGCATCAGGAAGGGAAAGGGATGCGCGACGGGCAGACCGTTCCGGGCCAGCACATCAAAAAGGATAGCGGTGGCCAACGTGATCAGAGGGCCCCGCACGTGGTGGCTGATGCGGGCCCAGTCAGCCCGGGACGGCAGCCGCTCCGCCGCCCGACCCAGCAGGGCCGATCCGCTTCTGCGCTGCGCCGCGCCGCTTTCGGCCATGAGTACTCCGGAAGACCCTTGGCCCTGGCTGCCTGAGGGCGGCGAGGGGGCCGGATGGGCCACAGGGAAGAAGCTTAAGCTGTCATGGACCCGGGACCCTGTCTGTGACAGGCCCCACACGGAAGAAAGAGGCCCCACCCCGCTATGGCGGAACGCTCGCGGTCAAAGCAGTTTATCAATTCCTGCCACCTCCCCGGAGACCGATATGGCTGCCAGCAAGAAATCCGCGAAGCGTAGCTCAGCGAAGAAGCGCCCGGCTGCAAAAAGCGCCCGATCGAAGAAGTCGGGCGCGAAGGCCAAGGCTGCCAGGGGGAAACCCAAGAAGCGCACCACCGGAGGACTCGGCACGGTGCGGCAGGTGGGCGAGAGAACCTGGAAGACACTGAAGAGCACGACCGCCCAGGTCGTGGAAGGCGTCAAGGACACGTTTGGCGGCTGATTCAATCTCCTTGCGACCCTGCGAATGGGGCGGTAAGCTATGCCGTCCCTCAGCTAACCGTTGTCGCCGCACGCCTTTCGCTAGGAAAGGATGACCGCCTCCATGGATCTGACTCGTCAGTTCCGTCGCAGTGCCCGCTCGTTCCAGACCGCTGCCCTTCTGCTGCTGGCTCCCGCTGCGTTGCTGGCGCAGGCGCAGGCCACCACGGGCGTCACCCGGGGCACCGTGACCGACTCCACCGGTGCTCCGATCGCCGGGGCGACGGTCACACTGCGGAACCTGGAGACCAACGCCGTGCGGTCCCTCACCACCAACGCGCGGGGAGTCTACGCGGCCACACTGCTCCGGGTCGGCACGTATGACGTGAACGCGAGGGCCCTCGGGTTCCAGCAATCCAGCCGCAGCAGAGTGCCGGTAGGCCTGGGAGAGACGGTCGAGCTCAACTTCACGCTGGCCCCGCAGGTGGTCCAGCTCCAGGAGATCACCGCCGTGGCCGAGCCGGTGGTGGACGTGTCACAGTCGGCGTCGGCCACCCGTCTCGGCGTCGAGGCGGTGGAGGGGCTCCCCAACAACGGCCGCAACGTTTTCAACTTTACCACGCTTACTCCCAACGTCGCCATCGTGCAGGGCCCCGACGGTGACGAGATCAGCATCGGCGGGCAGAAGGGAATTCACAACAACGTCTCGGTAGACGGCGCCGACTTCAACAATCCGTTCTTCGGCGAGCAGCGGGGGGGACAGCGTCCGGCGTTTACGTTCAACCTGGACGCGGTACAGGATTTCGTGGTGGTCTCCGACGGGGGCAACGCGGAGTTCGGACGGTCGAGCGGCGGATTCATCAACATTATTACCAAGTCCGGCACCAACGAATTCCACGGCTCGGCCCACTACTTCGGCAAGTACGACGCTCTCTCAGGCGACTTCAGCCACACCTTCCCCGGCGGGAGCACCTCCGGGTTTACGCCGGACTTCGCGCAGCACCAGTTCGGCGCCACCCTCGGTGGCCCGATCGTGCGGGACAAGGCGTTCTTCTTTCTGGCCTATGACCAGCAGGAATACAACGAGACCAAGCAGACGACTCGTCTCTCCAGCATCGATCCGGCGCTCCAGGCCTTCGTGGACACCGCCTTCAGCGGCTCGCTCCGGGGCGACTTCGGGCCCATCGGGCGGACCAACGACGCCAACGCATTTCTGGGCAAGCTGGATTTCCGGCTGGGGTCGCAGCACAACGCAACGCTCAAGTACAACTACACCAACTCGCGGCAGGAGAACGGCACCTTCGACGTGGATTTCTGGGGCCGGAGCGCCAACGCGTTGGAGCGCGACTACTCCCATGCGGTCAACGGGTCGCTGAGCTCGGTGTTCTCCTCGGCCCTCTCGAACGAGTTCCGCTTTCAGTGGGCCCGCGAGGATCGCCCCCGTCCCTATGCCGGGCCGGTCAATCCCACCACCGGGCGCCCGTTCCCCGATACCGACATCGGGTTCGTGAACGCCGCGGGGTTCAATGCCTATCGTGTCGGCATGCCCTTCTTTATCCCGGTGGACGCCCACGACTACCGCTTCCAGGTCCTGGACAACGTCTCGGTGGTGAGCGGTAACCACCTCTTCAAGCTCGGCGCCGAGTGGAACCGGACGGGCGTGACCCAGACCTTCCGCGGATTCGGCAACGGCCGGATCGCCTTCACGTCGGTGCCGGGATTCCTGGGCTACGTCGCCAACGGGAACGGATACGTCGAGTGCTCCGACGACGTCACCAACACGCTGATCACGACGAGCAACACGGCGACCTGTCCGGTGGGCACCCACATCTCCGGTCCGGTGGCGCTATACCTCCAACAGGCGGGCATCGGCGGGCTCACCGTGGATGAGGCCGGGACCCAGACCATCATTCAGAACGAGCTGGCGTTCTTCTTCCAGGACAGCTGGAAGCCGCGGGCCAATCTGACGGTCAATTACGGCCTTCGCTGGGAAGCTCAGCTCCAGCCCGACCTGATCACCCCGATTCCGAACCTGTTCTACTTCCCGTTCATCGGGCAGACCGTCACCAACTCGAAGGGGACGTTCGAGTTTCCCGGCGACGGCACCATCCCGAGCGACAAGTCGATGTTCCAGCCGCGGCTCGGCATTGCCTACGATGTGAAGGGCGACGGCCGGTCGGTGGTCCGCGCCAACGCGGGCCTCTACTACGCCCGGATTCCCGGACTCAACCTGGCCAGCAGCCGGAGCACCGACGGCTCGCGGGGCCAGACCATCTTCCGCAACAGCGCCCTGACGCCGATCCTGGGCGCGCCACCGGCCTATGGCGATCTCCTTCCGACGCCCGCGGGTGGCCCGTTCCAGCCAGGGGTGTTCGTCTTCGACAAGGACTTCCAGAACCCGCGGACCTTTTCGGCCACCGTGGGGTACGAGCAGGACATCACCAACGGACTGATTGCCGGGATCAGCGCGACGCACGCGCGGACCGACCATCTGACCCGGTTCTTCAACGCCAACGATCCGGTCTTCGGCGATGTCCCCGGCCAGGGACCCTGGTCTACCGGCCTTCCCGGCGGAAACGGCATCGGCACCCTGACGGTGGTGCAGAGCACGGCCAAGTCCCGCTACAACGGAATCACCGCCGAGCTCCGGCGCACTACCGGGTCCCGGCTCCAGTTCCAGATGAATTACACGTTGTCGTTCGACAAGTCGGATGACGACAACGAGCGCGATCCGTTCACCTTCCGGTACGCCCAGGCCGACTCGCTGCAGCGGGAGTACAACTGGAGCGACCGGGACCAGCGGCACCGCTTCAACGCCTGGGTACTGGCGATCCTGCCGGGAGACTTCTATCTCAACAACCGGGTAAGCGCCTATTCAGCCCAGCCCGCTTCCGAGAGCTGCGGCCCCGGCAACGTGGGTACCGGTCAGCGCGCCAATCCGGGCGACCCGACCCTGGACCGTATCTGCCCCGATGGGCACATCCTCCAGCGAAACACGATCCGGCGGGACAACGCCTACTTCTCCTGGGATATCCGGCTGTCCAAGCCGTTCAACCTCGGCCGTCAGGGCACGCTGGAGCTGATCGCGGAAGCTTTCAACGTGACCAACGCGGACAACTTCAAGGACCCGTCGTCCCAAGGGACGTTCCTCAACTTCGATGGCACCATCCGCTCCGGCCTGGGCGAGCCGAGACAGTTCCAGGCAGGGGCTCGCTTCATTTTTTAGTCTACGCGGCTGGACAGTGCGTCGGCGCCGAGATCTCTCGGCGCCGCGAGGGCGCCGCCCACCTTGGCCACCAGTTGCTCGGGACTGAATGGCTTGGGCAGATAATCGTCGATCTGGGCACCCCTGAACCGCTCCATCACCTCGAGATCGCCATACCCGCTCATGGCCACGATCGGCACGCCGGGGAGGATGCGCCTCAGCTCCCGGGCCGTTTCGGCGCCGGCCATCCGGGGCATGGTCAGGTCCAGCACCACCAGATTGATCCGCTCCCCCAGAGCCTGCGCCTGGCCCACCGCCTGCATCCCGTCCTCCGCCAGGACAACTTCGTAGCCCGCTTCGGCTAAAATACCGGCGCAGAGCGCCCGAACTGCCGGCTCGTCATCCACCACCAGGACGGTCCCGACCCCCGGACTTTCCCGCTCGGAGCCGGTATCCTCGGACCCTCGTCCCGGCGAATGCGGCGTCCGCGTCACCGGCAGGAGCACCGTAAAGGTGGTGCCCGAACCCAGCTCGCTCCGGACCCCGATGGCGCCGCGGTGACCTCGGACGATGCCGAGTGCCGCCGACAGGCCCAGTCCGCGGCCGAGGAATTTCGTGGTGAAGAAGGGCTCGAAGATCCGGTCGCGGGTTTCCTGATCCATGCCCGCGCCGGTGTCGATCACGTCTATTCGGATGTACTGCCCGGGAAAGATGGGGAAGCCCGCCGTCCGCATGCGCTCGCGCCGCTCGGTAAAGTGCTCCTCGCGCAGCCGCACGGTCAGCGTGCCGGCCTGATCACCGATCGCCTCCCCCCCATTGATCACCATGTTCATGACCAGCTGCTGCAGCTGGGTGCGGTCGCCCTCGATGGGCGGGCATTCCTCTGGTATGTCCAGCACCAGAGTGATCTTCTTGGAGATCGAGGTACGAATGAGGGTACTGACCTCGGTGATCAGCTGGCAGAGATCGAGGGGCTGGACCAGGAAGCGCCCCTTCCCGGCATAGGCCAGGAGCTGCCGGGTCAGGTCGGCGGCACGCTCGCTCGCCTTGAGGACGTCACCGATCAGGGTGGCCGCGTGCTCGGTCCTTCCCGCCAAGACTGCCCGCCGGGCCATGCCGGCATTCCCCATGATCCCGGTGAGCAGATTGTTGAAGTCGTGGGCGATGCCGCCGGCCAGGACTCCGATGCTTTCGAGCTTCTGGGCCTGACGCAACGCCTCTTCCCGTTCGCGTTCGACCGCATCGGCCAGCTTTTCCTCGCTGATGTCCCGCACCACGAGCACGGCCCCTGCGATCTGCCCATCGCCCCGGATCGGAGCGGTGGAACAGGTGATCGGCACCAGGCGGCCGTCCCGATGGCGAAAGTAGTCCTCCTGCCCCCGCAGCGTCTCACCCGAGGCCAGCACTTTCATGACAGGGCATTCGGCCAGGGAGTGCGAGGCCTCGTCGGGGCATGCGCGGTGCAGTTTCCGGTGCAGGAACTCACCGATAAGCTCCTCCCGGCCCCAGCCGAACATCGCCTCCGCGCTGGGGTTGGCGAAGGTTGTCCGGCCATCGGCGTTGACCAGGAACAGCGCCTCCGCAGCGTTGCTCGCGATGGCGTCGGCCAGGCTGAGATGGTACTGGAGCAGCTCGTCGGATTGCTTTTGCTGGGAGGAATCCTGCATAACCTTGGCCAGCCCGTTGGCAAGGCCATCGGAACTCCGGAGGCTTACCATCACCCCGTTGGCCCAGAAGCGGGTTCCGTCTTTCCGGAGATGCCACCGGTTATCTGCGGCTCTCCCCGTCTCCAGGGCAAATTTCATTTCCCGCTCGGGCTCTCCCCGGAAGACGTCTTCAGGAATGAAGAGGACCGACCCATGCTGCCCGATGATCTCGTCGCCGGTATAACCGAAAATGCGCTCGGCGCCGGGATTCCAGCTTTCTATCAGGCCATCCAGCCCAACATGAAAGACCGCGTACTCGACCAACGATTCGGCCAGCTGGCGATACCGGTCGTCGTCCATGGTCTGCTAGGCTCCGCACAGTTGTGGTGGCGGGCACGAGAAGCGCGCCCCCGAGGAAAGGGCTAAGGTGCATGCCCATGCCCATTTAAGATGTGACGTGGATACCGCTGGCTGGTGGGGGGCTCCCCCGGGTACCTTGGCTGCTGCTCCAGCTGAGTGTAAGTTGTGATAACACTTGCAACTACCCAGGGGTATCATGGTCGATACAGCGCCCGTCGTCCTGGTGGTGGATGATGAGCAGAGCGTACGTGATCTGGTGTGCCGGGCACTTCGGGAGGACGGCTATCGCACCCTCGAGGCAGGGCACGGTGCCGAGGCGCTTAATCTGGTCGAGACGGGGGATCCAATCGACCTGGTGATCACCGACGTCGTAATGCCCGGCATGGACGGACGCGAGCTGGGGCGGCGGCTGGCTCAGCGGCGGCCGGCACTCCCGGTCCTCTACATCTCAGCCTATGACGTCAACGATATATTCCGGCGGGGCTCGCCCAGCAGCTCGGCGCCCTTCCTTCAGAAGCCCTTTCCACACCAAACCCTCCTCACCCACGTCGAGCAGCTGCTGAAGCAGACCTCCGGTCGCTGACGAGCCGTCGCCCGCCCCATGACCGAACGTAGCAAGCTGCGGATCGGATTGCTGCAGGACGGCCCGTCTGCCAACCAGTACATGGTGGATATCATCGAGTGGGCGGGCCGCCAGGACGACCTCGAGATCACCCACCTGATCATCCACGCCGCCGCGGACCAGAGCGCCACCGGCACGTGGCGCCGCAAGCTGGCCCAGCACAAGCTCGGCGCGGTCCGGAAGGCCGCGTTCAAGGCCATCCGGCGGCTGGAGGCGTTGTTCCTTCGGGTGTACTACGGCGGCCGGTTCCGCAACCATACCCGGCAGTATCGGGTGGATACCCTCATCCCCCACACCCTGCACATCACCCCGACGATCTCGAAATCGGGGTTCGTATATCGCTTTGCCGAGGCGGAGGTGGCCAAGGTGCGGGCCACCGGATGCGATGTCCTCCTCCGGGGCGGGAGCGGCATCCTCCGAGGAGGCATCCTGGACGCGAGCCGGTTCGGGGTCCTCTCCTTTCATCACGGCGACAACCGGGTCAACCGCGGGGGGCCGGCCGCGTTCTGGGAGACCTACCTGAAGTGGCCGGCCACCGGCTTCGTCCTGCAACGACTGACCGCCGAGCTCGACGGCGGCGAGGTGCTGGTGCGGGGCTCGTATTCCACCAAATGGTTTTTCCTGCTCAACCAGGCCGCGCTGTTCACCAAGGCCAACACCCACCTCAAGCTGTTGCTCAAACGGGTGGCCCGGGAGCGATCGTTGCCGCCGGCCGAAGAGCCGGTGCCCTACTCCGCCCGGCTGTACCGGTCTCCATCGGTCGCCACCTGCCTTGCGTACGTGGGCAAGATTGCCGCGCGATCGCTGCAGAAGGGCCTGCAGTCGGCTCTCCGCCTCCGCTACCGGTGGGCGGTGTCGTTCAGCTTCACCGACTGGAGACGGGCGGTGCTGTGGCGCACGCTGACCCCTGCCCTGCCGGCCGGGCGCTTTCTCGCCGACCCTTTCGTGTGGGAGCACCAGGGCAAGACCTACTGTTTCGTCGAGGACTATTCGTTTCGCGACCGCATCGGGCGGATCTCGGTGATGGAGGTGAACAAGACGGGGGCGACCGCGCCCAGGACCGTCCTGTCCGAGCCATTCCACCTGTCGTTTCCTTTCCTGTTCGAGTATGGGGGCACGACCTACATGTGTCCGGAATGCAGCCAATCCCGTGAAATCCGGCTGTATCGACCGCTGGAGTTTCCCCACCGATGGGAGTTTGTCACCGCCATCATGAGCGACGTCTGCGCGGGCGACACCATGCTGTTCGAGCGGAACGGCCGCTGGTGGATGCTGACGAACCTCGATCGCACCGGCCAGGGGGACTTCGGCTCGGAGCTGTATCTGTTCTCGGCCGACTCTCCCTTGAGCCAGTCGTGGACGCCGCACCCGTCCAACCCGCTCAAGATCGACACCGTGGGAGGGAGGAACGCGGGGTTGCTGCGGGAGGGGAGCCGGCTGTTCCGGGCGGGGCAGGTCCAGGGGTTCGATCGCTATGGCGTGGGGATTCAGATCTATGAGATCTGCGAGCTGTCCGCTGAGAAATACCGGGAGACACTGGTCAGCACCATCGAGCCCGGCTTTCGCTTGAGGCAGCAGGGCGTGCACCACATCTCCAGTACCGGGACTGTGACCGTGGTGGATTCGGCCCGGCGCGAGCTGGTGCCCTGACGGTCACCGAGTGGCGCGACTCCGCTCCCGGCGGCGCAGAAGATTCATGCGCGCATCGCCCTGGGCGTAGACGGGATTGGCGATCTGGAGCCAGGTGGTGCCGGGACCATACGGTTCATCCCGCCGCTTCGCCACGATGCCCGCCAGATCCATTTTCCTGATCGCATTGAAGAGGGCCCGGCCACACTCGTCCAGCGTCAGGATCTTGTAGAGCGGACCGGTGTCTTCGGGCAGAAGTCCCGCCAGCTTGCGCTTCCGGTCATCCAGCGGAAGCCCCCGCAGGTCGCTTCCATTCAGCCAGAGAAGATCGAACGCGGCAAAGGCCAGAAAGCCCTCGCCGCGGATCAGATCGCGGAAGTTCGGCTTGCCCTGCCGGTCGAGCGAGACGATCTCACCGTCCAGGATGACCTCCCGCTCGCCCAGCACACCGGCGATCCGGGTGCAGAGCTCATCCAGCCGGTCGAGCCTGAGGTCCTGGCGGGAGCGAAGCTCGGCGGTGCCGCGGGAGGCGTAGACGAATCCGCGGATCCCGTCATACTTCGGCTCGAACACCCACTCGGGATCGTCGAACGGGTCCAGCAGGACGGCCGGGGACACCGGGTCGACCCGGGGCAAGTGAAGGCAGGGCGAAACTTCCGGGCTGTATTTGGTGGCTGGCGTGGGCATGACGGCTCCGGGGCCGGTGTACCGGCCGGGAACCCTCCCCACGAGGAAGGTGGTTATGGGGCCCGGGTGGGCCCTGTGGTTGAGCCAATGTACAACTGAGGTGATGAGGCGGTAAGGCCAACCGTCAGCCAGGTCATTCCGAGCAGAGCGAGGGCCGATCCCTCGCTCTGCCCGGGACGACATCCCGCTTACTCGCCCGGCCCCACCGGATGCGTCGCCGGCAGGTTATTCCCGATGGTGACGTGGTTGCCCTGACCCGCCAGGTCGAAGCACGTCGGGTGCTCGAAGCCGTCCAGCGTCCCAGACGTGTAGATGATGTTGTCGGTGTTGCTGGGAGCCGGCCCCGCGGGAACGTCGTCGAGATTGAGCGCGTGCCGAAGCTTCCATGCGATGATGTGGTCGCTGCACGAGGTATCCCCGCTCACGCCGAGCCCGCCCAGGAGCGTCCCGGCAGGCGAATAGAGCGCGAGACCTCCTCCGAACACGTTGATCCCGCCAAGCCGCTTTCCGATCATCGGATCCTTGCGGGTTCCGAAATCGACCGCTTTACCGGCGTACGCCACCCCGGGATCCACGGGATTACTTTCCTGGAGCCCGAAGAGGCTGCCACCTGGCTGCACCGCCGCAAACAGGTTGGCCGTGCTCAAGGCAAAGCCCTCCAGACTGAAGGCATTGGCCGTGTTCGCTTTCTGCGCCGAGATGACGCGGCTGCCAGGCCACTGGTCGCCCCGGTTGACCCCGCTGAATACGACGTCCACCACCAAGCCATTGCGGTCTATGATCGTGGCCCACATCTCGAAGCCGAGCCCACCGTTCTGCTCTTCGAGCACCTGGCGGAGCTTGCTTCGAAGCTCGTTGTGACTGGGAAGGAAGTTACTGATGTGGCTGGCTTCCACGGTCGGGGCGGTAGCGCTGTCGCTGCAGCCGGCGGCGAGGACACAGGCCGCGAAGAAGGGAAACGCAGGTAACGCGCGCATGGGGAGTCCTTTCAGTTCAGGGTGGAGAACTGCGGAGACATAGGGAGAGTCTGGAGGACAGGCCCGGTGCCAGGCCGTAACCGCGATCGGGGAGGACGAGCAGGCCACATGGTGCCGCTGCGCTCGGGGTGCAGATGTATGCGGATGTAAGCAGAAGCGTCGAACCTACGGCCAATCCCGGGTCCCACAAGTCCTCGATTCCCGCCAGCGGCGGCAGGAAACAAAAAAGCCCGCTCACGGGGCGCCGGAGCCGGGCTGGTCGTTCCTCTGGGAGAAGGCTCTAGGCCAGGTGAACGGCGATCGGCGGGATCGCGCGACGAGGTCGTCCGACTTCGCCCGGAGTCGAGCGGCGTCGGCCAGCTGGTAGGCGGACAGCCCTTTCAGGGCCCAGCTGCGCTCCCGCAGGGGCCAGCACCGCTCGCGTATCGCCTGGGCCATGGGTGGGAGAAGCGGGGGAAAACGTAGCAAGTGATCGCGGGTCATCCCCCACGCTACCCGCCCGCTCGGCTGAATGCATGCAACCCGGCTCGGCCCTAGATTTCACCCTGGGTCTGGCGGCGGGCCGAGCAGGTCCCGGACCACCTGTTTCAACGCACTGATACTGAAGGGTTTGAAGAGCGTGGGCAGGTCCGGCAGCTGCCCACTCGAAGACCGGCGACTCGGCGGCAGGTCGTCCACA
>DASVGF010000219.1:0-10565 GCA_036379675.1 Gemmatimonadales bacterium | reverse complement strand
GGCCGTCGCGGGCCATCGAGATGGTGCCGTCCTGGTGTGAGAGCCCGGTCTCGCTGGTCCTCTCCAGCGGTATCGCGGCCGCATCCTTTGATCGGCGCGGGTCCGGTCCACCCTGAATGACTTCGATCTTCACCTGGTTGTCGGGCTGGTTGTCCGGCCGCACCGTGCGATGAAATCGGGCGCCCCGATACGATCCTTGATCCACGTAGCGGAGGAAATTGAGCCCGGTGATCGGAGCACTCACGGTGTCCACCTCGACCGCGATGCTGCCCAGCGAGGTCTGGATCACCACTTGAGGAAGGCTCTGCGCGGCGGCAGAGTGTGCCACCAGCATCGCAGCCCACAGCCGCAACCCCGCTGACATCAGGGTCACAGCCGAGCCTCGTACCCGGCGAAAAGCCCGGGCAGCTCATCCGGTCGAAGGTCTTTCCGCTCTGGCAGGAGCCCTGACAGGTACGCGGCCTGACCCAGCACTGAGGCCGGGGTGGCGCCGGAGCGGCGGAGATCGCGAATGCCGGTGTCCCGGTTTGCCTTGCTGAGCTTGGCACCAGTGGGATGGCGGATCAGCGGATGATGGGCGAACACCGGTGGCCGGGCGCGACCGAGCAGCCGGCTCAGACGAATCTGCCGGCCGGTCGAGCTGAGAAGGTCCATTCCCCGGATCACCAGATCGATCTCCTGCTCGAAGTCGTCCACCGTGACGGCAAACTGGTACGTCCAGTTGCCGGTGCGGTCCCTGATCAGCAGATCCCCACACTGGGTGGAGGGATCCTGCTGCTGCTCGCCGAGTAGTGCGTCGGTAAAGTGTTCCACGCCGGGGTCGAGCGCTACCCGGATTCCCCGTCCCGGCCCCACCGCCAGGCCCCGTGTGCGACAGCGCCCCGGATAACGGGTGCCCTGTTCCGGCGCGTCCGAGTCACTCTCGAAGTCTTTGCGCGAACAGGTGCAGGCGTACACCTCAGCAGCCGAGCGCAGTCGGGTCAGAGCGCCCTCGTATACCAGCGAGCGGTCGCGCTGCCGAAAAGGGGAGGAACCTCGCCGGAACGTATCCGGGGTGCCGAGGTCGGGTTCCAGCCCCAGCCATTCGAGATCCTCCAGCAAGGCGCACTCGTATTCGGGGCGGCAGCGGCCCCGGTCATGGTCTTCCAGGCGGAGCAGCACCCTCCCGCCGAGTGCCCTGGCGAGGCCCCACACATGAATTGCGTTGACAACGTGACCCAGGTGCAGATACCCGGTCGGGCTGGGAGCAAACCGGGTGAGCGGGCGGAGCGGAAACGGGCTCAGGCGTCTTCTACCCGGCTCAGGACCCCAGCCCAGGAATCATCCCGCGGGCGCCCGCCTCTAAATTCGAAGTGCTCGTCCACCAGGATACGGCGGGTGAACTCCCAGCTCGGCTGATCCTGGAGGCGGTGCCGCAGAACCAGGGGCACGAGTTCAGCAGCCACCATCCATCTACTGGGTTCGAGCCCCGGATACAGCGCGGCCCACTCGGGTCTGAGCCGCGCTTCACGTACGGCCATGATGCATTCCCCGCCAAAGTGCATGGACTTGGCACTCTCGTTCTCTCCGGAGCGGGGTGCAAGGACGCATGTCACAAAGAGTGCTGATAAGCTATTAGCTAATAGCTATTAGCTATTAGCTGTTTGCGGTTGGCAAAGCTCGTCCCGCAATACCCTATCTTCATTAGTCCGGTGGCGAGTCGTAGCCGAGGTCCTGACCAATTTCACCAATAGCTGATAGCCTTTCCCCATGCCCATCAACGAAGTCGTCGTGACCAGCCTGGGAGACCTGATCGACAAGGTCACACCACCCGAGCCGGATCCGAGAACCGGGCGGCGCCGGGACAGCGGCGTCTACCGGGGCGAGAACAATGCCAGCCGCCCGCTGCTCACCAGCCTGGATAAACTCAGCGGAATCGGCTCACCCCACGGCAAGGCGGATCTGGAGGAGCATATGCTCCGGAATTTCATCCGCTACTCGAGGCCCTACTTTGCCACCCCGCCGGTCAACGATTGGGAAGTCCTGGTCATGGCCCAGCATCATGGGCTTCCCACCCGGCTCCTCGATTGGACCTACTCCCCTCTGGTGGCGGCCCATTTCGCGACGGTAGACCGGGACGAGGAGTCGGACCGGGTCGTGTGGCGCCTGGACTGGAAGCGTGTGCACCGCCGCTTCGAGCTGCCCGAGCTGGCCCTGCCGATTCAGGATCTCGAAGGGAGCCTCGGGCGCGACAAACCCCTCACACCCTGGGGGCTCTTCGCCGGGCAGGCTGGCCGGAAGGAGTTTGCCTGCATGTTCGAGCCGCCGTCCCTGAACCCCAGAATCGTGGCCCAGTCCGCCACCTTCACGCTCTGCTCCGACAAGCGGCAGTCGTTCGACTGTTTCCTCGAGTCGCACGGGCTCGGCTCGGCCCTCACCAAATTCATCATTCCGGCCGGAGAAGCCGCCCGCTTCCGCGACCAGCTCGACCTGGTCAGTGTGGACGAGCGGCGGCTGTTCCCCGACCTCGACGGTGTGGCAGCCGAAATGAAACGGTACTACTCCTGATCCGGCGGCCGCTGGCGACCCGCTAGCCGGGCCTCGACGCGGTCACTGTCCCCGTGGGATAACAGGATGTCGAAGTTGCTGACCGGCGCCCTGATCGAGGTCAGTACCACGAAGGTGCCGGGTTGCCAGCCCGACGCCACCGGCCGCTGCGGCATTCTGACTTCGTAAATACTTCCATCTTCAAGGGTTACAAAGCTGCCACCGTCCTTCACCTGGCGGACATGGAGCCCGTAGGGCAGCACCACATCATAGGTGGCCCAGGTAGAGCCCCGCGCCTGGGATACGGTCTGGGCCTGGGCAGCGGCCGTCGAGGCCAACAGGATAGCGGCCAGCGGCAAGAAGAGGCGAAGCACCTTCATGGGGGCATCCTCAGATTGTTGGTAACACAAGCTTACCGCCGATCTTGCCCCTTTGCTGTGAGCCAGCCGCCGCTTCCCAGAAGGCCTTATTGGCATTAAGCTTGTGGGCTCTAGAAGTCACGACGAGGACCCAGAGGAGATCGATTGTGAATCGCAGTGGACCCAAGGTCAAGCTGGCCCGGCAGCTGGGCATCGCGCTCACGCCGAAGGCAGCGAAGGTGATGGAGCGCCGCCCCAACCCGCCCGGGCAGCACGGCGCCTCTCCTCGCCGCAAGGTGAGCGGCTACAAGAAGCAGCTGGTGGAGAAGCAGCGCCTCCGGGCGCAGTACAACATCAGCGAGCGGCAAATGCAGAACGCCTTCGCCGAGGCCATCCGGCGGGAAGGCAACACCGGTGTCCGGCTGCTGCAGCTGCTCGAGATGCGGCTCGACGCGGTGGTGCTTCGCGCCGGCTTTGTCCGGACCATCTATGCCGCGCGGCAGGCCGTCGTCCACGGTCATGTATTGGTCAACGGGCAGAAGGTAGACCGCCCCTCCATGCGGTTGAAGCCGGGTGACGTGGTTTCCCTGGCGGAGAAGAGTCGGGACAAGGCGGCGTTCACGGTGCCGCTCGAGGTGGCCCGGCCGCCCGCCTACCTGGAGCTGGATCGCGACGCCCGGAAGGCCCGGGTGCGCGAGATCCCGGAGCGGGAGCAGATCCCGGTCCAGTGCGAGGCGTCGCTCGTCATCGAGTATTATTCGCGGTAACAGGCGGTACAGCGGGGCAGAAACTGCGACCCTCCGGGTAATCCGGAGGGTTTCGTGCTTCCAGACGCGAATCAGCAGCAGTCAGCCTCGAACGGGTTGCCTCGGCGCTAGACGCTGGGGTACAGCGGGAGGGTGACGGACTCGAAGAGCGAGTATCGGAGGTGCACGCCCAGGTGTGGGGGAGAGGCGCCGGTCGGAATCGAACCGACGAATGGAGGTTTTGCAGACCTCTGCCTTACCACTTGGCTACGGCGCCGGGGAAGGTATAGTAGCGGCGCGCAATGACATCGGGTAGGCCCGGGTAAACCGCGTGGGAATGCCCTTGCGGGTCCGCCGTTCTCCACGTCCATTAGTGGCAGCCGCGGATGGGTATACACACGTCTTTCAAAGGGAGGCGCGGTGCAGCAGAATATCCGGGAGGCACGACTTCGGCCCGAGTTTGCCGATCTATACCCTGCGCTGGAGCCGGGCGTGTGGCTGCCCGCTACCACGGTGGGCCAACAGCTGCTGCTCTGGCACCTGGCCAAGGCGGTGGCTCCGCGCGGGGAGCGGCTGCTGGCAGACGAGCACTTCGAGTTCCGGGGCGGGCCGGCGCTGAATTCCCGGGACGGAGCCCGGACCCGCGCCGGGGATCACTAGCGTCAGTTGGCTGCGGAACTACCCATCTGGACCCGCGCACCGAGGCCGGGCTCGGTGGTTGCATGCAGGTAGGCGTTGGGGTCGTGCAGCAAGGCGCCATCCGGCAGGTAGTCGTAGGCCGGACCCAGCTCCCGTTTGATTCTGTCGAGATAGAACTGCGGCACCTGGTCGGTTTCCCCATCCATGAAGCTTCGCACTGACCGGTCGGTGGCGAGCAGGCCACGAATGGTCTCGTGATACCGGATCCGGCCGAACCCCTCCGAAGACACCGCCCGCATCACGTTCATCCACTTGGGAATGGCCGTCGCCGTGGCCGGAATCCGGCGGGCAATGGCCCTCCACGAGAACGAGTACCGGGTGACGTCCACCAGGTGATCGTAGAACTCCGGCCAGGAGTAGTTCTTGGGCCGGACGTTCATGGCGTGGTTGTTGTTGAGGAAGTGGAAGGGGAAAGGAAGGACCCGGCCGTCGCGCTGGTAATCCAGGTTCATCGGGGCAGCCCGGCCGAATGCCGAGAGCAGCGAGTAGGCCGGAAACGCGCCAGGCGAGAGGTCGATGAACTTCTTGGTCAGCTCGAAGGGCTCATCGCCCATGTCGCCATCCAGGCCCATCACGAAATTGGTCTGGATGTAGGGGATGTAGCGGAGAATCATGTTGACGTGCTCGGAGACCTGCTGGACCTTGTCCATCCCGGTCCGGCGGGTCTTCGACTTGTTCCCCATGTCGTACCAGGATTCGATTCCCGGAAGAATGGCGCGGAAGCCGTTTTTCTGGAGCCGCTGGAGGTGCTTTTCCGAGAGGAGTGAAAGACTGCTCTCGGCGATGTGCCGCATGCGTCCGTCGGGTACCGCCGCCTCCACCGCCTCCATGTAGTCGTCGAACCGCACCCCGAAGTTGGGATCGTGCCAGCCCACGATGGGGTTCTTGATCCGGGTCAGCAGAAACTTCAGGTCGTCACGCAGCTGGGTGAAACTGAGCGGCTGGTAATCGACGGTTGAATCGATGCAGAAACTGCAGGTGTAGGGGCAGCCCAGACTGCCGATCATGGGCACAATCTTGATGGTCGGCGCCTTGGCCAGGGTCGGAGCGACGAACTTCCAGCGCTCCTGCAGCGTCGGCATCTCGACCGGCTGTTTCAGGGCCGAGATCTCCCGGCCGTAGGGGCGATGCGGCGCGCAGTCGCGGCACACTTCGGAGATGGTGCTCCGGTCGGTGAAGCCCAGCACGTAGTCGTAGTACTTGCGGGCATCTTCCGGATAGCAGCGGGCGTGAGGCCCGCCCAGCACCGTCACGGCCCCCCGCTGGCGGAAGAAATTGCTCAACGCATAGGCGAGCTGGGCCGACTGGGTGAACGCCCCGACAAAGACGATGTCCAGATCGGCCGGCAGCTCCTCGAGCAGATTCTCCATTCCGGTATAGCAGACGACCCTGACGTCGTGCCCTTCCTGCTCACACCAGACACCGACTACCTGGGGCATGATGCTGGCGAGGTTGGCATTCATGACCCGTCCATACAGCGACGGGTTGGGACTCTTGGTGACGAGATCGAGAATGCCGATACGCAGTCGGCGCATGAACTGACCTCAGATGTGGGACGGCCGGACTACGCGAGCGCCAGCACTGGGGAAAGGGCGCCCTGACTGCGGGAGGACCCAAGAGGAGCCGCTGAGCATGGAGCCGCCAGCGGAGCGCTTGACCACCTGGTCAATGGTTGGAAGATGGCCTCGGGGGGTGAGGATAGCAAGCGGACGCCCCTGATGGCACATGCACCCGCAGGGCGGCCGGCCTGATCCGGTACGCGAGCGGAGACACCATGGGCATCACTTCTCCATCGAGCGCAACCTGGAGATGCGTCCGCCGGGTCTCGATGGTCGCCTCCTCGACGCCAAGAAGATCCAGCTCCTTCACCTCGTCTACCCCCCGCCGGAACACCTGCCACGCGAGCTGCAGCAAGCCGGTTCGCCGCTCCGCGTTCAGGACGTAGAGCGCCAGGCGCCCGCCGGCCAGCGAGTCACGGGCACCGGCGTTCAGGCCTTCCATGCGATACTCGTTGTTGCCGATGAACACGAAGGGTGTACGCCGCACGATACTCTCGCCTTCGGCGATGATCCGAACGCCCAGGAAGGGATGGCGTCGCATGACCGTCAGCCCGGCCCACAGCGCGGCGACCCATTTTCCCCACCCGGTCTTCTGGTACCGTTCCCTGAGCCGCACGATCGCGGGATAGACGCCGATGCTGGAGTTATTCAGAAAGATCCGGCCGTTGACCTCGCCGACGTCCACCGTGCAGACAACCCCCTCGAGAATGACTTTCGCCGCCTCCTGGGTCTCGAGCGGGATGCCGAGATCCTTGGCGAAATGGTTGAGGGTGCCGAGCGGTAATACGCCGAGTGGAATGCCACGCTCCAGAGCGGCCGACGCGCATGT
This sequence comes from Gemmatimonadales bacterium, assembly GCA_036379675.1. Lineage (GTDB taxonomy): Bacteria > Gemmatimonadota > Gemmatimonadetes > Gemmatimonadales > GWC2-71-9 > CAVVWJ01. Next base: position 3,847 of record DASVGF010000219.1, on the reverse strand, counting down.
GTTGATGGTTCCGTCCCCACCCCCGGCAACCAGTGAGTCACAGCCCTCCTTGACTGACCGTTCGGCCGCCTGCCGCAGCTCGTTTCCGCTTCGAGCCACAGTGATCCGCGCTTCACGGCCCGCCGCCGCAAAGATCTCCTCCAGCTGCTTGGCGGCCGCCGTTCCGTCGCCCGACCCGGACGAATCGTTGAGAACCACCGCGAGCCACCCCATCTAGGCTGCCTTCCGGCGGCGGCGGTGACGGACCAGACGGTCACCGAATGCCACCGCCGCCACCCAGATTACCGCGACCGAAAACCCGGCGAGTACATCGCTGGGGTAGTGGACGCCGAGGTACACCCGTGACGCGCCGACCAGCCCGGTAAGAAGGATGGCGGCAACCCATACCACGGTCTGGTGGGCTCGCCTCTTCAGGCGGGCCGAGAGCAGCGCCGCCAGTCCGCCAAAGACGCTGGCGGAGTAGAGGGCGTGTCCGCTGGGAAAGCTGGGGGAGCCCGGCAGGGGATAGTCGAAGAAGGCAGCCGGCCGCACGCGGGCAAACGAGAGCTTGAGGAGGCCGTTGAGCAGACCAGCCCCGGCGAGGGTAATCACCACGAGCAGGGCTCCTCGCCGCCAGCCTCGGACCAGGAAGGCCAGCGCCGCCACCAGGCCGGTGGCCACCAGGACGGCCGGCCCGCCGTACAGGCTGGCCGCTCGCATGAACGCGGTAAGGCGGGGGGAAGCGATCTCGTGCACCAGGGCACGGATGCGATCATCGAATGCGAACATCTCGCCTTCCACGATCTCCCGGCCCAGCCAGCTGAAGAGCGCCAGGGCGGCCGCGGCGGCCAGGAGGCCGATGATGATCGCCTCGCTCAGCAGGCGCTGGGACTCCGGGCTGCTGGGCAGAGGTTCCGGCGACGAGGGATCTCCCATTGCTGAATTGAGCGACCAGCACTGGTTTCCCGCAAGCGGCCCCGATAGTATGTCGCAACTCTTCCAACGAGGTGGTCTGATGCGGATTTCGGTTTCCGGCGGGCAGGCGCCCCGCGGGATCACGGTGCTGGGTCTGCTGCTCCTGATCCTCGCCTTGGTGGCGCTGGGCTTCTTTGTGGTGCGGTATCTGGACAACCAGCAGGCCGGGGGCCCGCCACCCATCACCTTGCTTCCGCCGCAAGCGCCAAGCTCGCTCAGCGCATCAAGCGCTTGATCAGCTGAATCTGTCCGGTGTGGTAGAGGTCGTGGGCGGCAATGCCATGGATCTCCTCCGCGTTTCGCCACACGCCCTTGGGTGAGCGCTGGTCCAGCGCTCGAGGGGTCATCTCCCCCACCACCTGCCGGAGCTTTCGGTGCTCGGTCTCGAGAAAGGCGACATCCCGCTTCCAGGCCGGGAGGTCGGCCGGCACCGGCACCCCAGGCCAGTTGCTGGGCTTTCGGTCGAACGACCCTATCGCCTCGCCCGCCAGGCGCCGCCGCACGGCATACTTCCAGTAAGCCGCATGCAGGGTCAGCTCCCAGATATTGTGCCGTCCCGGGGCGGGTCTCCACACGGCCTCCGCGGGTGTCACTCCCCGCAGCGACCCCCGCAGCGTGGTGCCGTGCCAGCTCTTCTGATCGAAGGCCTGATCCATGACCTCGAGCAGCAGTTCGATGCGGGGATCGGCGATCCGATTTCGAGCTCGCGCGGTCATGATACCCCCGTTCCCCCGTTCCCGCGGTCCCTGGTTGGCTCAGTTGGGCTTTCTGGTCGCCGCGGCGAAGGCGAATCCCTTCCCAACGGTGAGGACCCAACCGGCGCGTTCCACATCATTGGCGAACCGCCGCGCCAGATCGAAGCGCAGGGCCTCGGTAACCGTGGAACGGCTGGGGCCCAGCCGCAGCCCCAGGCCGGCGTCCCACCCCAGACGGCGGCGGGAGCCGGAATACCAGGCCCCGCCATGATCCACGAATCCGGCGACCCCCAGACCGACAAGGCCGAACAGGTCGTTGGTGATGGTGACCCGGTATTCGGCAGTCGCGAACACGGAGCGGTCGCCGGTGAAAGCATGGCTGCCGAAGGCCCGCGGTCCGCTACCCAACCCGAGATCGAACTCTTCGCCCGGCACCGGGTTCTTGAGCCAGCCACCCTCGACGTGGAGGGCCACTACATGTCCCCGGCCCGGCTGCAGTACGGTGGTAAGGCCGAGCTGTACCGAGCCGGAGTCGAGCCCCGCCGTGGTGTGGAGACCGTTGGCGCCCACATCCACGTACGCGAAGCCTCCCGGGATGGTTGCACCGACCCTGGCGAAGAGCTCGGAGCCGATTCCATCCCGCTCATAGCCCAGGAGCTTGGGCGCGGCGAGGAGACCGATCCGGACCGTCGCCCCGAGGTCCACATCCTCCTCCCGGGCGAACCCCGCGTACCCCCGGGTCACCAGGAAGCGGGCCCGGTTCCATGTAAGGTAGGGACCCACCGTGGCGGTGATCGTCCGGGAGAAGGGAGCGACCGAAGCGGCGGGGATATAGTCGTCCCGCCGCACCTGCGCGGCCACTCCCACGCGGGTATAGCTCGCAGTGGACGCGCGGGTTGCCCAGGCCACCGAGCCTCGCAGCATCGTAAAGCGCCGGCTCAGGGTGTCGGTGGCCTCCTCGAGCCCTTCGGTGAAGCGGAGGATGCGCTCGTCTCGGTCTTCCACCTCGAACCGGAACGCACTCCGGGTGGTCATCGAGAAGAACGGCTGGTCCACGGTGACCGAGCTCAGGTTCCCGTCCGACCGATTCTCGTACTGGAGGCCGAGCCCGATCGTCCCGGCGAAGAGCCGAGGGCGGCGGAAGGAGAGCCCGATGGTGGAACGGTCGGGGTTCTTCCGGTATCGCACCGCCGCCGCCGAGGCGGTACCGAGCAGATTGGTTTCCACCAGCCCGATGGTGAAGGCCGCCTCACCACCGGTACTGCGAAACCGCCAATCGGCCTGGGTACTCCAGCCGTCCTTGGTCAGCACCCGGAGCATGAGACCGGTGGGAGTCCGCACCGAGTCGATCTGAACGTCCCGAAACAGGCCGAGGGCTCGCAGGTTACGCTCCGACTCGGCTACCAGGGCCGAGTCGTACGGCTGCCCCACCTTGAAGAGCAGCTCTCGCCGGATAACCGCGAAGCGGGTCTGGATATGCAGTTTATTGGCGATACGCGCGAGCCAGCCGCGCTCGTTGGGATCGAAGATGTCCCGGCGCTGCAGCTGGACACCCCGGATCACCAGGGCCGGGTCGACGGCCATGCCGGAGTCTGCCGCGCCCTGGGCGCTGAGGTTGAGCGGTAACAACAATGCCGCAAGCGGCATGACGTATCGGAGGTGCAACAGAACTCCAGTGAGAAGTCTTTACCCGATCGCGGCCACGCTATCGAGGATCCGGTCCGGCGTGATGCCGCTCTCGCGCAGCGCCGCCTCCCGGTACTTGCCGGTGCGCACCAGCCAGCCTTGTAACCCCGCCTGCTGGGCGCCCCGGACGTCGGACCAGAGATCATCGCCCACCATGGCCGCCGCAGCGGTGGGCTGCAGGCCCAGACTCCCGAGCGCCGCGGCGTAGAACCCGGGGCTCGGCTTGCCGGCCACCGCGGCCCGCCGGTCCGCGGCATACTCCAGCGCCGCCACGAACGGCCCGGCATCGAGCGCCAGGCGGTCCCCTCGAAACCAATATCGGTCGCGCGAGAGGGCAATGAGCGACGCCCCCGCCATCAGATATTCGAACGCCTCCTGCAGCAGTTGGTAGCTCCAGCGCTCGCCCAGGTCGCCCAGCAAGATGGCGTCGGGGCGAAGGAACCGTGGCCTGCCCGACGTGCCGCCCCCCAGCTCGAGCCCGGTCATGTCCTCGAGCGCGGGCTCCGGCACGA
>DASVGF010000218.1:0-8105 GCA_036379675.1 Gemmatimonadales bacterium | reverse complement strand
GGTGGGTCTGCTCGCCGTTGCGCTGCTCACGTCGGATCTCCCCACCTCGGTCAGAGTCGGCGGCACCGCGGTGGCCGACCTGGCGCGCGCGGCCGGCCTGGTGGGGCTCGTGGCACTGCTCCTGGCCGTCCTGGTGGTAGCTGCGCCGCTCGCCGCCGAGCGGGTGGTGCGGCGGCTGCTGAATCACCGCCGACTGGCCGACCGCATCGTGGACCTGATCGAGGGCATCCGGCATGGCCTCGGGGTGCTCCGCTCTCCCCGCCGGCTAGCGGGCGTCATCGTCTGGTCGCTGGTGCTCTGGCTGGTGAACGCGCTCGGGTTCTACGTCGGATTTGCGGCGTTCGATATTCCGGTGAGCTACACCGGGGCACTGCTGCTGCAAGGACTGCTGGTGCTGGGAATCTCGATCCCGTCCACGCCAGGATTCTTCGGGCCGTTCGAGGCGGTCATAGTCGCGGTGCTGGCGCTCTACGGCGTGCCGGCGAGCCTCGCGTTCTCCTACGCCATCGCGTTTCACGTCACCACCTTCGTGCCCATCACGCTGCTCGGCATCTGGTCGCTGGTGCGCACACCCGGCGGGCTCAAGGCGCTTCGGCGGACCCCCTCATGACGGGCGCATCGGTCACGTTATCCGCCCGCGGTAAGGTCAACCTGTTCCTGCGGGTGCTGTCACGGGAGGAGGACGGCTACCACGGGATCGAGACCCTGCTCTGTCTCATCAGCCTGGCCGATACGCTCACGGCCGAGCGGCGCGATGGGCCAGGAGTGACCATCGACGTCAACGGCGCCGGCGCCGAGCTGGGGCCGGCCGCGGAGAACCTCGCGGTGCGCGCGGCCAACCTGGTGCTCGAGTCCACCGGCCACCGGTTCGGCCTCCACCTGACGCTCACCAAGCGTATTCCAGCCCGGGCCGGTCTCGGCGGGGGCTCGAGCGACGCCGCCGCCGCGCTGCACGCCGCGAACCAGCTCGCCGGGAATGCGATCCCGCGCCACGAGCTGCTGCAGCTCGCCGCCCGCCTCGGCAGCGACGTGCCGTTCTTCTGCTCCGGCGCTCCCCTGGCGCTGGCGTGGAATCGGGGAGAACGGATGCTTCGGCTCCCGCCGTTGCCGGCCGCCCCGGCCTTGCTGCTGACGCCGCCGATCCCGGTCTCGACGGCAGACGCGTATGGCTGGGTGGATGGCGCGAGGCAGTCGGCCGGCCGGCGTGGGGCGCTGGCGCTGGATCTCGATGCGTTGTCGGGCTGGGGTGACATCGCCCGGATGGCCGGCAATGATTTCGAGTCGGCGGTCTTCGGCAAGCACGCCGGGATACGGGCCGCGTTCGAGGCGCTGGTGGGAACCCGGCCCCTGCTCTGCCGGATGAGTGGCTCGGGCTCGACCCTGTTTGCGGTTTACCGGTCGCCCCGCGATCGCGAAGATGCGGTGATGATGCTCGGCAAGAAGCACGGCGTGCTCACGCCGGCGGAAACTGGAGGGGAGCCGCGGGGCCCCTGACGCCTTATGTCGTGGGTGCGACGGTGACCGAGGCCTCGTTGGAGCAGGTCGTGGTTCCCGCCTGGCATACCTTGTACCGGTACGTGGCGGTACCGGTGAACGTGCGAGCGTTGGTATACCTGCCGTCGTTCTCGGTGACCTTGATCAGCACGCCGTTCCGGTAGACGTCCACCATCGCGCCGCTCGCGCCGGACCAGACCAGCGTCATGTAGTGGGTGGTGGCGTCCGAGCGCCCCGTGACCGACAGGGTGATGCCACTGGGCGCGGCGACCGTCACCGTCTTCGTCATACTCCCGGTTGCTCCGGCATCGTCGGTGGCCGTCAGTGTCACCGTGTAGCTCCCGCCCGACGCGTAAGCGTGCGCCGGGTTCCGCACGTTGGACGTGTTGCCGTCGCCGAAGGCCCAGCTCCAGCCGGTCACCGCGCCGTCATCGGTGGTCTGGTCGGTGAAGCCGCAGCTGAGACCGCTGCAGCTCGACGAAAAGTTGGCCGCGGGCGGAGTATTTCCCGGGGGCGGCGCGCCACCGAAGGTGACCGTCGCCTCGTTGGAGCACACCGATGAGCCGGCCTGGCAGACCTTGTACACATAGGTGGCCGCGCCGGTGAAGGTGCGGGTGTTGGTGTAGTGCCCGTCGTTCGGCGTGGTGGTGATCAGGGACCCGTTGCGGTACACGTCCACACTGGTTCCCGTCGCGCCGGTCCAGTCGAGGGTCATGTACTGCTTGGTGGCGTCCGCGCGCCCGGAGGCGGTGAGCACGATGGCCGGAGGCGTGCCGGACGTCACGGTCACCTGCCTCGATGTGGAGCCGCGCGCCCCCCCGTTGTCGGTCACGGTCAGCGTGATGGTATAGGTCCCCGCCGACGAGTACGTGTGGGTGGGGTTCTGGCTGCTGGCGGAGGTCTCGTCGCCAAAGTCCCAGGCCCACCCCGTCACGCTGCCATCCGAATCGGAGCTGCCGTCATCCATGGTGCAGGTGAGTCCGCCGCAGCTGGTGGTAAAGCTGGCCGACGGTGGACTGTTGGCCCCGAACACCACGGTAGACTCGTTGGAGCAACTGGTGGTGCCCGCCTCGCACACCTTGTAGATGTAGCTAGCCGAGCCGGTAAAGGCGCGGGTGTTGGTGTAGTGCCCGTCGTTGGCGGTAGTGGTGATCCTGGTGCCGTTCCGGTACACGTCTACGTTGGCGCCGTTGGCGCCGGTCCAGCTCAGCGTCATGTACTGCCTGGTGGCATCTTGCCGGCCGGACGTGGTCAGGGTGATGGTCGGTGGCGGCGGAGGCGGCGGATCTCCACTCCCACCCACGCGCACGATTTTCGCGACCGACGGCACGCCCTCGCCGTTGAGGATGAAGAGCATGTAATGGCCCGGCGGAGTGTGGTTCCGGTTGCCGGGCGCCGTGACGGTGAGCGTGCCGGCGCCGGCCGTGAACGACAGCCACTGGAACCGCTGGTTCATGTCGAAGGCATGGGTCATGGAGCCCAGGCGGATCAGGCTCATCTTCACGATGCCGGCGGCGTCCGGCGTCTGGATGTCGAAGCTGCTGCCGTAGGCGATGGACGACGGCGCATCGGTGATGGTGGGACGGGGCCCCTTGAAGAGATAGGGCGGCGAGAAGATCTCCGCGTTCTCCTGGTTGGGCGCATCAGCCGCCGCGCCGCTGCCGCTGTGGAGGATGCGTCCGTCGGGCAGCAGGATGGACGCCGCGTGATAGGTGCGGGTTACGGTGTTGCTCGCCAGCGTGCTCCACACCCCGGTCGCCGGGTCCCATACTTCGGCGGCACGGACGCCGGCGTTGTAGTCGTTGAAGGCGGTGCCGCTACTCCCGCCGGTGACCAGCACCTCGCCGGTGGGAAGCATGGTGGCGACGTGATGCCGCCGTTTGAAAGCCATCGAGCCGGTCCACTGCCACGCCGGCGCAGCCGAATTGAGATCGATCGTCTCGGCCGTCTCGGTCACCCGCCCGCCGCCGGTATACAAGACCTTGCCGACGTCGTACATCACGGCCGAGCCGTAATCGCGCGGGAGGGTGTAGAGGTGATTCCCCACGGTGCTCCAGGAGCCGGAGCCGCTGGGATCGAGGTACCGGGTGGTGACCTGCTCGCCGGCGTAGAAGATCCTGCCGTTGGGCGCGAGGAAGGCGCGGGGATAATACGGCAGCATCCGCTTGGCGGTGGTCAGCACCCGCACGGCCCCGGTAGCGGCCGACCACACCTCTGGCTCCTCCACTTCCACGCCGTTCTCGTCGCGGCCGGCAGTGATCACGACGTCGCCGTTGCCCAGAGTGGTGTTGGTGGGATACCAGCGCCCGCGGAGCATGGGGGTGGATTTGCTCCAACTCTGGGTGCCCGGAGTAAACAGGGTGTTGTCCGGAATGCCGTGGTCGGCACTGATGTGACCGCCGGAGACCAGCAGTCGCCCGTCGGCCAAGAACGAATGTCCGGCGCAGAAGACCCACGCGGGGCTCGGCACCGGGGTCAGCCCGCCGGTGGCGGGGTCCCACACCTGCGGCGTGCCGAGATGTCCCCACATGAGCACCTTGCCGGTGGGAAGCAGGCTTACGTGGAGGGCCACGATCGGCAGCGGGAACGGGTCGCTCCAGCTTCCGGCCGCGGCGCTGGCGCCGCCCATGACTGACGCGGAGATGGCCGGAGCGCCGCACGCGGTTCCCCCATTGGCGCGCCGGGCGATGCGCTCGCCGTCCTGATACAGCTCGACCATGCCCCGCTCCCGGGTCACCAGCTCGTTTTCGCTGTAGCCGGGATCCTCGGCAGGACCCTCGCGCAGGGTCAAGCCGCCGCTTTCATCGGTGCCGGCGACCCGGTACTCGATCTGGGCGGAGGTCTTGGTGGAGTTGGTGACGAGGAACTTGTTGCCGCAGACGTAGACCAGATCGATGGGGCCGAGCGGTATCTCCTCGGACGCTTCAACGGTACGCTCGGCGCGCGCCGGGGGCGATTGCGTGCTATCGAGGCACGCGTTGAAAAACGCTGCTGCCGTGCCCAGACTCAGAAGCGATAGGCCTGCCCTGGCTCCCTGCATCGATGTCTCCTGAATTACGGCAGCCCCCTTATCGCAGCCGGATAGTAATGCCTTTCGAGGGTACGCCGTCGTCGGTCAGAATGAATAGCAAATAGTCTCCCGGAGGCGCGAGGTCACTGGTCACAGGCGACTCGAGGAGCAGGCCCCCAACTGCCCGCCGCACGGTGAGTTGCAGGAATCGCTGATTCTGATCGAACCCATGGGTCACCGAACCCAGCCGCACCAGCGAGGCGCGGACCGCCCGGCCCGCATCGGGCGTCTCCACATAGAACGATCCGCCATAGCTCATGACCTCCGACGTGGCCCTGATCCAGGGCTGCGGACCTCTGAAAAGATACGGCGGCGAGTAGAATTCGGCGTTCAGCTCCCGGGGCAGTCCGGCCCCGTCGCCACTGCCCGCGACGAGGACCCGGGCATCAGGTAACAGTAGAGCCGTGGAGTGGTAAACCCGCGTGACCCGGCTACTTGCAAGCGTGGTCCAACGTTCGGTGACCGGGTCCCACAGCTCACTGGCGCGCACCGCGCCGGCAGCATCGCTGAAGCCGGGTGAGCTGGTCCCTCCCGTGACGAGCACCGTTCCGTCGGGTAGAAGCGTGGCATTGTGGTGCCGCCGGGCGTAAGTCATGGGGTCGGTGTAGCGCCACGCCGGCACGACAGCCGTGAGATCGATCAGCTCGGCCGTGTTGGTGGGGGCGCCGTCAGGCGGGTCGCTGCCGCCCACGATCATGATTTCGCCGGGCCGGTACATCACGGCGGAACCGTAGTCGCGGCGGCCGTAATTGCTGGACGCAACCGGGGTCCACTGCCCCGACCCCGCGGGATCGAGGTGGGCCGTCTCCTTCAGCTCGCCGGCGTAGAACACCATCCCGTTTGGCGCCGCGAAGGTGCGCGGATAATACGGCAGCACCCGGCGGGCGCCGCTGAGGGCGATCCAGCGGTCACCGGTCCAGACCTCGGGCAGATCCACTTCGGCGCCGCTCTCATCCCTGCCGGCAAGCGTGAGGATCTGACCATTGGTAAGTGTTGTGTTGGTGGGGTACCAGCGTCCCCGGCTCATCGGCGCAATCGCGGTCCACGATTGCGTGGGCGGATCGAAGATGTTGGCATCCGGCAGCCCGTGATCGATACTGATGTGGCCGCCGGCAACCAGCAGCCGCCCGTCGGGCAGGAAGGCATGGCCGCTACAGAAGAGGTGGGTGCGGCTGGGGGCTCCGGCAAAGGCGCTGGTGGCCGGGTCCCACACTTGCGGATCGCCCACGGCCCCCCAGGAAAGCACCTTCCCGTCGGGAAGGAGATGGAGATGCACCGCGACCACCGGCCACGGAAATGGATCGGCCCACTCGCCTTTCGGTTTCGGATCGGACGGCGGGGGGCAGGCGGCGGCCTGGTTATCCACCAGGCCGAGCTCGGTACCTTCGTACGAGACGCGGAGGCCTCCGGTTTGCAGGGTGACGAGGCGGGTGGTGCTGGGCGTGGCGGGGTCGAGCCGGGCCGGCAGCATCAGCTCGCCCTCTTCGGCGGTGCCGGTTACGTCGTAGTGGATGATGACCGGGCTGGGGTGGCGATTTTCGAGGTCGAAGCCGTTGCCGCAGACGTAGTCGGCCGAGACCGGCGGGGGCGGCTCGAGCGGGGAGCCGGGCCGGGTGGAATCCTGGCAGCCCGTGGCTGCCATATATAGAAGGAGAGCCAGGGGTCGGGTTTTGCGCCGGGAGAGCATATTTTAGTGTACGCCCACTCTGGCCCTTCGTCCAACGGCAGGACAGCGGACTTTGGATCCGTTAATGGTGGTTCGAATCCACCAGGGCCAATCTGCAGTACCAAGAAGCTCCTTGAGTTCTTTATGACCCCCCGCTCGTGCCGAGAGCTGATACCTGAAGGCTAGTGCCCGCTCGACGTCCGCGTAGTCATCCAGATGTCGAGACTTCCCGATCGATCCGATGCAAAGAGCAGCGTCCGGCCGTCGCTCGACAAGCTCGGCTGCTGGTCGTTGGCCGTGGAGTTCAGGGGCGTCAGATTCTCCGGCGGGGACCAGGCGTCGTGCACGCTGCGACGCGTCGAGAACCAGACGTCGAGCCCCCCTGCCCCGTAGAGCCGGGTCGACCCGAAAAAGACCTCCCGCGCGTCGGTGCGCACGCTCGCGGCCGCGTCGTTGGCCGTCGCATCCGAGAGCTCGACAACGAGCACGCCGGGCCCCAGGGTTTCACCGTCCCGGGTGATCGGCGCGACGTAGATGTCCTGGGCCCCCTGTGACGGCCCGCGGTTGAAATAGAAATTGTCCCTTCCATCCTCCGCGCTCTGGACGTACTCGGCCCCTGCCTCGAATGCCGTGGTATTGACCCCCGGACCGAGCAGCACGGGGGGCCCCCACCCGAAGTCGTCCTTGGGGTTCGCGCGGTGCGACACGTAGATATCGTTGAGGCCGACGCCGGTCCGGGCACTGGTGAAGAAGAGAAGGTGCCCGTCAAGCGAGACCGATGGCCCGTTATCGCTGGCGCTGCTGTTCACGACGGGTCCCAGATTCACCGGCGGTTCCCAGTCACAGTCACCGCAGCTGCGATGGGACACCCAGAGATCGCTGTCGGTTGAGCCCCCGGGGCGGGGCCGGTTCGAGCCGAAGTAGAGACTGAGGCCGTCGGGTGAGAGGGTGGGGGCCTGCTCGTTGAACGTGGTGTTGATCGTAGCCCCCAGGTTCACCGGCGCGGACCATTCGGAGTTGGCGAAAGACTCCGCCTCCATCTCGAAAGTGACTGGGTCAGATTCCGTGCCACACGCCGACAGCAGCGACGCGATGAGGGCCAGGGCCGTGGTTGCGCGTTCCGTCATAGATCCTCCTTCTGCCTTCATTGCCCGTAGACCGTGGCTTCGTTCGATGGGTCGGAGCGCCCGCCCTCCTTGAGCGCGACTACGCGATAGGTGTAGGTGTTCCCCCAAAGCACGGCGTCGCTATAGCTGGTCGCGTTGGGTCCCAGGGTCGCGATCGTTTCGACGTAGAAGAGGAACCCACCGGGCGTGTTCGTGCGCTGCACCTCGTAGCCGTCTTCGACGCCGGAATTGTCCGCCCACCCGAGGTAATTGATCTCACCCATCAGGCCGCCAGGTGCCGCGATCAGGTCGGACGGCGCCGCGGGGAGCGTGGTGCAGTCCATGTTGGACGCCGGGGAATCGCCCGAGCTGTTGAACCCGATGACCCGGTAGCACAGCGGCTGCTCGCTCGGCTGCCCGACATCGGAGAACGACGTCTCGTTCCTACCCGCCATGCCCGCGACGACCCAGTTCGCGCCCCCATCGGTGGAGCGCTCTACGCGGAACCCCGATTCATTCGTCGCGTTGTCGACCCAGGTGACTTTTGCGAGGGCACTTCCAGCGGGGACGGCATCCGCCCCCGAGGGCGCCGGCGGCGGCGCGGTGCCGACCACCACCTGTACGAAGTTCGAATTCCCGGAGAATCCCCCGTCCTTCGTCGCCCGCACCACGTACCGGTACGGGACGTCCGGGCTCACTCCAAGGTCGCGATAGTCAGTCGCGTTGGCCGGCAGGGTCGCGATGATGCCCGACCCATCGCGTTCGACCA
>DASVGF010000217.1:0-4895 GCA_036379675.1 Gemmatimonadales bacterium | reverse complement strand
AACGTCGGGTCCAAGACCAACAGCTGTCAGAAGACCGACCGTCTACCCGCCTCCCCCGGCGTCGATCCTTGTACCGAGCTCGAGCGCCGGGCCGGGATCTGGCGGTTCTCCACCGATCGGCAAGGCCAGCGGTTCCGCGATGGTCAGCGCTTTGCAACGGGACTTCGCAATGCCATGGCGCTCGCCACCCAGCCCGGCACCAACGCGCTCTTCGCGGCGGTCCACGGCCGGGATCAGCTCAGCGATAACTGGGGCTTCAGCGATGAAGTCAACGCGAACAATCCCGCGGAGGAGTTGGTGCGAGTCGAGTCGGGTGGCGATTACGGGTGGCCCTACTGCTACTACAGCAATCAGTATAAGAAGAAAGTGCTCGCGCCCGAGTACGGCGGCAACGGGGAGAAGGTAGGCCGTTGCGCCTCCGCCAAATCCCCGGTGTTGGCCTTCCCCGGCCACTGGGGCCCAATGGCACTCGCGTTCTACCAGGGCCGCGCCTTCGGTCCCGATTACGCCAACGGACTCTTCGTCGCCTTCCACGGTTCATGGAACCGGGCACCGCTCCCACAGGAAGGCTACCGTGTGGTGTTCGTCCCCTTCACCAACGGAATGCCGTCCGGCAGGTACTCCACCTTCGCGACCGACGGGGGTGGACCGACTTCGCTCCGCGCCAGCGGCGTCGCGGTGGCACCGGATGGGTCGCTGTACATCTCCGCCGATCAGAATGGGAAAATCTGGAGGGTCACGAAAAACGCAGTGAGCGGTAAGCGGTAAGCGGGATGTTCCGGAGCCACCCGCTCACTCTCACCTCTTACCGCGTACGTTTGTGGTGGAAAGCACCCGCTCGATCTCGGAGACGCTCGCATCGATCACGATGGGCCGGTTGGCCGAAGCCGGCGGCGGTTCCATCTCCTGATGGTAGTGCAGCAGGAGCCCGGGGTCCTTGAGCACGTGCCCGGTCAGGATAGCAACGACGCGATCCGATGGCTTCACTACCCCGGTGCCGACCAGATTCCGGAGACCGGCCAGCGTCACCGCGCTCGCCGGCTCGCAACCCACGCCGGAGGCGTCGATCGCGGCCTTGGCCTCGAGCAGCTCGGGATCCGTCACCGAGAGCACCAGCCCGTTGGTCTCGGTGATCGCCTGCACGGCGCGGTCGTACGAAGCGGGGTTGCCGATCTTGATGGCGGTGGCCACGGTCTCGGCTTTGACCCGGTGAGGCCGGACAAACCCCTCCGCAAAGCTCTGGGCGAACGGGGCAGCCCCGGCGGCCTGAACCGCCACGAGCCGGGGCAGCCGCGAGATCAGCCCCCACTGCCGCGCCTCGCGTAGCGCCTTCCCGAACGCGGCCGTGTTGCCCAGGTTGCCTGCCGGCAGCACGATCCAGTCAGGGGATTCCCAGGCGAGCTGCTGGAGCAGCTCCAGCACGATGGTCTTCTGCCCCTCGATCCTGAATGGATTGATCGAGTTCAGCAGGTACACGCCGAGCCGATCGCCCGCCTCCTCCACCAGCCGCATGCAGTCATCGAAGTCACCGCGCACCAGCAGCGTCTTGGCGCCGTAGGCGAGCGCCTGGGCCAGCTTTCCGGAGGCAACGCCATCCAGGGGCACCATCACCAGCGCCGGGAGTCCCGCCTGGGAGGCGTAAGCCGCGAGCGACGCGGAGGTGTTCCCGGTGGACGCGCACGCCACCGCGGTGGCGCCGATCCGTTTCGCCTGGGTCACACCCACCGTCATGCCACGGTCCTTGAAGGAACCCGTGGGGTTGTGTCCCTCGTGTTTGAACAGCAGGTGATCCAGGCCGGCCCATCGATCCAGCGCGACCCGGTGAAGCAAAGGTGTATTCCCTTCGGGATGGGAGACCACCGTGTCGGCCGAGGGGAGCACGATCTCGCGGAACCGCCAGACGCCGGAGGCGGTGGCGCCCGGTGCGCTGCCGCGCCGCTCGGTGAACCGTTGGATCAGCTCCGCCGGAGTAATGGCAGGTGGCCGGTGGTGCAGCTCCAGCAGCCCGCCGCATTGGGCGCAGCGCGGGCGAGAATCGGTCTCCACGACCTCGTTACCGCAGGCAATGCAGGCCTGCCAGCTGGCCGGGCGGTGAGTCTGGAACCTCATCGTCCGGGCCCCGTGGCGTCGAGCACCCGCGCTCCCCGGCGATCGATCTCGGCCACCCGCACCTCGCTCCGGTGTCCACACGCCGTGTACGCTTCGGCCATGGCCGCGGCTACCCGGCGTCCAGACTCGGCTCCGCGTACCAGCGCAAACGCCGTGGGTCCGCTGCCGGAGATGGAGCTGCCCAGCGCGCCGGCAGCCAGCGCGGCGGCCTTGGCTTCCCGGAATCCCGGCAGGAGGGGGGCGCGCACCGGCTCGGCAATCCGGTCGTCGATGGCGCGACCCAGCAGCGCATAGTCTCCCGACGCGAGCGCGGCCACCATCGCGGCCACCTGGGCTGCCTGATGCAGGGCGGTGGCTCGGGCAATCTGAGCCGGCAGCACCGCGCGAGCCTCCGCGGTTCGCATCCGCTGATCGGGCCGGGCCACAACCACCAGCAGCTCACCGGGCACCGGCAGCTCCACCAGGTCGAGCGGGTCGAGCGAGCGGATGAGCACGATGCCGCCGAGCAGCGAGGGCACGATATTGTCGGCGTGGCGGCCTGAGACGCGTTCCTCCGCCTCCAGTGCGGCGCGCACCAGGGCGAGCCGGTCGAGTGGGTTCCCCAGCAGCGCATTGACCGCCACCGCGCCGGCCACGGCGGACGCGGCGCTGCCGCCCTGACCACCGGAGAGCGGAAGACCCTTCTCGACGGTGAGGGCGATGCCGCGGGTCCGGGTGCGGCTGTCGTCCGCCCGCTCGACTACAACGCGAGCCGCCAGGCCGGCAGTATGCCGGTCGGCCGAGGTGGGCAGATCGCGATGTCCCGGGTTGCGGATCTCGATGCCCGGGCGGTCGGTCCAGTCCGCCTGCACGGTGTCGCCCCGACCCGCCAAGGCCAGGCCGAGAATGTCGAGCCCGGGGCCAATGTTCCCAACCCCGCCCGGCGCATACGCGGCGGCCGACTTCCGCCCGTCGTTCACGCGCCCGCCAGCCGGAGGATGTCGTTCAGCACGCCGGCCGCCGTGACTTCGGCGCCCGCGCCCGGGCCGGTGATGACGAGGGGGTTGGCCTTGTACCGTGCGGTGGTGAACACGAGCTGGTTGTCCGAACCCTTGATCGAGGCCAGCGGGCTCGCCCCCGAAACTGTCTGCACGCCCACCTCGATCTTCTCCGGCGTGACCAGCGCGACATAGCGCAGGACGGCCCCGTCCGCCCTTGCTGCCTCCACCCGGCGCTTCCAGGGCGCATCCAGCTCCTCCAGCCGGTCCAGAAATTCTTCCAGCGACAGCGTCCGCGCCCACTTCGGCACCAGCGATTCGACCGCGCTCGAGCGCAGCTCCTCCCGATAGCCCAGCAGGCGTGCCAGGATGAGCGCCTTCCGGGCCACGTCCATGCCGGAGAGGTCGTCTCGGGGATCGGGCTCGGTGTAACCCTTGGCCATGGCGGTGCGCACGGCCCGGGAAAACGGAACCCCCGACGACACTTCGCTGAGCACGTAGCCAAGGGTGCCGGAGAGGAGCCCCTCGATGCTGTCCACCCGGTCGCCGGATTCGATGAGCTTGTGATAGGTGTCGATGATCGGCAGCCCGGCGCCCACCGTCGCCTCGTGGAGGATCCGGCGGCCGTGCGCTCTCGCCGTCTGCCACAGCGCTTCACTCACCGCCCGGCGGTCGGCCAGGGGCCGCTTGTTGGCCAGCACCAGGTCCATCCCGTGGGTCAATGCCTGCTCCAGCGCCGGCGCGGTGTCGTCGGCGGTGAGATCGACCAGCACCGGCCGGGTGAGCGCGTAGCCCGCGATGTGCGCCACGGCCGCCTCGGCGCTGGACGCCTGGCCCTTGGGCAGATCGGCCAGCCGCTTTCCCTTGCGCTTGCCCGACGCCAGCGACGCCAGTCGGCGGGAGCTGATTCCGTCCGGCTCGAAGATGAACCCCGACCGGTCGATCACCGCCGCCACTCGCAGGTCGAGCGCCGGACGCTTGACCCGGCCGAGCAGGGTGGCCAGGGCGCGTCCGATGTGGCCGAAGCCGAGCAGCACGACCTCCATCCGCTCGGGGCGGATGACTGACCCTCCGGCAATGCGGGAGAGCTGGAACCCGGCATGGATCCGGCGCTGCGCTTCGCCCGCCTCCGATGCGGCAACCACCACCGAGATGTTGAGTTCCGACGAGCCCTGGGCGATCGCCACCACGTTGATGCCGCCGGCGGCCAGGGCGGAGAACACTCCAGCCGCCACGCCGGGCGTGCCGTGCATGCCGAGACCCACCACGGCCACCGTGGCCATCCCCGGGCTCACCTCGACACCGTCGATCTCCCGGCGGGCGATCTCGCCCTGAAATTCCTGCATCAGACTGTCGCGCGCCTCATTCGCAAACGGTTCCGGCACACTGAAGCAGATCGAATGCTCGGAGGACGCCTGCGAGATGAGCGACACCGAGATCTTCCGGCCATGCAGGGCGGCAAAGGTGCGGGCGGCGATGCCGGGGACGCCCAGCATGCCGTTCCCGGTGACGGTGACGAGGGCCTGCCCTGCCGCGGCGGTCAGCGCCTTCACCGGCAGGCGTCCCGGCTCGACCATCTCGGACACCTCGGTCCCCGGCGAGCCGGGATCGTCGAAGGGCCGGACGAAAATCGGAATGCGCTTGCCGGCAAGCGGAATCAGGGCCCGGGGGTGCAGCACCTTGGCGCCGTAGTAGGCCAGCTCGGCGGCTTCACGAGCATGAAGCTGGGGAATCACCCGTGCGTCGGGCACCACCCTGGGATCGGCGGTCAGCAACCCCGGCACATCTTTCCAGAGCGAGACCCGGGAG
>DASVGF010000216.1:0-12721 GCA_036379675.1 Gemmatimonadales bacterium | reverse complement strand
GAGGGTGTTGGCCGGTTCCCCCGTCGCAACCCCGCGGTAGCCCCAGTGCCAGGGCAGGCCGATCTGGTGCACGATCCGGCCCATCACCTCGAACGGTCGAATTCGCCGGGTGACCAGCGCCTTGGCCTCGATGGCGCCTCGAGGGGTTACGACTGTGGCCCACTCGGTGTTGCCGATCCCGCGCTCCCGCGCCAGCTCGGGCGATATCTCCACGAACATCTCGGGCATGAGCGACGCGAGCCAGGGCACCCACCGGCTCATGGCCCCGCCCGTGTGATGCTCGGTGAGCCGGTAGGTCGAGACCACGATGGGATAGCGGGCATCGCCCGGGTCGATGTACCTGTTTCCCACCACATTGAACGTCCTGGCCACCGGGTTCTTCGGGTGCGCCCGGTAGAGCGCGTTCTCGACCGGCGCCTCCCAGGGCTCGTAGTGGGTCGGCAGTGGTCCATCCACCAGCCCGTTGGGCGCGAAGAGCCAGGCCTTTCCATCCGGCTTCATGATGAACGGCGCGTCGCCGTCCAGCGCATCCATGCCTCCCTTGCTCCAGACGCCCTTGAACCCCGGCGGCTTGGTGGCCTGGAAGTCCGGCACGTCGTAACCCACCCATTGCCGCTGGCCTGCGTCCCACCAGACGTACTTCTTTCGCTCCGACCACGGCTTGCCGGATGGGTCGGCGCTGGCGCGGTTGTAGAGGATCCGCCGGTTGGCCGGCCAGGCAAAACCCCAGCCCAGCGATACGTAGTCGTCCGATATCCGCGCGGCTGCCTTGTTGATCCCCTCCTCCGGGTAGATCCCGGTATAGATCCAGGCCCCCGAGGCGGTGGAGCCGTCGTCCTTGAGGTCGCTGAAGGTCTTGACCGGCACCCGGTCCGCCAGCGTGTAGCCGTTGATCTCCTTGAGGATGCTCTGCGCGACAGGCTCCCGTTGCGGGCCTTCTTCCTGGAAGTCCCAGGTGAGCGCGAGGAACGGCGCGTCGTTGGGATTGGTGGAGCCGGCGTACAGCTGCTTGAGCCGCTTGCAGAGGTGATGGGTGAACCAGAGGTCGCTGCGGCAATCGCCCGGCGCCTCGATTCCTTTGTCATGCCACTGCACCAGCCGCTGGGTGTTGGTGAACGACCCTTCGCTCTCGGGCGTTGTCGTGCTGGGAAGGAAGAACACTTCGGTCTTGATGGCCGTCGGATCGGCGATATCGGGAGCCTTCCAGAACTCCGCGGTCTCGGTCATGAAGATGTCCCGCACCACCATCCACTCCAGCCGGGCCAGGCCACCCCGCTGGTAGGTTGCGTTCTGCCCGCCTACTGCCGGATTCTGGCCCATCGCCATGAAGCCCTTCACGGCGCCCTGATACATCGCGATGAACATTGGGATGTGCGAGTGGTCTCCCACGTTCTTGGGCAGAAACTCGTAGCCCCACTGATTGTCGCGCGTCGCCGCGTCGCCATACCACGCCTTGAGGAACGAGACCATGTATTTGCGGCCGTTGGCCCACCATCCGGTCATCGGCATCTCGTGGTCGACCCACCCGTTGAGAGTGGCATGCTCGGGCAGCTGCGCCGACGGCGCCGTCAGGTAGCCCGGAAGGAGGTTGTAGAGGGTCGCAATGTCGGTCGAGCCCTGGATGGTGGAGTGACCCCGCAGGGCGAGGATCCCGCCGCCGGGGCGGCCCATGTTTCCCAGCAGCGCCTGCACGATGCCGGCGGCGCGGATGTATTGCACGCCGACGGTGTGCTGGGTCCAGCCCACGGCGTAGGCAAAGGCTGAGGTCCGCTCCCGGCCGGAGTTTTCGCACAGGGTCTTCGCGACCCGTTCCAACTCGGCGACGGTGCACCCGCAGATCTCGGCCACGCGCTCCGGGGTATACCGCGCGTAGTGCCGCTTGAGGATCTGGAAGACGCATCGAGGATGCTGGAGCGTGGGATCGGTGCGTGGTGGGTATCTCCGGTAATCGACTCCCGGCTGCCCCTCCTTGCTGTGGGTATCGCGTCCCTCGGGTGGGCCCTCGTGTTCCGGATGCATCACCCCCTTCTCGGTTCCGAAGTAGCACCATGAAAGGGGTTGGTACTTGCGAGTCTTCTCGTCAAATCCCGAGAAGAGGCCGTCCAGATCCTCGGTGTCGCGGAAATCTTCGGATACGATCGTGGCCGCATTGGTGTAATGCAGCACGTAGTCCTTGAACCACTGATCGTGGCTCAGGATGTAGTTGATCAGCCCGCCCAGGAAGGCAATGTCGCTCCCCGACCGGATGCCGACGTGCAGATCCGCCATTGCGCTGGTGCGGGTGAACCGGGGATCTATATGGAAGACCTTGCACCCGCGCTCCTTCGCCTTCATGACCCAGCGGAATCCCACCGGGTGGCACTCGGCGAAGTTGGAGCCCATGATGACGATGCAGTCGGCGTTCTGAAGGTCCTGCTGGAACGTCGTTGCGCCGCCTCTACCGAAGGAGACCCCCAGACCGGGGACCGTGGAGGAGTGTCATATTCGCGCCTGATTTTCGAGGAACACCCCGCCGAGCCCGCGCCAGAGCTTGGCGTGCGCGTAGTTCCACTCGTTGTCCAGAGTCGCACCCCCCAGCGACGCAATCCCCAGCGTGTTGTTCACCGTGACGGTCCGGCCCTCGATTTCGGCGGTGGCCCGGAACGTCTCGTCCCGGGTCTTCTTGACCCTCGCGGCGATCAGGTCCATGGCCTGCTCCAGACCGATCGGTTCCCACTCGGTGGCGCCTGGCTTCCGGTGCAGGCACCCGGTCTGCCGGTTGGGATTGACGGTCAGCTGGAAGCTGGCGGCGCCCTTGGGACAGAGGTTGCCGCGCGAGATGGGCGAATCGGGGTGGCCTTCGATATTGATCAGCTTGCCGTCGCGGACGTGCATGAGCTGGCCGCAGCCCACCGCGCAGTAAGGGCAGATGGATGGGACCACCTTGGTCCGCTCCAGCTTCCAGTCGAGCGGGACCGTTTCCGCCTGGACCGTGGCTGGATCGAGCCCCAGCGCCACCAGGCTGGCCAGCGAGCTGCCGCCCGCAGCGGTGCCGATGCAATTGAGAAACTGACGGCGGGAAAGGGGGCTCATCTTCTCATCCTCGCATTCCATCTCTGCTTGTCATAGTAGCAGATTGCGCGAGCCCCGCCAGAGCGAATGGGGAAAGCGGAAAGACCTCAGCCCAGGGTCTTGAGGAAGCGGAGCATGTCGGCAGTGCGCTCGAATACGCGGACATCGCGGCACGCCAGCGCCCGCTCCCGCGGCTCCAGCTTGAGGTCGAGATGAGGCCAGCGCCGGTTGCCGAGGTGCATCGCACTCAGGGGAGCACCCACCCGCTCGCAGAAGAGCCGGAGCTCCAGCAGATCGTTCGTGGTCGAGAGCACGTGCGACCATCCGGGGGCAAAGAGATTCTCCCGGTCCATCACGATCACGCGCGCCCCTCCGCCAGGAACGCCACCGCACGCCGGATGACCTCGGGGTCGCGCAACAGGGCACGGTGGCCCAACCCACTCGTGGTCATCAGCTCCGCGCCCGGCCAGGCGCCGGCAATCTCCTCGCCGTGGGCGTAGGGAACGTCGGGATCGTCACGGTCGTGTACGATGAGGGCCGCGGCGGTCATTCCCCGCGCCAGGGTTGGTATGTGCAGCTCCTCGAAGCGGAACCGGAGGCGGGTCTCGAGATTCCTCCGCATCGCCGTCCGCGCCCGCGCGGGTATCCGGAGATGCTCGGCAAAGGCGTGCGAGAACAGCACCACGTCCGCCGGAGGCGCCAGCAGCACCACTCGCCTGGCGGGGAGGCCCTCGCGCAGAGCCAGCGACACGGCGGCCCCGCCCAGCGAATGACCGATCAGGCTGTGCACCGGGCCGACGGCCGCCGCCACCGCCTGAAGGGCTCGGGAGAACTGGGGGAGGGACGCCTGACTACCCATGGACTCCCCGTGGGCCGGTGCATCGAACACCACCACCCGGAAGCCCGCCTGCATGAGCGCCTCCGCCAGCGCGCTGAACCGGCCGGCCCGGCTGCCCCATCCATGGGCCAGGAGAACCGGAGAGCCGCCTCCCCAGGACCAGACCGCCAGATCCTGGTCCTCGTTCCGCACCGTCAGCCGGGTGCCCGTCGCCAGGAACGCCTCCTCACCCGGCCTCGGCTCGTTGCGCGGCGGGCTGCAGAAGATGGTCTCCGCCCACCGGGCCGCCACACCAGGCGCAATCGTTCCTACGGTGCGAAATGCGGTTCGCAACATCCAGAGTGGGGGTGGTGTCCTCACCGGGGCTCCTTCGCAAGAAACCAGCGCAGACGACTCCGGAGTATGGCCGCGGAAAGGTGGCGCGCAAAGCCCGACGTGACGAGGGTCACCCGACATCGAGGGCTCCGCGCGCTAGTATGAGCAGACAGAACCGCGCGGGAATCTGCAACGGGAGGTAATGATGCCACGCATTCAACCGGACGGTGAAGAGACCCCGGCCATCAAGAACCCCACCTGGAACCCAGCGTGGGAAACCGAGGACAACTACTGGTTCGAGAACTTCAGCAGCAGGCCCTATGCCGTGGGACCCGACTTCTACGAGCGATTCAGACCGGCGTTCAGGTATGGGTTCGAGTCGGCCCGTCACCACATGGGACGGAGCTGGGGCGATGCCGAAACCGATCTCCGGAACGGGTGGGCCACGTACGAGCACCGTGGCACCGATCCATCGCCATGGGAGGAGATCAAGGACGCGGTCCGTGACGCGTGGGACCGCGTGAGAGGCAAGGAGCCCGCCGGCGCCTCTGACCGGGAACGGGAGTAGATTTCAGTACCCATGGCAGATTCGATCCGGGATCTCTTCTTCGGCGGCGTCTCGAGCGGCCGGGAACTGGTGGAGGCTGTCGAGCCCCGCCGCTCCTTCGACGACGTCGTCCTCCCGGGCTCCACCCTCCGGGCGCTCAACCACGCGCTGGCGCTGGTCCGCAAGCACGACCTGATCTTCAACCAGTGGGGCCTGGCTGAGCGGCACTCCACCGGTCTCGGCCTGGCCTTCCATTTTGCCGGCCCTCCCGGCACCGGCAAAACCATCTGTGCCGAAGCGCTGGCGTACGCCCTCGACAAGCGGCTCCTCGTGGTTCGCTACGCGGAGCTCGAGTCGCGCTGGGTGGGACAGACCTCCAAGCACGTCGCCTCGGTGTTCCGTTCGGCCGCCCGGCAGGACGCCGTGCTCTTCTTCGACGAGGCGGATGCCATCGCCGGACGGCGGTTCACCTCCCTCAGCGCTGCCTACGAACGGGAGGCCAACGCAGTCGTCAGCGTGCTGCTGCAGGAGCTGGAGAACTTTTCCGGGGTCGTCATCTTCGCCACCAATCTGGCGGCGAACATCGACCCGGCGTTCGAGCGCCGGATCCGCACCCACATCCTGTTCGAGATGCCCGAGGTGGACGAGCGGGAGCGGATCTGGCAGGTCCAGCTGCACGCCCGGAAAACGCCGCTGGCCGCTGACGTGGACTTCCGCGCGCTGGCCGAGGCCTACCCCCGGAGCGGAGGCGACATCAAGAACGCCGTGCTCAAGGCGGCGCAGATCGCCACGGTGGAGCCCGGGCCCGATTCGGAGAAGCGCATCCATCAGCGACACTTCATCCAGGGCATGGCCGAGGTGATGGCGGCTGAGAACGTGATGGCGCAGTCGCTCTTCGATGATGCCGCTGCGGTGGGGCCGTGGAGCGGGGTGCTCGACCGGTTGTCGGAGGGGCAGGAGGAGCTGCGGGGGGAGATGGGAGTGCTGGTGGAACAGTTGGAGGCCATGGATCGGACGGTCCGCGCTCTGGCCGACGGCCGGTCCGAGCTGGAGCGTCGTCACGCCCTGCTGGAGTCGCTCGCGACCGGCCGGTGGAGCCGGCCGGACCGTTTGCTCTTTGCGCTGGCCGCGGCGGCCCTGACATTCGCGGTCGCTGCGTTCATTCTGGTGCTGATCCGATAGGCACTATCTCCGCCGCAGCAGCACGTCCTCACTTCGGTTCGGCCCCAACCTGAGCACCAGCAGGCGCGACTCATAGCCCGGCGCGGAGACCCTCACGTATTGGGTCCTGCAGTTGTCGACCAGGGTGATGTCGAAATTGAAATGGTATTCCCCTCCGCCATCGGTAAAGGTGACGTAGGGGGTGCCCATCATCTGGAGGTGGGCGCCCGCCAGGGGGCGGCCATTGTCCTGCCGGAAGATCCGTCCGGTCACCGTTCCCATCTGAACCGGTCCCGCCGAATCCAGCGGTCCCGCCGTGCGGGGCATGCAGCGCTCCGGCTGCTCGGCCACCCACGCCTCCATGGGCCGGATCGCCTCCGGTCCCACGCCCGCACGCGCCATGACTTTCGGCCGGCCGAAGATCCGCCTCGCCTCGGATTCGAGCGTGGCTTCCGCCGCCGACTCCGTGGCTGGATCCGCGGCAGGCTCCGGCGCGGTCTCGCCCTCTCGCGTGCTGGTCCGGGTTGCCTCCGGCGGGGCGTTGGGCTCGGGCTCCGGCTCCTTCCGTTCCGGCGGCGGCTGTGGATCCGGTGGCGGCTGGGCCGGCGGCACCGGCTTGGGCTTCGGAGGGTCCGGTGGCCGGGGCGGAATCACCTCCGGCTCCGGCACGTAGATCAGGTCTATGCGGGGAGGGTCCCGGCGGACGGCCTCGCTGTGCTCCTTTGGCTCGGCGGGGGTTTGCCGGGTGACGGTCATGACCAGTGCCAGGAGCAGCCCGTGAAGCGCCGCGCTGACGCCAATGGAAAGCCAGGCTGGCTGGGGTGACGCGGGGGCCGGTGGCTTCAACAAATCAGGCGGCCGGTAGCGCTTGCCCGGCCCGCCACTCGGCCGCCTGCAGCCGCCCCAGCAGCGCCATGATCTCGGATCTGTCCTGGTGGACCGCCATGATCAGCAGATCTCCCGGCCTGGCCCACGCCAACGCCTGCCGGACACCCTCGACATCGCGGCCGACGCGGGTAATGGCGGCATCGTCCACTCCCAGTCGGGTGAATTCGTCGCTCAGGAGAGAAGGGACCTCGCCCGGCGCGCGGCCGCGGAGATACTCTGCCATATCCTTGATCATCACCCGGTCGGGCCGAAGGGACCAGGCGGCGCGGGCGAGGTGACGAATCGCCTCGTCCCCCCGGTCTCCGGCCTGGCCCAACATGATCAGGCGCCGGCCACCGGGCAGGCGTTCCACCAGGCGAACGAGAGCCATCATGCCGTGGGGGTTGTGCACGTAATCGATCAGCACCCGTACGCCGCCTACCTCGATGAGGTTGGCGCGGCCCGGATTGTCGGCCGCGGTCCGACCAAACCTCCTGAGCGCGGCGGCCATGGGCTCGATTTCGATGCCCAGCGCGTCGCCGACAGCGGTGGCAGCCAGCGCATTGGCGATATTGTGCTCCGCCGATCCGCCAAACGTGATGGGGATGTCGCTGAGCGGGACCAATGGATGCGGTGCGCCTCTGCGGATCAGCACGAGATGCTCACCATCCGCCACGACCGCGGTGCCGCCCGGCTGGATGTGATCCGCCACCAGGGGCGAGGAGGCATCGAGCGAGAACCAGGTGAGCGGCCCTGCGGCCTGCTGGTGCCGTTCGACCAGCATCGGGTCGTCGGCGTTGAGCACCAGCGTGCCCCCGCTCCCGAGCGCCTTGGCCACCACCAGCTTCGTGTCGGCCAGCTGAGCCAGGGTCTCGACTCCGAACTCGCCCAGGTGATCCTCGGCGACATTCGTCACCAGCGCGACGTTGGCCCGCTCCACGGCCAGCCCGCGGCGGAGAATTCCTCCCCGTGCCGTTTCGAGTATGGCCGTCTGTACGTGGGGATGCCGCAGGACCAGGCGGGCGCCGCTGGGGCCGGAGAAGTCCCCCTCGCCGATCGGCTCGGAGCCGGCAAACACGCCCTCGGTGGAGGTGAAGCCGGGCACGCGGCCGGCTTGGCGCACCATTTCGGCCAGCAGGCGCACCACCGTGGTCTTCCCGTTCGACCCCGTCACCAGCGCGATCGGAACATCGTGGACCCGGGACCAGTCTACCGCGCCGGGCTCCGGTAGCGACTGGGCCGGCCACACCAGAGCGCCGGTGCCCGATCCGACCGACACCAGCTCCTCTCCGCTCAGAAACGTCAGGCCCCGGTCACGCGCCGCCTGCCGGATGGCGACCAGTGCCGGATTGCGCTCGGACGCGATGGCCGAGCGCAGGGCCGCGACATCGGCGCCGAGGTTGGGCGCAGGCCGCCCGTGCAGCTCGGCAGCGGCCGCTTCCCATGCCCGCTCGTTGAGCTCGGTAGCGGCATAGAGCCCGTCCACCGGCGCGGTGAACGCCAGGCTCACGCCTCCGGGAAACCGGCGGCTGACCAGTCTCTCGTTGCCCCAGCCGACCTCCTCCAGCAGATGCCCGGCCGAACGGCGCCACGCGGCGATGGCCTGCTCGACGCTGTCCTCGAGGCGAACATCGATGACCGCCCCCGGGCCGTCGAGCAGAACGCCCGGCCCCGTCAGCCGGCGTGAATCCAGAACGCTGATGGCCACTGCCAGCTCTAGTCCGCCATTTCCTGCTGCCGCGGTATGCGAACCCCTCGGGAGTCCCTTACCCGGGGACGCTCATCCAGCACCGGGGCGATGTCCACCAGCACGGGCTCCGGGCGGGACGAGCGCCGCCGCTCGGCCGGCTGGTGGGGAACCTCGGGCCGGAACTGGATGACCTGCTTCCAGCTCCGGGTGATGGCATCGGCAAAGATGAGGAGGAGATCTCCCGGCTCGGCTGCCCGAAGCGCTGCATCGACCGCCGCCTCCTCGCTGGGAATCACTTCGATCTGGTCGGCAGCGACGCCATTGGCCATCAGTGACTCGCGCAGGAGCTCCGGCACCTCCTCGGGACGGCGGCCGCGCAGGTTGTCGTCGCGGCGGCAGATGTAGCGGTCGAACCGCCCCGCGGCGATCCGGCCGATCTCGAAGATGTCCTGGTCCCGCCGGTCTCCCGGCACCGCCACCACGCAGAGCCGCCGGCCCGCGACATCGAGCCGGTCCACCAGGTCACACATCGCCTCGACCGCCGCCGGGTTATGGCCATAGTCGAGGATCACCTTGAACGGGTGCTCGTCGTAGATGTTCATCCGGCCCGGAGCCTGGAAGAACGTGGTGTCGAAGGTGCGGAGCCCGTGCCGGATGTCCTCGAGCTTGAGTCCCATGCTGAAGGCCATCGCGGCCGCGAACATGGCGTTCTGGACGTTGTGCAGCGCGCGCCCCTCGAGGGTGGCCGGAATCAGGTGGGTCCAGAGCAGGGGAATGTGGGCCCCGTGATCGTAGAGCGTGATCATCTGCCCCTTGATGCCGGTTTCCAGCACGACGCCGCGCCCGCCCTCCTTGATGTGCTCGCTCACCAGCTCGTGCGCCGGATTCATGGTGACGTAGCACAGATTCCTGGCCTCGGTATAATCGGCCATCTTGAGGCAGAGCGGGTCGTCGGCGTTGAGCACCGCCGTTTCCCGCGCCACCTCCACCACGATGCGCTTGACCTCCGCCAATTGATCCAGCGTGCCGATGCCGCGGAGGCCCAGATGGTCGGCCTTCACGTTGAGCACCGCGCCGACGTCCACGTGCCGGACACCCATTCCCGCCCGGAGCAGGCCTCCGCGCGCGACCTCGAGCACTGCCACGTCCACCGTGGGATCGCTCAGCACCATCCGGGTGGCCACCGGACCGGTCATGTCTCCCGCCACCGTCCGCTGTCCGTCGATGTACACGCCGTCGGTCGTCGTCAGCCCCACGTGATGCCCGGCCAGCTTCTGGATGTGCGCCAGCATCCGGGCCGTGGTGGTCTTTCCGTTGGTTCCGGTCACCGCGGCGATGGGGATGCGGCTCGGTGTGCCCGGCGGGAAGAGCATGTCCATCACCCGGCCACCTACGTCTCTTGGCTGGCCCTCGCTCGGCGCCATGTGCATGCGGAAGCCCGGCGCCGCATTCACCTCGCAGATGGCGCCGCCCACTTCCTTGTACGACTCGGTCACGTCGGTGGTCAGGAAATCCACCCCACCCACGTCCAACCCGATCGCCTTCACCGCCCGCACCGCCATCTCGACGTTGTCCGGGTGCACCAGGTCGGTCATATCGGTGGCGGTGCCGCCGGTGGACAGGTTGCCGGTTGAGCGGAGGAAGACCCGCTCGCCGCTGGCCGGAATGGTCTCCCGGGTATAACCCTTCTTCGACAGGAGGGTCTCGGCCTGATGATCGAAGATCAGCCGGGTGAGGACCTTCTCGTGGCCCACCCCGCGCCGGGGGTCCTCATTGACCTTGTCCACCAGCTGCTCGATGGTGTGCACCCCGTCGCCCACCACATGCCCCGGAACCCGCCGCGCTACCGCCACCAGCTCTCCGTCGATCACCAGCATCCGGTGGTCCTCGCCGGTGATGAAGCTCTCCACGATCACGCTGCGGCTGTGCTCCTTGGCGATCTCGAACGCGGCGCCCACCTGCTCGACATCGGTCAGATGGATCGAGATACCCCGGCCGTGATTGGCATTGTACGGCTTCACCACCACGGGAAACCCGATGCGTTCAGCCGCCTCCATCGCGTCTTCCACGGTCTGCACCAGCCGCTGCCGCGGAACCGGCAGGCCCAGGTTGCCGAGAATGCGGTTGGTCTCCTCCTTGTCGGAGGCCAGCTCGACCGCGATGTGGGAGGTGCGGCTGGTAACGGTGGCCTGGATCCGCTGCTGGAAGCGGCCGTGGCCGAACTGAATCAGGCTCTGCTCGTTCAGCCGGATCCAGGGAATCCGGCGCTCCTCGGCCGCCCGCACCAGGGCCGCGGTGCTGGGGCCCAGCGCCCGCCGCTGGGTGAAGCGGATGAAGTCGTCGCGCTCGGTGGCAAAGTCGAAGCCCACCGGTACCGCGCCTTCCGGCCTGAGCTCCCGCGGCAGCAATGAGTGCAGGAGGGTGACGCCCAGCTCGCCGGCTTCGACCCCCACATCCTCCTGCTCGTACTGATAGACCACGTAGTAGTGGCCTCTCGGCCCCAGTGACCGGGTCTTTCCGAAGGTGACCTTCTCGCCGGCCACGTTCTGGAGCTCGATGGCCACATGCTCCAGAATGTGACCCATCCAGGTCCCCTCTCCCTCGGTCAGCCGCCGGACGAAGCCGCCGGGCTTGCCGTAGGAGCAGGTGTGGTCGTGCAGGCCGGGCAGCGCGGCCAGCAGCGGGGTAGTGAAGGCCGGGCCGAGCTTTCCGGACGGCCAGTCCTCCAGCTCGCCGAGGTCTATCTCCAGCTTGATGACGGGGAAGTGGGCGTAGAGACTGGGCCCGACGAACACCGTCTTATCGAGAATCCGCATGCGCCCTCTTCGCTCCCTTGTTCCCTTCGCCCCCGCCCTCCACTCGGTTGGCCAGCACCGGCGCGGCGGCCGCGATCCGTGAATGCAGGTTGAAGGTCGAGCCGTGATCCAGGATGTGCAGCTTGAGCCCGATGAGGCACACGGCGTCGTTCTTTCTCACCCGCGCCATCGAGGAAAACTCGATACCGGACGGGTCCACGATGGTGAGCGCGCCGCTCCCCACCACCTCCAGCGTCTCATCGGGACCGATGAAGGCGGCGGTGTTCTCGTCCAGCCCGATGCCGATCGCAAAGGGGTTGTAGGCCAGCGCAGTAAGCAGCCGCCCCAACCGGTCGCGCTGGCGGAAGTGCTGATCGATGATGATCCGGTTGGTCAGCCCGAGCCCCGGAGCCAGGGTGACGATCTTGGCCCTCGGCGAGGCGCCCTCTTTGCCGAACGCGATCATGTGCTCGGACAGAAACGCCGCCCCGGCCGAGGTGCCGGCGACGTGCATGCCCTCGGCGTTGCGCCGCCGGATGGCCTTGGCCACCTCGGTTCCCCCGATCATGGTGCTGAGCCGGAGCTGGTTGCCGCCGGTGAGAAACAGACCGTCGACCTGGTCCAGCAGATCCAGCCATTCGCGCCGCTCGCAGTCGGCCCGGCTCGCGATGGGGATCGAGCGCGCCTCCTTCACGCCCAGGGTATGGAAGAGGTCCTCGTACCGTTGGCCGGTGTCCTCCAGCGAGGAAGCCGTGGGTATGATCGCGACCCGGCCTCCGCGGCCACACAGCCCCGCGAAGCGCCTGAGGATCGCCACGTCGCCCATCTTCTCTTCGGCCCCGCCCACCGGCACGATGAATCCCCGCTTCGGTTCCACCCGCACCCTCCTCGATCGGTCTACCGTTCGAACGTCCCTCGTACGAGCGGCTCTCCCGCCCGGACGTGCCAGCGGCCCCGTGCCATCACGTCCTGCACCCCTCCCTCATCATCCAGCACCACCAGATCGGCATCCATGCCGGCCGCCAGCCGTCCCTTCCGGGACAGCATCAGCAGGCGGGCGGGATTGCCGGTGAACGCGGGCAGGACCCGCTCCAGCGGCTGGCCGCACGCGAGCAGCTCCTGGAGGGCGACCGCGAGCCCGCCCGGGCTTCCCACGTCGAACCCGACCACCCGGCCGTCCCGGTCGAACGACGGGAAACATCCGCCACCGTCCGAGCTGACGGTCACCCGGTCCACCGGGAGCCCGCTTTCCAGGTAGCGCGTCAGGGCCTCGGCCGCCGACCACGCATCCTCGCCCTCTTCTACCGGGAATGCGGTGATATCGATCGTGCATCCCCGCTTGGCCAGCGCGAGCGCCTCGTCGAACAGTCCCTTGCGGCGGTTCACGTGGGTGGGGTTGAACACGGCGGCCGGCAGCTCACTCCGGTCCAGCGCCTGCCGCACCAGGTCGAGCCCGC
>DASVGF010000215.1:0-15857 GCA_036379675.1 Gemmatimonadales bacterium | reverse complement strand
GCCCTGGGTGACACGCTCGAGGACCTCATCCATCTCCGCACCGCAATTGAAGGCCGCGACCCCGGGGCCTGCCGCGCGCATGCGGTGCGATGGTTCAGTCACCGAGTCATGGCTGAGGAGTACGTGCGGGTGTACCGGCACTACCTCGCAAACCAGAGCCTCCCTCCCGGCAGGCGGGTGTTAACTCAGCTCAGCGGTAACCGGTGACTCCTCGCTCCGGAACTGCAGGTCGTAGAGCCTGCGGTAGAGTCCGCCGGCGCGGAGCAGCTCCTCGTGGGTGCCCCGTTGCACCACCCGTCCCGCATCCAGCACGACGATCTCGTCCGCGTCACGCACGGTAGCGAGACGGTGCGCGATGACCAGTACGGTGCGTTGCTGCATCAGCCGCTCGATGGCCTGCTGCACCAGTCGTTCCGACTCGGTGTCCAGCGCGCTGGTCGCCTCGTCCAGGATGAGGATCGGCGGGTCGCGCAGCAGCGCCCGTGCGATGGCGATGCGCTGGCGCTGGCCGCCCGACAGGCGCGTCCCCCGCTCTCCCAGCATCGTGTCATAGCCCTGGGGTAACGCGCCGATGAAGCCGGCCGCGTTGGCTGCCGCCGCAGCGGCTTCTACCTGGGCCAGTGACGCCCCGGGCGAGCCGTAGGCGATGTTTGCCCGCACCGTATCATTCAGCAGCACGGTGTCCTGGCTGACCACGCCCAGCAGCGAGCGGATCGAGCGACGGCCCAGCCGGGTCAGCGGCACGCCGTCCATCAGGATCTGCCCACCCGTCGGATCGTGGAAGCGGGGAACCAGGTCGGCCAGCGTGGTCTTCCCCGCCCCCGACGGACCCACCAGGGCGACCACCTGTCCCCTCCCCAGGCGGAAGGAGACCTCGCGCAGGACGAGGTCGCCGTCACCATAGCGGAAGGAAACATGATCGAACACGACGTCCCGCTCGAAGCGGGCCGGCTCCTCGCCAGGACGGTCCACCTCGGTGGGAGGCTGGTCCAGGAACTCGAAAACCTTCTCGGCACTGGCCATCGTCACGGCCAGCACCGCCGGGAAGGACGCGATGGTCTTGAGTGGGGAGGTGAGCTTCAGCGCGGCCATGAGGAAGACGATGATCGCCTCCGGCGCCAGCGGCGCCGAGAGCCCGATCAGTCCGGGCCTGGTGCCGGCCCAGATGATGAGGATGACCAGGAAACCGGAGAACACTTCGGTCAGCGGGCTGGTCAGCGACGAGAACCGTTGGGTGCGGATGACCCGCTTCCGGTATCGCTCCGCCTGGGCCCTGAACCGGGCTGCCTCCCGGTCCTCCTCACCATAGGCGCGGATCAACCGGATCGCGCCCAGACGCTCGGCGGCGGTGGCGGTAATCTCTCCCCGCTCGTTGGCCCGGGCGCGGGCATGCTGGCGCAGACGCCGGATCAAGGCCTGGAGGCCGAGCACCAGGAACGGCACGAACACCAGCGTCAGCAGGGTGAGCCGGAGTGAGATCTGGCTGAGAATGACAAGGGTGGTGGCCACCACCACGAGATTCTGGAAGAACGACACCAGTGAGGCCGCAATGATCGTCTTGGTCTGATCCACTTCGGTGATCAGGCCCGAGATCAGCTGTCCGGCCCGGGTGCGCTGGAAGAAGCCGAGGTCCAGCGAGAGGAGGTGGGCGAACAGGCGCGCCCGCAGATCCCGCACCAGGCCCTCCTGCGCCCGTACCGAGATCTGGGCCGAGACGTAGCTCAGGGCGTTCTTCAAAATGAGGCCGACGACGAGGAGGGTGACCAGCCGGGCGGTGGCCTGCCCCGGGCTCGCGCCGGCGACGAAGGGCTCGACCAGGCGGTCCATGAACGCCTCGAGCTGGGTAGAGCCGCTGCGCAGGCTGCCGGAGGTTCCGAACAGATGCTTGAGCACCGGGACCAGCATCACCAGCACGAAGCCGTCGAGCAGCGAGGCCAACACCGTGGTCACCAGCCCCAGACCGAGCCAGTGGCGGTATGGCGTGATCAGCTGGAGCAGCCGCCATTCGGTGCGCACGATCAGCCCTGCCGCGGGGTGAGTAAGGCGATCGGCAGCAGCACTTCCTCGGGCGACACGCCGCCGTGCAGGAACGCTCCCCGATAGCGGGCCTGATACTCCCGAAGCTTGGTCGGGTACACGAAGAAGCGGTCTCCCGTGGCCAGGAGTAAGCGGGTGCCGCTGGGCCTCATGGGCAGGCCGAAGCTGGGCAGGTCCTCCACCACCAGCGCGGCCTCGGGATCCTGCGCCCGCAGATCATCGCCGAACTTGTAGCGGAGATTCGAGGTTGTATCGCGCTTGGCGAACACGGTGGCCGGCGTGTGGCAGTGAATCGACCCGTGATCCGTGGTGAGCAACACCGGCACCCCCCGCCGCTCGGCCTCGCGCAGCGCGTCCCAGAGCGGGGATCGCTCGAACCAGGTGCGGGTCAGGTTCCGGAGTGCCGAAGTATCCCGCGCCACCTCGAACAAGGTCGAGTTCTCGGTTCTGCCGTGGGTGAGCTGGTCGATGAAGTTGAAGACCAGCGCGGTCACCCCGTCCTGGGCCAGGTGGGCCGGCAGCCGCTTCAGCAGGCCCTCGCCGTCCGCGGCGGTGAACACCTTCTCGTAATGGATCGGCACCTGCCGACCGGTGAGCTCGCGCATATGCTCGGTCAGCAGCTCGGCCTCGTGCGCGTTGAGACTGGCATCCTCGTGGTCGTGCCACCAGCGGGGATAGCGGGCCTTGATCTCCGCCGGGAAGAGCCCGCTGAAGATGGCGTTCCGGGCAAAGGGAGTGGCGGTCGGCAGAATCGAGAAATAGTGGGCGGTCTCGATGTCGAACCGGGAGCTGATGAGCGGCCGGATCATCGCCCACTGGTCCAGCCGGAGGCAGTCCACCACCACCAGCATGACCCGGCCATGCATGTCGAGGACCGGCCGCAGGAACTCCGCGCCGATGTCTACCGAGAGCGGGGGCCGATCGCTGCTGCCATCGTGGAGCCAGCTGGCGTAGCTCTTCTGCAGATAGCGGGCAAAGTCCTGCCGCATGCTGTCCTGCAGGGTCCGGAGGGCATCCTGCAGGCCCGGCTCGTCCGCGGCGCCGAGCCGGACCTCCCATTCGGCCATCTCCACGACCAGCTCGACCCATTCCCGCCAGGCCAGCGGACCACCCCGGCGGGCTTCCAGCTCGCGGAAGCGGGTGGCGAAGTCTCGGGAGAGCCGCTGTTGCCGGATGCGGTCGCCTTCGAGGAGCCGGGTGACCACGGACAGAATCTGCCGGGGGTTCACCGGCTTGATCAGATAGTCGGAGATCTCCACGCCGATCGCGTCCTTCAGCGTCTCCGGCTCCTCGCTCTTGGTGACCATGACGACCGGCATGCCGTGGTCGATGGACCGGATGGCCTGGAAGAGATCGAGCCCGCGGCGGCCGGGCATCTGCTCGTCCAGCAGCACGACGCCGTAGGGTTGCCGCTGGAGCAGCACCAGCGCGTCGTCGCCGTGGGTGGTGGTCTCGACCGAAAAGCCCTGCTCCTCCAGGAAGAGGATGTGGGACGTGAGGCTCTCCACCTCATCGTCCACCCACAGAATGCTTTTGGGCCGCGGCATCTCTCTAAACTACACGTGAACGGTGCACCCGGAACAGTAAACGCGAGCACACCTCCCGTTCACCGTTTACCCTCCACCGTTCAGGCTGTAGCTTCTCCCCCGTGCTCGCCACGAACCCACCCCTGAACGTCCTGGCTGTTCGCTTCAGCTCCATCGGCGACATCCTCCTGACGACTCCGCTCCTGCGCGCCATCCGGCGCACCTACCCGTCGGCTCGCATCACCTTTCTCACGAAGCGGGCCTATCTGCCCCTGCTCAGTCACAACCCGCACCTGGACCGGATCATCGGCCTGGCTCCGGATCGCTCGCTGCTGAGCCTGGCCGCCGAGCTGCGGAGTGACCGGTATACCGACCTCCTTGACTTGCACGACAATCTGCGCAGCCGGGCACTCCGCCTCCTGGTGCCGGGCAGATGGCGCGGCTATCCGAAGCATCGGTTGGCGCGAGCGCTGCTGGTGCGTGCCAAGCGCAATCGTTACCGGGACCGGCGGCCCGTGGCGGAGCGCTATTTCTCCGCCGCCAGCCACCTTCAGGTTCTGCCCGATGGCAAGCCGCCTGACTTTTTTGTCGGCCCAGAGGCAACCGAGGAGGCGAATGCCTGGCTTCGCTCGGTCGGGTTGGATCGCGCGCCGAGCCTGGTCGCCGTCGCACCGGGTGCGGCCCACGCCACCAAGCGGTGGCCGCCGGAGCATTGGCAGCGGCTGATCGAGCGCCTGGTACACGAGGGGCACCGGGTAGCGATTGCCGGCGGCCCGAACGACGCCGCTCTGGCGCACCAGCTGGCTGTGCCCTTTCCCGGACAGGTGGCGAGCGCCGCCGGCCGGTTCGGGTTGCAGGTGACCGGGGCGCTCCTCCAGCGGGCTGGAGCGCTGGTCTCCGGGGATACCGGCGTCATGCACATGGCCAGCGCAGTCGGAACGCCCGTCGTCGCGCTTTTCGGCCCGACCGTCGAGGCCTTTGGGTTCTTTCCCTACACCGCGCGGGCGAGCGTGGTGGAACTTCCGCTTCCCTGCCGTCCCTGTTCGACCCAGGGCGGTCCCCGATGCCCGCTGGGTCATCACCGCTGCATGGTCGATATGGACCCGGGCGCCGTGTACGCGGCGCTGCGGCTGGCGATGTCATGAGCGACTGGGATCCTGCTGCGAGCGCGCTGCTGGCGCTGTTACCGCAGATCGGCAGAGGACCCAAGCGCGGCGGAATCTTTGCGCTCTGGCTCACCATCCGGGTGGCCCAGGATCTGTTGCTGGACCCGCCACCACCGGAGCGCGCCCAGCGTCGCCGGGTCCAGGCCCTGGAACACCGGCTTTCCAGCCTGAGCATGCCGAATCCGCTGCGGCGCGCGCTGGGGGCGGCGACCAGTCAGCTCCGCGATGCCCGCCCGGAGACTGCGGCCCAGGTATTGAGCCAGCTGGTGGCGCCGGCACGAGAGAGCGGCGGCACGGAAGCCGGCGAGGCCGTAGCTCTCGCGGCCAGGCTGGCGCGGCGGCAGGTGAGTGGGTAGGCGGGTTATAATCACGCCATGACCGTCTCCCGGAAGCGGAACCGGCCGTCCACTTCGGAGCTCGAAAAGCTGGTCTCCCGGATTGATGAGCGCTCGGGCGGCGCACTCGATCAGGAAACGGTGCCCACCGGGTTTGCCTCGCTGGACAAGGTGCTGGGCGGCGGGCTGCGGCGGCGAGACCTGGTGGTGCTCGCCGGAGACGTGGGAAGCGGCAAGTCCGCGCTCGGTCTCGGCATTGCCATCCGCGCGGCCGCGGCCGGCACCCCCACCCTGTACCTCTCGGGGGAGATGAGCCCCGACCGCGTCATGGAGCGCGCGCTGGCCCTGCAGGCGAAAGCGTCGGTGGATGAGCTGCGTCAGGGACGCCTCGACGAGGCCACCCGCGCCGCGGTAGGGGCCGCGGCCGTCCGCCTCCGGGATATCCCACTGCTGATCAAGCCACTTCTCGGCGCCGAGGGCGACGAGATACTCACGGCGCTCGACCTCGTTCCACCACGCCGACTCGTGGTGGTGGACTCCCTGCAGCTCACCGCCCCACCCCGGCCGGCGGCCCGGCTTGAAGAGCGGGTGGCCCTGGCCGTGCGCGCGCTCAAGGCGCTCGCGGTCGACAAGGGCCTGGTCGTGCTCGCCACCGCACAGCTGCCGGGCCTCCGGCGTGGCCGACCCGATCCCCGGCCCACGCTCGATGATCTCGGTGGCCTGGGCACCATCAAGCAGAATGCGGATGTGATTCTGACGATTTTCCGGGAGGAGATGTACCGCCCAGGCCAGGGGGTGGAAGGCGCCACCGAGCTGATCCTGGCCAAGAATCGGAACGGACCCACCGGCTTCGTCGACCTGTACTTCTATCCCCGGTGGCTGCGTTTCGTGGACATGCTTGACGCGGACTGAGTCCTACCGCACCGAGTCCCCCTGCTTGCGCACCAGGGCCCCGGCCAGCTCGACCATGGTGCCGGCCCCGTCGCTGGTCGGCCAGATCCTCACCCAGATCGGTGGGCCGTCCTGTTCGGCATAGAGCACCACCGAGCCATCGGGCTTCTTCACGTCGCTGACCAGACGCCACCGCCCCTTGCTCAGCACATCCCGGTAGTAGCCAGTCACCTCGTCGGGGCGGCCGGAGCTGAGGAACCGGATCTGGAGCGCGTCCTCACTGCCCGACCGGGAGACGAATTGGGAGGACGGGGGCAGCGGGAGATGGGGAAACACCGCAAAGGCGTCGGGCGGTTTGGGAGCGCGGGGCTCCGAGCCACAGGCCGCCAACAGGGCGCCGGCGAGGACTAACGCACGTCTGGATGAGGACATAGAGCGGTGAGCTTAGCCGGGCTGCTGCGTTGCCGCAAGCGGGTGCGCCACTTATGTTTCCGGATGCCGCAGGGACATCCCCACCCACCCCAGAATCTCGCGCTCCCCAAGGAGTTCGGCCATGGCCGGCCATAGTAAGTGGAAGCAGATCAAGCGCAAAAAAGCCATCACCGACGCCAAGCGCGCTTCATCCTGGACCAAGGTGATCCGAGAGATCACGGTCGCGGCCAGAAGCGGCGGTGGCGACCCCGGCGGCAACCCCCGGCTCCGGACCGCCATCGATGCGGCCAAGGCGGTGAACATGCCGGGCGAGAACATCGACCGGGCCATCAAGAAGGGCACCGGCGAGCTCGAGGGCAGCGTGTATGAGGAGCTGACCTACGAGGGCTACGGCCCTGGCGGGGCCGCCATTTTCATCGAGGCTACGACCGATAACCCCAACCGCACCGTGGCTGAAATTCGGCATGCCTTCAGCCGCAACGGAGGCAACCTCGGCGCCAGCAACTCGGTGGCTTGGATGTTCGACCGGAAGGGGCAAATCTACCTCGATGCGTCGCGGCAGAACGAGGACAGCGCGCTCGAGGCTGCGCTGGACAGCGGTGCGGAGGACTTTGTCCGCGAGGGCGACCAGTACATCGTGACCACCAGCCCCACCTCCTTTCACGCGGTCCAGGACGCTTTGCGCGGGCGCGGTCTGGCCATCGAGTCCTCCGAGCTGGCGATGGTGCCCAAGAACACCGTCCGAGTGGAAGGCGCCGACGCTGAACGGATCGTCCGGCTCATGGA
The DNA here is from genome assembly GCA_036379675.1 of Gemmatimonadales bacterium. Taxonomy (GTDB): domain Bacteria; phylum Gemmatimonadota; class Gemmatimonadetes; order Gemmatimonadales; family GWC2-71-9; genus CAVVWJ01. The sequence goes on along the minus strand of DASVGF010000215.1, from coordinate 8,684 downwards.
CGTGCTGGAGGAGCTGGACGACGTCTCCAAGGTCTTCTCCAATTTTGATATCGACGCGGCCCAGCTGGCCGAGGCGGAAACCTGAGGCTGTCCCGGTGAAGGTGCTCGGCATCGATCCGGGAACTGCGGTCCTGGGCTATGGGGTAGTCGAGAGCGGCCACGCTAGTCACGGGCGGCTGCTCGAGTGTGGGACCCTCACCACCGGCGCCCGCGATCCGCTGCCGGCGCGCCTCAGAATTCTCCACGATGGCGTCACCGCGCTGATAGCCCGCCACGCCCCCGATGCGGTGGCGGTCGAGAGCGCCTTTTACGGCAAGAACGTCCGCACCGCCGTGGTGCTGAGCCATGCGCGCGGAGTGATCCTTCTGGCAGCCGAGGTGGCCGGTGTCGAGATCGCGGAGTACTCGCCCGCGGTCATCAAGAAGACCATCGTGGGCCGTGGCGCGGCGCTGAAGCCGCAGGTCGGCTACATGGTGGCGCAGCTGCTGCGACTGAAGACGGCCCCGGCCCCGGCCGATGCCACCGACGGCGTGGCGGTGGCCCTCACTCACCTGATGCTCGCGTCGCGAGCCGCCATTATTCGTCAGCTGACGGGGACCCGATGATAGCGTCTCTCACCGGCGTCATCGCCGAGCGGCACGGTGAGGCCCTCGTCGTTCAGACGGATGGCGGAGTAGGCTATGCGGTCACGGTGCCGGTGGGCGTGGCTGCCCGCCTGCCGTCGCGCGGCGCCCGGGTAAGCCTCTTCACCGAGCTGGTGGTGAAGGAGGATGGGTGGTCGCTCTACGGATTCGACACGGCCGCGGAGCGCCAGGTGTTCCAGCGCCTCCTCACTGCCAGTGGCTTCGGCCCCAAGCTGGCGCTGGCCCTGCTGTCCGCGCTGGGCACCGAGCGGACCGTGCGCAGCATCCTGGCCAAAGACCTCGCCGCGCTCAGCTCGGTCAGTGGCATCGGCCGGAAGAAGGCCGAGCGACTCGTGCTCGAGCTGCAGGACCGCTTCAGCGACATCGCGATCGAGCGCGCCGGCGTTCGCGTTCCCGGCTCGGAAGAGGCCGTGCAGGCGCTTCTGGGCCTGGGGTACGGCGTGGCAGCGGCCGACGACGCGGTCCGGGCGGCGCTCGCGGCCGGCTCACCCACCGAAACTCCGCAGCTGATCCGCCGCGCGCTGCAACAGCTCACCACTGCACGAGGGGGGACCTAAGCGCATGACTACCGCGGCCCACACCGCCGAATGGAACTGCACCCGTTGTGGCGCCACCAACCGGAAGCTGGTGTCGGTCCGCACCACGAGCACCACCGACCGGTGCGTCACCTGTCATGCGGCGCACGTGGTCGAGACGGACTCGAGGCCGGTCAGGTGGAAAGCACGGCTGGGAAAGAGGTGAGAGGTAAGAGGTGAGAGGTGAGAGGGAGATTTACGAAGCCATCGAACTGCCCCTCTCACTTCGTACCGCTCACCTCTTACCTTGTAGCATGACCCGACTCCAAGTCACCACCCCTGAGGCCCTCCCCGAAGAAACCGGCGCCGAGGCCGCCCTGCGGCCTTCGCGCCTCGACGAGTTCATCGGTCAGACGCAGGTCAAGACCTCCCTCCAGATAGCCATCGACGCGGCGCGGGGCCGGCGCGAGACCCTGGACCATACGCTGTTCTTCGGCCCCCCCGGCCTGGGCAAGACTACGCTCGCCATGCTGATGGCCCGGGAAATGGGCGTTCAGCTCCGCACCACCTCCGGGCCGGTGCTGGACAAGCCCGGCGACCTCGTGGGGCTGCTCACCTCGCTCGGCACCGGCGACATGCTGTTCATCGACGAGATCCATCGGATGAAGCCGGCGCTGGAGGAGTTCCTTTATCCGGCCATGGAGGATTTCCGCATCGACGTCCGGATCTCCGATGGACCCAATGCCCAGACCATTCCGATGCCGCTCGAACGGTTCACCCTGATCGGCGCCACTACCCGGTTCGGCCTGCTCACGCCGCCGATGCGGGCCCGCTTCGGCATCGTCGAGTGGCTGAGCTTTTATCCTCCGGACGAGCTGCGTCAGATCGTGACCCGCTCCGCCGTGATCCTCGGTGTTCCCATCGACCCGGCGGGCACCGACGAGATCGCCCGCCGCAGCCGGGGCACTCCGCGGGTGGCCAACCGGCTGCTCCGCCGGGTGCGCGACTACGCGCAAGTGAAGGCCGATGGCACCATCACCGCCGCGGTGGCGGCGGCGGCGCTGGCCCGTCTCAACGTGGACGAGTTCGGGCTCGACGACATGGACGCGCGGATCCTCACCACCATCATCGAGAAGTTCGGCGGCGGCCCGGTGGGACTGGGCACCGTGGCAGTGGCGGTGGGGGAGGACGCCGGCACGCTGCAGGATGTCTACGAGCCCTATCTCATCCAGCAGGGCTTCCTGGAACGTACTCAGCGAGGGCGCTGCGCCACGGCGCTCGCCTATCGCCGGTTCGGCGTGACGCCCCCGGCGGCCCAGCCGACGATCTTTGACGCCTGATCGCCTCCGCACCGCCGACTTCGACTACGAACTCCCCGCCGAGCTGATCGCCCAGGAGCCCCTGCCCGAACGGGCAGCGAGCCGGCTCCTGGCCGTGGTCCGGTACGACCGTCGCGCCGGTCCCGCCGACCGGAGAACGGTCCCCCGTCCCGACGCGGCCGTCCGCCGCAGTCATCTGCTGGGGCACACGACGGCTGTGGGCAACGCCCTGCTCGCGGACTCGGTCTTCTCCGCCCTGCCTTCGATCATCCCTCCCGGTGATCTTCTCGTCCTCAACACCACCAGGGTGCGACACGCGCGGCTGGCCGGCCGCCGACCGTCGGGCGCACCCGCAGAGATCCTGCTCATTCACCCCGCGGTGGGAGAGACCTGGGTTGCGCTGGGCAAGCCGGGCACCGCCTTGCGCCCCGGGAAGCGGATCGCCCTCGGTCCGGACGCGTGGGTAGAGACGGTCGAGGTGCTGGCCGACGGAAATCGCCTGGTGCGGTTCGTCGGACTCACCGCTGAGGAGGCGGTCGCCCGTTACGGACGACTGCCGCTGCCGCCCTACATCTCGCGCGACCCGACCGAGACCGACGAGGCACGCTATCAGACCGTGTACGCCCGGGAGGAGGGAAGCGTCGCCGCGCCCACCGCCGGGCTGCACTTCACAGCCGCCGCGCTCGACGGGCTGAGTGCATCCGGCGTCGTGGTTGCCGGACTGGACCTGGAGATCGGCCCCGGCACCTTTAAACCGGTAGAGGTGGACGATCCGGCCGACCACCCCATGCATCCCGAGTCGTACACGATCACTCCCCGGCTGGCCGCGCTGGTGGAGCGGGTGCGGGAGGACGGTGGCCGGGTCTGGGCCGTGGGTACCACGGTCGTTCGGGCCCTCGAGAGCGCGGCCCGGGAAGACGGTACGCTCGTTCCGGGCAGGGCGGAAACCCGGCTGCTGATCCTGCCGGGGTATAGCTTTCGCGTGGTGGATCGGCTGCTGACCAACTTCCACCTGCCCCGCTCCACTCTGTTGATGCTGGTCAGCGCCTTTGCCGGCCGCGACCTGACCATGGCAGCCTACCGGCACGCCGTGGAGCAGCGATACCGGTTCTATTCCTACGGCGACGCAATGGTCATTCTGTGACCGGGAGGGCTTCATGACGTTCTCCAACCCCGCCGGCAACGCGGTGGCTTCCGCCGCCGCCTACGTCCGCGCCCTATTGGAGGTCCTCGGCAGTCGCCCTCCACTGGAGGTCCTCAACGAGCTGGTGCCGTGGTTGGCAGAGCGGACCCAGGGCATCGGCGAAGCGACCCTGCGGCAGCCGGAGGCGCCGGGCAAGTGGTCGGTGGTCCACGTCGTCCAGCATCTCGCCGACAGCGAGCTGGTATTCGGTTTCCGCCTGAGGATGATCCTGACCCAGGACGAGCCGGAGCTGGTTGGCTACGACCAGGACCGCTGGGCGCATGCGCTCGGCTACCAGGATGTGCCGCTCGACCTGGCCCTGGGCCAGCTCCGTGGCTTGAGAACTCCCCACCTGCGTCTGGCACGGGCTCTGACACCCAGGCAGCTGGAGCGAGTGGGCCGGCACAGCGAGCGGGGACCGGAGAGCGTGGCCCATCTTCTCAAGCTGATGGCGGCGCACGATCTCGTGCATCGGCGTCAGATCGAGCGCATTCTCGCTGCCGCTCGCCGCTGAGCCGCCGCACCGATGTTCGAATTCCAGGTCCAGCGTACGGCCGGAGCCGCTCGAGCCGGCACCCTCACCCTCCCCCACGGCGAAGTGAAAACACCGGCCTTCATGCCGGTGGGGACCCATGCCGTGGTGCGCGGCCTCAGCGCGAACGACGTTCGGGGCACCGGAGCCCAGATCATCCTGGGCAACACCTATCATCTGCATCTCCGGCCCGGTGAAGCGGTGGTGGAGGCAATGGGCGGCCTGCACCGGTTCACCACCTGGAGCGGCCCGATGCTCACCGACTCCGGTGGGTTCCAGGTGTTCTCGCTCCATGGCCTCCGCAGCATCGCCGAGCACGGGGTGGAGTTCCAGAGCCACATCGACGGAACCACCCGCACTCTGACGCCCGAGGGCGCCATCGAGATCCAGGCGCGGTTGGGCGCCGACATTGCCATGGCGTTCGATCACGTAGTGCCGGGTCAGTCCTCGCCCGAGGTGGCGTGTGAGGGCATGGCGCGGACACTACGCTGGCTCGACCGCTGCAAGGCCAGACACTCGGAGCTGGCGGACGGACGCCAGACGCTCTGGCCCATCATCCAGGGCGGCATCCATGACGAGCTTCGGTTGCGCTCACTGGAGGGGACGCTGGCGCGGGGTCCCTGGACCGGCATCGCGATCGGCGGGCTCTCGGTGGGAGAGCCCAAACCGGTTATGCATCGCGTGCTGGAGCTCCTGAGCCCCGCGCTGCCGGCGGACATCCCCCGTTATCTTATGGGTGTCGGATTTCCGGCCGATCTGCTGGAGGGAATTGCTCGCGGAGTGGATCTGTTCGATTGCGTCGCGGCCACCCGTAACGGCCGCCACGGGACGGCCTGGCTGCCGGCGGGTCGGGTCAATGTCAGGGGCGCGGGGCTCAAGGGATCAACCCAGCCACTCGATCCCACCTGCGACTGCGAGACGTGCACCACCTATCCCCGCGGCTATCTCCGACATCTATTCGTGGTCGAGGACATGCTGGGCCTGCGCCTGATCTCGATCCACAACATCAGGTTCCTGGTGCGGCTGGGCGAACAGGCCCGGGCGCACATTCTGAACGGCACGTTCGAGGGCTGGAGCCGCGAATGGCTCGCCCGCCACTACGCCCGAGGAGACTAGCCAGCCGTGAACACCTCGCTTTTCACCATGATGGCGCTGGCCCAGGGCAGCACCGGCGGCAGCGGACTCTCCATCCTCGTGCTGCAGATGGCGGCGATCGGCCTCGTGTTCTACTTCCTGATCCTTCGCCCCTCGGGCCAGGCCCGGAAGCGGCATGCCGAGCTCCTCTCCAAGCTGAAGAAGGGCGACGAGGTCATGACCAGCGGTGGAATCATCGGTCGGGTCAAGGATATCAAGGAGACAGAGGGCGAAGGCCTGAAGGAGGTGCGGGTCACGGTCGAGAGCGGCACCGCGACCGTCGTGGTCGAGCGCTCGCGCATCATTCGGGTCGGAGCGTCGGCGGCGCAGGGCGGACCAGCGGCATGAGTCTTCGGCCGTTGCACCTGCTGGGCTCGCCGGTGCTCCGCCAGCACAGCTCGGAAGTCAAGGTGGTGGACGAGGAGGTCCGCCGGCTGGTGGAGGACCTGTATGAAACGATGGACGGGGCCCGGGGGGTGGGCCTGGCCGCTAACCAGATCGGCGTGGCCCGGAGGGTAGCCGTAGTGGATGCGGATGGCGACCGCTTCGTCATGATCGATCCGATGATCATCGAGACCGAGGGGCAAGCCACGGCCGAGGAGGGATGCCTGTCGATCCCGGACATCTACGGTGACGTCACCCGCCCGGAGCGAGTGATCATCGAGGCGCTCGATCTGGACGGCAACCGTTACCGCAAGGATGCCACCGGCCTCAAGGCCCGCGCCATCCAGCACGAGATCGACCACCTCGATGGCATCCTGTTTCTCGACCATCTGAGCCTCATCCGGCGGCAGATGCTGCTGGCTCGCTGGCGCCGGGAGCACAAGGATGATACGGGCTACACCCGGGAGGTCCAGGCGGAGTCGGCCCGGTCGGAGTGATGCGGATTGTCTTTTTCGGGACGCCGCCCTTTGCTGTTGTGTCGTTGCAGGCCCTGCTCCGCGATCGGTTCACCGTCACCGGCGTAATCACCCAGCCAGACAAACCCCAGGGAAGGTCCCGCTCAGCGCTGGTCGCCCCTCCTGTGAAAGTCGCCGCCCGGACCGAAGGTGTTCCCGTTCTCCAGCCGGTTCGCCCTGTCGGTGACGTCTTTGCCGCCAGTCTCCGACGGCTCGAGCCGGACCTCGGTGTAGTGGTGGCCTACGGACACATCCTGCGGCCCGAGATTCTGGCCATCCCCCCGCGAGGCATGATCAATGTGCACGCTTCCCTGCTGCCCCGTCACCGGGGCGCCGCGCCGATTCAGCATGCCATCCTCCAGGGGGACGAGGAGACCGGCATTTCCATCATGCAGATGGACGAGGGCCTCGACAGCGGGCCGGTGCTGCATCACATCGCCACGCCGATAGGAAGCGAGGAGACAGCCGGCTCGCTGAGCGAGCGACTGTCCCACCTCGGCGCGGCCGCCCTGATCGAGGTTCTGTCCCTGCTCTCCGCTGGTCTGGCCCGGCCGCAGGCGCAGGACCATCTCGCCGCGACGTACGCGCCCAAGCTCGACCGCGATATGGCGCGAATCGGGTGGCAACGCGACCCGGGAAGCGTGGCTCGGCACATCCGGGCCTTCGATCCCGCGCCCGGCGCGTGGACCACGCTGGAGGGGAGCCCGCTCAAGCTGTTTGGTGCCCGCGAGGCGGACGCGTCGGGAGTGCCCGGCCAGATCCTGGCCGCCGGCGACCGGCTGGTCATAGCGACAGGGACGGGGGCGGTCGAAGTAGCGGCGGTGCAGCCGGCGGGAAAGGCGCGCATGCCCGCCGCCGCGTGGGCCCGGGGGAGAGGCATCAAGCCGGGACAGCGACTGCTATGAGACCGCTTCCCCGCGTGCATGCCTTTACCGACGCCAGGGTGATCGCGGCGCCTGACTTCGGGGTCCGCGCCGCCGCGATTGCCGCCGCGGGGCCATCGGTCGCCTTGCACGCGCGTGACCGCGGCGGTCCCGTCGGGCGGCTGGCAGCCACCGCCTCACGGCTGGCGGCGTTGGCTCGCCCGCCCGAAGCCGCCGTGTTTGTGAACGGCCGGGTCGACGTGGCGGCCGCGGTCGGCGCGCACGGAGTCCAGCTCAGTGTCGGCGACCTCCGACCGGCGGATGCCCGGCGGGTGTTCCTCCACGGCTGGATCGGCCGCTCCGTCCACAGCGTGGATGAGGCTGCAGCCGCGATCGCCGAAGGCGCTGATTTTCTTGTAGTGGGCACTATCTACCAGACCCCTAGCCACCCGGGCCGGCCGGCCTCGGGGCCGGCACTGGTGCGCGAGCTCGCGAGTCTCGGCCCCCCGGTTATCGCCATAGGCGGGGTGACGCCCGGGCGCGCCCCGGCGCTGAAGGCCGCCGGTGCCTACGGCGTGGCCGCCATCCGGTCCCTCTGGCTGGCCGAGGATCCGGCGGCCGCAACTCTGGCAATGCTGGCGCCCTGGGTGGAAGACCCATGAGCGAGCTCGAGATCGTGCTGAACGGCGAAACCCGGCGAGTCCCTGCCCCTGCTACAGTCGCCGACCTGCTCCGGCATCTTGGTCTCGACCCCCGAACGGTGGTGGTAGAGCTGAATCGCCAGATCGTCCGGCGCCCGCGCCTGGAGGAGACCCCCCTCAGTAACGGAGACGCGGTCGAGCTGGTCCATTTCGTCGGGGGAGGATGATCACCGCTGCTCCCGCTTATCTTTCCGGCATGACCAGCATCCAGACCGAACCCAGCACCGAAGCTCCGTTGACCATTGGCGGCCGGGCCTTCCGCTCGCGCCTCATGATCGGGACCGGGAAGTACCGCGACAACGGCGACATGGTGCGTGCGATCGAGGCCTCGGGTGCCGAGGTCGTCACCGTGGCGGTGAGGCGGGTGGACCTCGACCGGACCAGGGAGCAGGGGATTCTCTACCACCTGAATCCGGATCAGTACTTCCTGCTGGCCAACACGGCGGGGTGCTACACCGCCGACGAAGCGGTGCGCTATGCCCGGCTGGCCCGCGAGGCCGGCTTCAACGAGTTCATCAAGCTGGAGGTGATCGGCGACCGGGAGACGCTGCTGCCTGACACCGAGGGCCTCTTGGCCGCATCCCGGGAACTGGTGCGGGATGGCTTTCAGGTGCTGGCCTACACCAACGACGACCTGATTACCGCACTGCGGTTGCAGGATGCGGGCTGCGCCGCCGTCATGCCGCTCGCATCGCCCATCGGGAGCGGCCTCGGCCTGCTCAATCCCTATGGCATCCGCACCATCAAGCGGCGTCTGAGCGTGCCTGTCATCGTGGATGCCGGTGTGGGGACTGCATCCGATGCCTGTCTCACGATGGAGCAAGGCGTGGACGGCATTCTCATGAACACGGCGCTGGCGGAGGCGCAGAATCCGGTGGCTATGGCCACCGCCAT
>DASVGF010000214.1:0-15058 GCA_036379675.1 Gemmatimonadales bacterium | reverse complement strand
GGTCAGCACAAGGACATCTACATTGCGGTCGTGGCCGGGGACACCCAGGCTGAGCTCCTCGTCAATGCGGCGGCCGCGGAAGCTGACGTGACCAATAGCTTCAGCCAGCGCATCGACGGGGTGAGCGCGACGAGCGGGGTCCCGCCGAGTGCGATTGGCCGATCTTCCAGCCGCTCCCGTCCACCGATCTGCAAGAACTGCAAGCCGCAGTAGAGCCGGGAACGTTGCCTCCTGACTCGAGGCCCCGCACCCGGTAGGGGTGCGGGCGCGGTTTCCCGGTTCCAACGCGTTGGCCCAGCTTACGATGATCGGTTAGCTTGCTGCTCATATGGACGACTCTCTCTACTTCACCGAGCAGCACCACCAGGTCCGCGAGATGGTCCGCGAGTTCTCGCAGAGTCACATCGCGCCGGTGGCTCGCGAGCTGGACCAGACCTCCACCTTCCCGTGGGAAAACATCAAGGCCATGGGTGAGCTGGGCCTGCTCGGTGTGCCCTGGAGCGAAGAGCTCGGCGGCGCCGGCATGGATCAGCTCTCTTACTACATCACCATCCACGAGATGGCCAAGGTTGACGCCAGCCACGCCCTCACCATCAGCGCCCATACCAACCTCGGCACATCGCCCATCGTGGAGTTCGGCACCGAGGAGCAGAAAAGAAGATACGTACCGCTGCTGGCTTCGGGCCGCATCCTCGGCGGCTTCGGGCTCACCGAACCCGGCGCGGGAAGTGATGCAGGAGGAACCGCCAGCACGGCTGTGGATAAGGGCGACCACTACGTGCTGAACGGCTCGAAGATCTTCATCACCCATGCCGGGGTGGGTGAAGTATTCGTCGTCACAGCCCGGACCGAGGCAGGCCAGGGCAACAAGGGTATCACCAGCTTCATCGTTACCAAGGACACGGTAGACCTCGACCAGGCCAGGAAGCTGGGCGTGGGGCATGCCCCCGATCTGCCCAAGACCCGTGGGGTAAGGGCAGGGAAGAAGCAGGACAAGATGGGGTGGCGCGCCAGCGATACCCGCGAGCTCATCTTCGAGGATGCGGTGGTTCCCAAGGAGAACCTGCTGGGCAAGCCGGGCTACGGGTTCATCAACTTCCTCAAGACCCTGGACGCCGGCCGCATCGGCATTGCGGCGCTGTCGCTCGGCATAGCCGAAGGAGCCTACGAGGAGGCCCTACGCTATGCCGGCGTGCGCAAACAGTTCGGCAGGCCCATCGGAAGCTTCCAGGCGGTCAGCTTTCAGCTGGCCGACATGGCGCTGGGAATCGAGGCGGGGACCCATCTGCTGTACCACGCCGCGTGGCTCAAGCAGAACAACCGGCCCTTCAAGAAAGAGGCGGCCATGGCCAAGCTCTATTGTTCCGAGCTGGCCATGCGGACAACCACTCAGGCGGTGCAGATTTTCGGCGGGTACGGCTACACCACCGAGTACCCGGTGGAGCGCATGATGCGGGATGCCAAGGTCTGCGAGATCGGCGAAGGAACCAGCGAGATCCAGCGGATCGTGATCGGACGGCACATCCTGGGTGAATTGGTGGATTAATGGCTGTTGGCCATGGGGCGTGAACCGGTGGGGTGGCTGGAGGTAGCAGCCAACAGCACGTGGCCAATAGCCCCTCGTCATTGCTCTAAATTACACCCCTTCATATAATTAGCCCCAGCAGCGACGCGCTCCTTCGCGGCATGCTCCTCGATCGGTTGTTGGGCAAGCCAGCCGAGGAGCGCGTTTTCTTGACTGAGGTCATTACTTGAAGCGCGAGATCCTGATCAATGGGAGCCAGCGGGAAACCCGTGTGGCCATCCTGGAAGACGATCGACTGGTAGAGTTGTTGGTAGACCGGCCGGACCACCGCCGCACCGTAGGTGACATCTACCTGGGTCGGGTGGAGGCCGTACTGCCAGGAATCCAAGCCGCGTTCGTGGATATCGGCCAGGAGAAGAGCGCCTTCCTGCACGCCTCCGATCTCCTCGAGCCGGACGAAGACGAGGAGCCTGAGGACGACGACGAATCACCGGCGGAAGAGGAAAGCCCTGCCGAGCCGGTCGCCGCCGCCGCCGCCGCCGAGGCTCCCGCGGAGGATCAGCCCGCGGAGTCCAAGGGCGGTTGGCGCAGCCGGGACCGCCGGCGCCGGCGCCGGAACGGAGCGGCTGCCGGCGAGAAACCCGCCAGCGAGGGCCGCCAGCGAGAGATCTCCCCCCGCCGGGCCCTGCCCAATATCCAGGACATCCTCAAGAAAGGCCAAAGCCTCCCGGTGCAGGTCACCAAGGAGCCCATCGGCTCGAAGGGGTGCCGGGTCACCGCGCAGATCTCGTTACCCGGCCGATTCCTGGTCTACATGCCGTACGCATCGAAGGTGGGGGTAAGCCGGAAGATCGAAAGTCGCGAGCAGCGCTCCAAGCTCCGCGACATGGTCTCCAAGATTTTGCCGAAGGACAGCGGCGGGGTGATCGTGCGGACGGTGGCCGAGGGGGTGACGGAGGAACATTTCCGGCGGGAGATCGACTCGCTGCTTGCACTCTGGAAGAAAATCAACCGGAAGAAGAGCTTCGTGCGGCGCGCGCCGGCCCTGCTCCAGCGGGAAACCAGCCTGACGCGCGGCATCATTCGCGATTTGTTCAGCTCCAAGGTGGATGCGCTGTACGTAGACATGAAGGAGTTGTATAACGAGATCGAGCAGTACCTCCAACAGATTGACCCGGAGCTGATGAGCCGGGTCCATCTCTACACCGAGCCCACGCCGCTTTTCGACAAGTTCGACATCGAATCCGAGATCCGTGACCTGTTCAAGGCACGGGTCGAGCTGCCCACCGGCGGCTCATTGGTCATCCAGCCCACCGAGGCGCTGATCAGCATCGACGTGAACACCGGCCGCTACACCGGCAAGAAGGATCCCGAGAAGACCATCCTTCGCACCAACCTCGAGGCCGCGCGGGAGATCGCCCGCCAGATCCGGCTGCGGGATATCGGCGGCATCATCGTCTGCGATTTCATCGACATGGAGACGCGGACCAACCGGGACAAGGTGCTCCAGGAGCTGCGGACCCACCTGGGGCGGGACCGTGCCCGCACCAAGGCGCTGGCGGTGTCGGAGCTGGGCCTGGTAGAGATGACGCGGCAGCGGGTGCGGCCCTCGCTGTGGCACTCCATGACCACGGACTGTCCTACCTGCGCCGCGTCCGGGCGCGTCTTCACCCCCGAAGTCGTCGCCCGCCGGCTGGAGCGGGCGCTGAAGCGGGCCGGCCACGAACGGCGGGAGCGCCAGCTCAGTGTGCGGCTCCACCCCGAGGTGGCGCTGTACCTGCTGGAGGAGGAGCCCAGGCTGCTCCAGACGCTGACCAAGATCACGGGGGTCGATATCGAGCTCCGTGATGACCCGATGATGCGGCTGGACGAGTTCCGCCTGATGAGCCGCCCCGCGGGCCGGGACGTCACGGAGCTGTACGCGGTGGCGTAGGCCCCTTGTCCCAAGCTCTCTCCCTGTCTACTTTTACGGGCTAGCTTTTGGCCATACTTCAGTCAGGATCCTCGTATGTACGCGATCTTTCGCGCGGCAGGTAAGCAGTTCAAGGCCGAGAAGGGGAAGACCCTTCGGCTCCCGCTCATGACCGCGGAGGCCGGCGCCAAGGTCACCTTCGACGAGGTGCTCCTCTCCTCCGACGGTGAGACGATCAAGGCGGGCGCGCCCCTGGTGAAAGGCGCCAAGGTTGTGGCTGAGGTTGTGGGCCAAGGCAAGGAGCCTAAGATCTACGTTTTCAAGTTCAAGCGGCGCAAGAACTATCGCCGCAAAACCGGGCACCGGCAGGGGTATACCGAGGTCCGCATCACTGACGTCAAGCTGGGCTGAGGAAGCGATGGCACACAAAAAGGGCGTAGGATCCAGCCGCAATGGCCGGACCAGCAATCCGCAATATCTTGGCGTGAAGCGCTACGGGGGCGAAAGGGTCTCGGCCGGCAACATCCTTGTGCGCCAGCGGGGCACCAAGTTCCACGCCGGCCGCAACGTGCGGCGGGGCAACGACGACACCCTGTTCGCCGTCGTAGACGGTGTGGTCAAGTTCGAGTTCCGGGACAAGAACCGGCGCAAAGTGTCGGTCTACCCCGTCGCCGAGGCCGGCGCCTCCTGAGCCACTCATCCGGCGCAACCAGGGACGCGGAGCCATTCGCGTCCCTTTTTTGTTACCTTGAAACACGGCGCCCCGCGGGCCCGTCGTGTCGGGTCACGTCGACCAGGAGGACCAGATGACGAAGTCCACGCTGTTTGATCGTTTGAATCAGGAGCTGGAGGCGTTTGGTAAGAAGGCCCAGGCGGCGCTGGATGAAGGGAAGCTCCAGATCGAGCTGCTGCGCTTGCGCCGCCGCCTCGATCGCACCGCCCGGGATCTGGGGCTACTGGTTCACCGGCGCGAGCGCGGCGGCGAGACCGATCCCCGGCGTTTCGATGCTCTCATGCTGCGGCTGGATGACCTGCAGGCGGAGATCAGCCGGCTGGAGCGCCAGATCTCCCAGTCGCGGCGAGGTGGACCCGCGGGAGCCGACCGGCCGGTACCCAGCGAACCGAGGCACGAGCCATCGGGCACCCCCGGCGGGGCCTAAATAGTACTCAGGCCCGGGAGGCTTCACCGAACCGGGGGGCAATAGCCACCCGGATCCGGTCGGGGTAGTTCCCGCACAGCCCGTCGCAGCCCAGCCGCACCATCCGGTCCAGATCGCCGATCTCGTTGACGGTCCAGGCAATCACGCTGAAACCGGCCTCGTGAACGTGCGCCACGAGCTCCTGGTCCACCTGCTGCCACTCCTGCCAGAGTGTGGTGGCTCCGACTCCGCGCATCACCGCCACGGGGTCTTGCAGGTACGCCGACAGCAGAACGCCTCGGGGAAGACTCGGCCGGGCCTGCCCCAGGCGATGCACGATGCGATGGTCGAAGCTATGGACGGCGTACCGGGCGGGCACCGGTCCCTGGTCGAGAATATTTAGCAGGACATGATCGTACACCGCCGGCAGCGTCTTTACTTCGATCCAGACGTCGCGGTCTCCCACCAGATCCAATATCTCGGTCAGCACCGGCAGGGTCTCGCCGTTACGGATCCGCACCTGTCTTGCCTCCGCCAGGGAGAGCTGACCGATCGGACCGACCCCCGGGATCTCGGAGTCGTGGTGCACCACAATGCCTCCATCTCGAGTCGCGTGAACGTCGAGCTCCACCCCGTCCGCATCGAGCATGACTGCGCGTCGGAAAGCCGCTCGTGAGTTCTCGTATTCGTATCCGGAAGCGCCGCGGTGGGCGATAACGCTCGGGCGTCGCATCGTGCCTAAGATACCTCGTTCCCATTGGGCGGTCCAACTTAACAATCCCGCCGATCCGTCGTCTCAAGAACGGATGAGCGCCTCCACGATCCCAGCATCGGCAGCACCCGAATCGGCCGCCGACGCGGCCCTGGTTACCGACTACCGGCAGGGCAACGAGCGCGCCGCGGCGGAGCTGGTGCGGCGTCATGCTCCGGCCCTGGGACGCTTTCTCTACAGCTCCGGGGCTGATCGGGATGACGTCGAGGATCTGGTGCAGGAAACTCTGTTCCGCGCTTTCCGCAGGCTGGACACCTGGCATGGAGGCGCGTCGTTCCGTAGCTGGCTCATGGCGATCGGAGGCAACCTGCTCCGGGATCAGTTCCGCAAGCGGGCCGGCCGGATCGTGCCGATGGAGGACCGGGATGTTCCCGATCGAGCCGATCCTCATGCCGACCTGGCCGCCGGCGAAACCGAGGAACGGGTGCGGAAGGGGATCGCCGGCCTCCCCCGGCTCCAGCGCGAAGTCTTCCTCCTGCGGGCGCAGGAAGGTAATGGGTACGAGCAGATTGCGGCGGCGCTCGGCACCACCCCCGGCGCGGCGCGGGTTCACTACCACAATGCGGTCAAGCGGCTGAAGGAGCTGGTTCGATGAGCATCTGCGACTGGCTGTCCGATCGGATGCCCTCCGTCGCACTGGGAGAGACGGAGTGGACGCCCGAGGAGGCGAGGCATCTCGGCGACTGCGCTCCCTGCAACGCCGAGTGGAGACTGCTGCAGACGGCGAGTCGTCTGGGAAGCGCCGCCCGACTCGTGCCCGATCCCCACGCCACGGCTCGGGCCGTGCTGCTCCGGCTCGGGCGGCCAGAGCCCCGGTTTTCGGCCCGGTCCTGGGTATTCTCGGCCCTGGCTGCCGCCTCCATTGCCGCGGTGATGTGGGTGGGCGGACGCGGCGCGGCGGGAAACCCCGGAAGTGAGGGGACGCCGGTTGCCGCCGGCCTACCCATGCCGCTGCCGGAGCTGGACGCGCTTCAACCGGCGGAGCTGGACTCGGTTCTGACCACGATGGACGACTCGTCCTCGAGCCCGGTGCCCGGCGATGATGTCGGTTTGGGCGATCTCGATAGCGAAGAGTTACAGCAGGTTCTCGATACCTGGGAGGGTTGATGCGCAGCACATTCCTGTGGGCCGCGTTGGTGCTGGTTCCACTTTCTTCGGCCGGCGCGCAGCGCGCGGATACCACATCGCTGCGGGCGGACTCGCTGCGGCAGCGGATCGAGCAGCGGTTTGCCGCGCGGGTGCAGGAGCGGTTGGGACTGACCAATGATCAGGCGGCCAAGCTGAGTGTAACCAGCCGGGAGTTCGATGGACGGCGCCGGGATCTGGCCCTGCGGGAACGCCAGATCAGGGAGGCCGTGGCGGCTCAGCTTCAGCCCGGCGTAGCAGCCAATCAGGATAGCGTCGCCAAACTGACGGATGCTCTCATTCAGCTGCGCATCAGCGAGGCGCAGAATGCCCGGGAAGAGTTGAAGGAGCAATCCAAGTTCCTCACTCCGGTGCAACGGGCCCGGCTCTACGCCATGCGGGAACGATTTTCCCACCGGATCAAGGAGGTGCACGGCCACCGTGGCGGGCATGATGGCAGGGGCCGCAAGCATCACGACATGGGCCGACGGAAAGGGGGCGGCGAGCCCTGGCGGTAACCCCAGAAAAGCGTCAAAAGTGAAAAGTGAACAGTGAACGGGCGACGGTACTGCCTGTTCACTTTTTACTTTTCACTGTTCACTTCCCGATCTATTAGATTCCAGCTACTTCCCTACAGGATCTCTCGCGATGCGCCGCTCGCTTTCGATGACGCTCGCCCTTACCTCGATGCTGGGGCTCGTCTTGGCAGCCCAGGCACCCACAGTCTACCGGATTCCCGTGACTGGGGTGGTGGAAAACGGTCTCGCCCCCTATGTCGCCCGGAGCATCCACGAGGCCGAGGCGGCTGGGGCCAGGGCCGCCTATCTCGACATCGACACGCCGGGCGGGCGCATTGACGCCGCGGAGCGGATCTCGGATGCCCTCCGGAACGCCCGGATACCGGTCTATGCCTATGTGAACCCCCGGGCGCTGAGTGCGGGTGCGCTGATCGCCATGTCCACCAACGGGATCTACATGCGGCCTGGAGCGGTGCTCGGAGCCGCCACGCCGGTGGACGGGCAGGGAGTCAAGGCATCGGAGAAGCTGGTGTCGGCCATGCGGGCGGAGTTCCGGGCGGTGGCCGAGCAGCGGGGGCTCGACCCCAGGCTGGCCGAGGCCATGGTGGATGAGAACGTCGAGATCGCTGGAGTGGTGAAAAAGGGGCAGCTGCTCACGCTGAGCACCAAGGAGGCCGTGAGGTTGCGCTTTGCGAAGGACGAGATTGCCGACGAGCAGGCACTGCTCAAGGCCATCGGGGTCCCCGATGCGCAGGTCATCAGCACCGCGCCCAACTGGGCGGAGGGGATCGTCCGCTTCCTCACCAATCCGCTGGTGGCGCCGCTGCTCCTGTCGCTCGGCATTCTGGGCCTGGTCTTCGAAATCAAGACCGGGGCGTTTGGCCTCGGGGGGCTGATCAGCCTCGCCTCCCTCGGGCTGTTCTTCGGATCGAGTCTGATTCTGGGACTGGCCGGGTGGGAGGAGATCCTGCTGCTGGCACTGGGTCTGCTCGCTCTCGCCGTGGAGGTGTTCGTGATCCCCGGCTTCGGAATTGCCGGTCTGGTCGGGATCGCTGCGATCGTGGGCTCGATGGTGCTGGCCATGATCGGCGCCGCGCCCACGTCTGGTGACATTGCGCAGGCCCTTGCGGTGCTCGGTGCCAGCCTCTTCATCACCGCTGCCGTGATTTACGCGTGGGTCCGGCACCTGCCGAACAGCGGCCGCTTCCGCGGACTTCTGCTCCAGGGCGCGGTGCACCGCTCCGAGGGCTTCGTCTCCGCACCAGCCCGGGGCGACCTTATGGGTGTCGATGGTGTAGCGGTAACCGATCTTCGCCCCTCCGGTACCGCGCGGGTGGGGGACGAGCGCCTGGATGTGGTGACCGAGGGCGGCTTCATCCCGGCCGGCACCAGGGTGCGTATCGTGCAGAGCGACGGCTACCGGCACGTGGTCCGCCCCAGCTAGAGCTCCCCTTCTTCTCGAGGAACCAACGTGGACGATTCGAGCGTGCTGAGCCTGGGCGTCATCGTGGCGCTCTTTTTCATCGGGTTCCTGGCCGTCGTCATCTTCTTCAAGTTCATCCCCATCGGGCTGTGGATCACGGCCTGGGCCTCCGGCGTGCGGGTGTCGTTCCTCACCCTCTTCGGCATGCGTTTCCGGAAGGTGAATCCCTCCAACATCGTCAACCCGCTGATCAACGCCTCCAAGGCGGGCCTCACTCTCGGCATCAACGATCTCGAGGCCCACTATCTGTCCGGCGGGAACGTGCAGCGGGTGGTGAGCGCGCTCATCTCGGCCGACAAGGCCGGCATCCCGCTGACGTTCAAGCAGGCCACGGCGATCGATCTCGCCGGCCGGGATGTCTTCGAGGCGGTGCAGGTGAGCGTCAATCCGAAGGTCATCACCACGCCCAAGGTCGCGGCTATGGCCAAGGACGGGATTCAGCTGCTGGCGCTGGCGCGGGTCACGGTGCGGGCGAACATCAACCGCCTGGTGGGAGGGGCGGGGGAAGAGACCATCCTCGCCCGCGTCGGCGAGGGCATCGTGAGCACGATCGGCTCGGCGGAGTCTCACAAGAAGGTGCTGGAGAACCCTGACCTCATCTCCAAGACCGTGCTGTCCAAGGGGCTCGACGCCGGTACCGCCTTCGAGATTCTGTCCATCGACATCGCCGACGTAGACGTGGGCAAGAACATCGGGGCCGAGCTGCAGACCGATCAGGCCGAGGCCGACAAGCGGATCGCGCAGGCCAAGGCGGAGGAGCGGCGGGCGCTGGCGGTGGCCATGGAGCAGGAGTACAAGGCGGAGGCGCAGAACCAGCGGGCCAAGGTCATTGGAGCCGAGGCGCAGATCCCGCTGGCCATGGCAGAGGCGTTTCGGAACGGGCACCTGGGCGTCATGGATTACCAGCGCTACCGGAACGTCCAAGCCGACACGACTATGCGCCAGGCCATAGCCGGCCAGAGCGACCCGGGCGGCGCCACCGGAGGGTCCTGAGCCATGGAGATCGGCGGATGGGTGATTCTCGCGGTGCTCTGGGCCCTGCTCAATCTGATGACCAAGGGCAAGGAGAAGAAGACCCAGCCGAGGGCGCGTCCACTCTCGTTACCCCCCACCACGGATGCGAGCCAGCAGGAAGGCTCACGCCTGGAGACGATGCTCAGGGAGCTGCAGCGCGCCCTGGAGGAGAGTGCCGGGGTGGAGCAGCCTCGGACGCTCTCGTATCCGCGCCCTGAGCGGCCGGGCCGGCCGGCCCCGCTGCCGTTGCCCGGGGACGAGGACATAGAGGAGCGGGAATCCCTGGAAGCCGAGCCCGAGGTCGTGAGCCTGGAGACCGACGTCCGCCGGGCTCCGCGGCGCCGCGTGGATCAGGACGAGGGTGCGGAAGACATCGAGGCGCAGCGGATCCAGGCCGCGGCGGCGCGCGACCGGGCCACGACCAAGGTAGACCACGCGGCCTTCGACAAACGGATCCGGCAGGAGCCGGCCGACCAGACCGCCACCAGGTACACCGCCCGCCAGCTCCGGGATGCCATGGTCTGGCGCGAGATCCTGGGCCCGCCGGTCTCTATGCGCGATCCCTGAAGCGCTCCTCGTAGGCCTCCATCGCCTTGACGATGGCCTTGCGAGCGGCGGCGGCCCCTTCGAATCCGCGGGTCTCGGTGTGGGTGCCCTCCAGATCCTTGTACACCCGGAAGAAGTGCTCGATCTCCTTGAGGTAGTGTTGCGGGATATCCGATAGCTCGTTGAGTCCCTCCGAGTAGGGATCGCCCAGCGGCACCGCCAGCACCTTCTCGTCGGCCCTTCCCGAATCCACCAGATGGAACAGCCCGATGGGGCGGGCCTCGACCAGGCAGCCGGTGAACACGGGGATGGTCATCAGCACGAGCACATCGAGCGGGTCGCCGTCGTCCCCCAGCGTGCGAGGCAGAAAGCCGTAATCGCCAGGGTAGTGGACCGCGCTGTGGAGTACCCGGTCGAGCCGGAACACGCCCAGCTTCTTGTCCAGCTCGTATTTGTTGCGCTCGTTGGTGGGGATCTCGATGACGGCGGTGACCTCGGACGGGGGGTTGGGCCCGGTCGGGATGTCGTGCCAGGGATGGAGCCCACGGGTCGGGACAGCCGGCATGGATACTCGTCGACAAGAGGATGACGTGGTCTTCGGACCGGAATAGTATCGGAGGTCGAGTGGCCCCACCAAGAGCCCGGTTCCGGCTTGCGTGGCTGGCTCGGCCCGACGATGTTACCCGCCCGGCCCGAGTGGCGGAATGGCAGACGCAGCGGACTCAAAATCCGCCGAGGGCAACCTCGTGCGAGTTCGACTCTCGCCTCGGGCACTTGATCGCCGCAGGACGTAGCCGCGCTAGTCGCGGCACGCCCCTCTCAGCGTGACTCCGGTGCAAATCGCGCTCGAGTGACTGCTTGCTCAGAACCGTGGATCGCCGATCCCAGGCATCACCACGAGTGGATCCCGCCGTGCGACTGGCCTCACCGTAGCGAGGAGCTGGAATAATCGATTCTGAGAGGTGACAGACGGCGGTGTTCGGGTCTCGTTCACTCCAGATTCATCGCTCGCATCAGTGCGTGAAACCTCGGATGGCCGCGAAGTGGGGCGAACAGAAAGGAGCCCTTGATGCTATAGGTTGGGCCGGTGCGGTCCGCCACCGCGCGCTCCAGCAGGTCCATCGCTCGGTCCACCTCTCCCAGCCCGGTATATACGTACGCCAGGTGATAGGGAGACATGAAGGTCTGCTCCGCCCGCTCCTCCAGCTCGCGCACGATTGCTCGCGCCTTTACCCTCTCGCCCGTCATGGCGTACGCCTGTCCCAGCTGCCCCAGCCAGAGGGAGTTTCTGGCGGAGAGCGCAACCGCGATCTCCAGCTCGGCGACTGCATCCTCGCGCCTTCCATTGAAGAAGTAGGCCCAGCCGAGCGTCGCGCGCGCCCGGCTTCCTCTGGGATCCACCTCCACGGCGTCTTGCGCCTGGGAAAGCGCCTGGTCATACCGGCCGGCGCGCAGGAGCAGCGTGGTCAGATCATTGCGGTGCGCGAGCGGGTCGAGCTCCTGGGCGCGCCGGGCCAGCGGAAGGGCCTCGTCGTACCGCTCGATCGCCCAGTAGGTCCGTGCAAAAAGATCATAAACGTACGCGCTGCCGGGGCTGAGATCGAGCGCCTGCCGGAGTTCCGCCTCGGCCGCCGTCCAGTCGAAGTCGCGTACCATCTTCAGATACCCCGCCGTCCCGTGCGCATCACCCGATTCCGGATCCAACTCGAGTGCTCGGCCGACCGCCTCGGCCGCGCGCTCGTACATCGCGCCAGGGACGGTTAGACCCTGTTCCGCCAGCTCGATGTACGCCATGGCCAGGAGGGCATACGCTAGAGCGAAGGAGGAATCGCGTGCGATAGCCCGCTCCAAATACCCGACCGCGCGCTCGAGCCCGGGAACGGTGTACTGGAGGAAGAAGCGCCGACCCTGCAGAAACAGCCGATAGGCCTGAATCTCCCTCGTCGGTTCACTTCGCACGCGTCCCTGCTCGTCGGGCGACAGCTGTGCCCGAAGCGCCGCGGCAATCCGGAGCGCGACATCCGTCTGGATGGCGAAAATGTCGGTCACCTGCCGGTCGTAGGTCTCCGCCCAGAGCTGCCGATCGCCCTCCACATCCACCAGGGTCGCGACGATGCGGACCCGGTCGTCGGCGTGCCGCACGGTCGCGTCGAGCACCGCGGCGGCGCCAAGGATTCCGCCGATCTCCTTTAACGAATGCTGCCGCGCCTTGAACCCCATCACCGAGCTCCGGGAGATCACCTTCAGTGCCCGGATCTTGGAAAGGTGCGCGATGACGTCCTCGGTGATCCCGTCCGCGAAGTACTCGTGCTCCGGATCGCCGCCGATATTGAGGAACGGCAACACCGCAACGGATGGTAGCGGTGGAGTGGAGGCACTCCGCGCTCCCCGCGTGCGCCTGGGCGGCGCCATACGCAGCTCAGCGGCGAGCGCCGCGACCTCCGGGTCGGGACCGAGATCGAGGTCGACCTGGTGTCGCCGCGCATGCTCCGCTGCATGCTGGAGGGCCGCGGCCCGCTCTCCTGCGTTGTCCAGCGCCCGCATCAGCCGCTGCGCATGCTCGGCGGAGTGCGGGTCCGCGTCGACTAGTCGGCGGAACGTGTCCACCACCCCGTGCACGTCGGCGGCCTGTTCCTGGCGTCGTCCGAGCACGAGTAAGGCCCGGACGTACGCGCGAGACAGCTCGGAGCGGCACTGATCCAGCCAATGCGCGAATGCCGCCGATTCGGCCAGGTGGAAGCCATCCAGCAAGAGCCCGGTCTGGAGCTCCACGACGCGCTCCGGCAGGTCGGCTGCGATCGCGGCGCGCAAGTCGTGCAGGTCGCACGAGACGCGGGCGGGGTTCAGCAGCAGGCCGTCGCCTCGGGAGATGATCGCCTCATCGCCGAGTGCCGAGCGGAGCACGTGAATGGCGAGGTTGAGCAGCCGGCGGCCCCCGGCATCATCCCGCTCGGGCCATAGCAGCGCCAGCGCCCGGTCGCGCGGAAGGGGCTGGGGCCAGGCATCGACGATCAGCGCCAGCAGGGCGATGCGGTGGCGCTGGGTGGGTGGCCCGCCCAGGACCGTATCGCCGGAGCGGAGGCATGCGCTCCCGAGTAGCTGCACCGTGATCATCGTCTGACCGGCTAATTCGTGGCTAATTCTCGGAGAACGGAGAGCTAACCGGTCCCCCTCATGTTGTCCCCGCATCCATGATCACCTTTCACACCGGAGAGCCAGATGAGACGGACTGCACTCCTGATCGCTGCGATCGCGCTACCGGGCGGATGCAGCGACCCGCCAACCGCCGACAAGACGCCCGACGGCCTTGATCATCGCGGAGCGCCGGCAGCCGAGCAGCAGGGGCTCTCGGCCATACGAGCTGCCACCGCCCGGTTTCATCGCTTCGATGTGGCCTACCAGGAAGGATACGACTTCCTCTTCCTCAACACTTGCATGGTCGACCAGAGCGGGGCCAACCGCGGCGGCATGGGCTATCACTACGTCGATCCGGGACTGCTGGATGGCCAAGTGAGCCTTGCCACACCGGAAGCGGTGCTGTACGAGCCGGGACCCAACGGCCAGCTCCGACTGGTGGCGCTCGAGTACGTCATACCGAAGTCCGCCTGGACCCAGCCGGACCCGCCCGTCCTGCTGGGGCAGGAGTTCGCGTTGAACGCCTTCGACCTCTGGGCCCTGCACGTATGGGCGTGGAAACAGAATCCCAGCGGGATCTACTCCGAATGGAACCCAGACGTCGACTGCGACAACGCGGCCGCAGTCTCCGCCGGAGCCCATCACTGATGCCTCGGTTCATCATCGAGCGCGAGATCCCGGACGCGGCGGCGCTCCCGCCCGCTGATCTCAGGGCCATCTCCCAACGCTCCTGCGCGGTGCTGCGGCAACTCGGCCCCGACATCCAGTGGGTCCAGAGCTTCGTGACCGAAGACAAGATCACCTGCGTTTACATCGCCACGAACGCGGAGGTGATCCGGGAGCACGCCCGCCGCGGCGGCTTCCCGGTGGACCGCGTGTTGGAAGTCGCGGTGATTATCGACCCTACGACGGCTGAGTCGAACGACCTGGTGGCTACAGGGCGGCTGTAACAGGCTAGATCCCCCATCGATCCGATGCCGAAGAGTGTGCGGAACAACATGACAGGGTTCGCGAGAGAATGGGGAGAGCGGCGCGGGAGCGACACGCTGCCCCGCTGCTACATATACCGCGCGCGAAAGGCCACAGCAAGCGCCGACCCGCCGCCTCCAGACCGAGGCTCACGTGCCAGCTCCGCCAATACCCGAAGTTCACTGCTATCTTGCGCCATCTACGCCCCCACGCCCGGCACGCTGCTCTGGCGCAGTCAGGTGCCGGGGTGCAGATTCGATTCCATTCCACCCTCCAAAAAGTTGATGCCGGATGTAGATGGCTGTCCGAAGGAGCCGACATGAAACGGTTTCTGGCTTCAAGCGTCTGCGCCCTCGCCCTGCTGGCCTGCCAGGATCAGCTCTCGACCGAGCCGGACCTTCCAGAGCCGTCCTTCGACATCAACGACGTACACAGCGGGGGCGCGGCGCTCAATCCGCATTTCGCCTTCCGTTTCCCGTTGCGCCGGCTCTCGCAGCGGCCCCCCGCGGGAGAAGCCTTCGCCGGCAGCCTCCAGCCGGTCCTGAGGATCTGCCGGTGGTCGGGCACCGCCTGCGACTCGCCCGAGTCCGACTTGACCATGAGCAGCGGCACGCCGATCCGGTTCGAGGTCGCCGGCCAGGAAGTCACCGTGCGCCGCAATGGCATCGTGGTCTTGCCGGAGCTCGAAGCGTACGTGGCGCTCTGGGACAGCCGGACGCTTCGCCCCAGCGGGACCGAGGTGGCCGAGGATGAGATCTACCGGCTCCGGGTATTCCTCGGCGCTACCGAGCTGGGATTCGTAGACGCCAAGGTATGGCGGACCGTAGGCCAGCTGCTCCAGATCACCAGGTGGAACGAGGCGAACCCCACCAACACATACTTCCCGTTGCCCCGGAACTCGATCCTGCCGGTCCCGTTCT
>DASVGF010000213.1:0-2011 GCA_036379675.1 Gemmatimonadales bacterium | reverse complement strand
GTGCGACGGCGACGACTGCGGCTGGATGTACGTCGACCGCAGCCGCAACGGCTTCCGGCGCTGGTGTCAGATGCGGACCTGCGGGACCAGGGAGAAGACGCGCCGCCGACGGGAGCTCGGCTCAGCGGAGAACTGATGGGTCCATCCCCTGGTCCGAGGCCGCACGGGCAATCCTATGCCTTCGCCGTCTGCATGCTCTCTAGGAGCTTTGCCATCTCCTCCCGGTTCGGCCCGTAGATCCCCGGCGGCGTGCCGCCAGCCAGCCTGCACATCAGCGAGAGCTGCCCGCGATGATGGACTAGGTGCATCAGCATCGCACCCCACAACATGATGCGAACAGGCATCCGCTGGTCGGCGAACGGCAGCTCCCGTTCGAGCTGCGCCTCGGTCAGGTCGGCGAGCCGCGCCACCGCCTCGTCGTGTACCCGCCGGTATCCCGGGGCCAGGAGCCGCACCTCCCGTGGACGCTGCAGATTCGGCGGAGCCTCCTGAAACGTGACCGCTCCCTTGGTGATCCCGTAGCTGATGTAGCCCTCGACCTCGCTCAGGTGCCACGCCAGCTCGCCGAGCGAGCGGCCGCCGGGATCTGGTCTGAAGTCATACTGGTCCTTGGGGAGTGCTTCGAGAAGTTGGATGGTGAGCTGGGCTTCCCTTCCCCAGAACGTGCGGAACAGGTCCAGCTCGTTCATGGATGCCATAAGATCCTCCTGTGTCATGCTATCCTGTGCGTATCCCGCGATGTCCAATGGATCATCGTTGACGATACCGCATTAAGGAAGGAGCAGCTTGAACATTTTTTCCTCTGGGATCTGCGCCTTGACCCCTCCTGCGGCTCGGGATCATATTCAGGGAGGGGACCGAACAAATCCCGAAAACGGAGGCCGTCAGGTCAGTGCCCCGTACCATCCTCTTCGTAGACCCTCCCGCCTTCTGCACCACGGTCGAGTCCCTCGTGGCACCCGATCTCCGCACCCGCCCGGTCGCGGTGGCGCCCCCGGGCGCGGAGCGCGCGGTGGTGCTCGCGCTCTCCACGGAGGCGCGGCTGGCGGGAATCGCGAAGGGCATGGTGGTGCGGCAGGCACTGAAGCAGTGCCCCGACCTGGTGATCATCCCGCCCAATCCCCGGCTCTACGCCCGAGCCTCGCGGGCGCTGCACGAGATCCTCCGCGCCTATGCGCCCGTGATCGAGCCGCGCGGCTACGGACATGCCTTCCTGGATCTCACCGGCACCGGACGACTCTTCGGCCCCCCGGAGGACGTCGCCATGCGGGTGCGGCGCGAGGTGCGTGAGCGGCTCCGCTTCCCGCTCTCGGTCGGCGTCGCGGCCAACAAGCTGGTGAGCCAGGCGGCGGTGCGGGCCGACCGATGGGCGGAGGAGAGCACCGACGAGGACGCGCTGGTGGTGCCCTTCGGCATCGAGGCCGGGTTCCTCGCCCCCAAGCCGCTGATCGTCATGCCGGATCTGCACCCGCGGATCCGAAGCCGCCTCGACGACTATCAGCTCGACCTGATCGGCGAGGTGGCGGCGATCCCCGAGAGCGCGCTCTGCACCGTCTTCGGCAACGCGGGCAGCACGCTGCGCGCCCGCGCCCTGGGCATCGATCCCCGTCCGGTGCTGCCGCCCGAGCGGCTGGCCGAGCTCACGATCTCGCACATCCTCGCCACCGACACCAACGACCTGGCCGTGCTCCATCCCCTGCTCCGGATGCTGACCGAGCGGCTGGGCCGCCGGCTCCGCCGCGGCAACCTGGTGGCCCGCCGGCTGCGGCTGGAGATCGGCTATGCCGACCACACCGAGTCGGCCCGCACGGTGTCCCTCTCCCTTTCTCCTCTGGATGCCGATCTCTGGGACGCCGCCCGCCGCGCCTTCTCGCTGGCCAACGCCAAGCGGATCGCGGTGCGGGGGGTGACGGTGAGGATGGAGAAGGTGGAGGAGACGAGCGGGCAGCTGGAGCTCTGGGAGGGCGGACAGGCGGACAGGCGGACAGGCGGAAGGGCTCGGAGCAACGTT
>DASVGF010000212.1:0-6985 GCA_036379675.1 Gemmatimonadales bacterium | reverse complement strand
ATATGGAGGTCGGTGATGACGAGATCACTCACCTGGTCGCGCCACAGGCGGAGCGCCTCCAGGCCATCCCGTGCCTGAGAGACCTGATATCCAGCTCGACTCAACAGGATGTGCAAGACCCGCCGGATCCCCGGATCGTCGTCTACCACCAGAATCCGTTGTCCTGTAGGAGAGATCATCCCGACTCCGCGCAGCCATCGAAGACCAGCACGCTATACAGACCAGCAGTGCCGAGCAGGGACCGGGCCATGGTTGATAGGCAAGTGTCATATGGGGATACCCACCTGGTCCGGGGGCGAGGAGCCGAAGGCTGCCAGCCGTCTGGCGGATTTCGGGGATGATCTGGAATTGTTGGGAGCCCCTGGTCTGAGAAGGGGGTGCCACTGTCGAGTTTCCGGTCGCCACCCGCGACTGGAGCAGGGGTCTAGAGGTCGCAAGCACTTAGGTTCACGAGCCAGTCTACTGTCCAGAAGTTCGACGATTAATACCACCGATCACCTCCCGCTGAGATTGTCCTAAGCTATGTGCCCCCAAAGTCTTGCGAGTCCGGGGCATCGCGGCCTGCGCCCTGCCTTAGGGAAGGCGGACACTGACCCTACACTGGAGCCCGTGTGGCCTGTTTTCATCCAAGCGAGATCGTAGGCCGGACCTTCGCCACCTTGCTCGTGGCCGCGCTGGTCGGTCCCGCACCCATGGCTGCCCAGGTAGGGATAGCGTCCAACGTGGCCGAGGTAGCACTCCTGGTCCGGGTGCCGCTCGAGGCGTCGGTCCAGAGCGTTGGCCCCGTGGTCCGCTCCAGCGGCAGCGGGCAAGTGACTGAAGCGTCGGTCAAGGTGCGCCTCTCGATCAATACCGCTTATCGCCTCGTGGCCGTGGGTCTACCGTCGCGCCGGGGGACGCGCATGTGGGTCCGCTCGAGCACCGGCGGGTTCCAGGAGCTCACCCCGGGGGCCGAGGTGACGGTTATGCGAGAGTCGCGCACCGCGGGACTGTCGGAGCGCGAAGTGAGCTACCGGATTGAATCTGCGGCTGGCAACCAGCATGCCGAGGCGCTGCCGGTTCGCTATGAGGTCGTGATTAACCCAGCCATTTGAGGGGTTAAGAACGTCGGTCTCACTGCCGAAAATGGGTGCAGTCTGATTGCCGGTAACTCGAGACCCAGGATGCATCCATGCGTGTCATTCTTGCCTGCTTTGCCATTCCTCTTGCCATTAGCGCCGCCCTCGCGGTGGATCACCCCAGCTCGCCTCACAACGTCCTGGCGCTGAAGGACAGCGCCGCGCGACGAGGAGTGGCCTATTTCGAGCCCCCCCGTTCGGTGGGGACCCCGCTGGCCGACCTCGCCCGCTCCTACAGCGGGTACGGCCTGGCCGACCGGATTGCCGGGCGTTTTCGGCTCGAAAGCGACCGCACTCTCAACGAGGCGGCCCGGCAGATCATCCGCCGGCATCTGATGCAGGGGAGTTGATTCCGCAAGGAGCGGGAAGCAGGGCAGGGCAGCACTACAATTGAAACATCGCTCCCGAACAGGCACACCCGTCGTAAGGCGGGGTCGCAAAGCCAGGAGTCCCACCGCGCCATCAGCGCGAGGATGGTCCGGCCGCCGAAGGAGACCAGGTCACCTCCTGGGAGCATACCGGCGCCCTCGCCGGCCACTCACCACCCAGGAGTATCCGTATGCGCGCTGTCACCCCGGCACCACAAGACCCGGCCCCGGCCCCGCGGCCGGGCGGCCTTCTCGCCCGCCTGCGTGAGGCAATCATCCTGCTGGCCGGCGGTGGCCTGACCTGGACGGGAGACTGAGGATATTCCCGGAGCGGCCGCGCGGCACTACGCTTGATGCTCGCTCGTATGCTCGCGGCAGATCCCGTCGCCCGGACTCGAGGAGGAGCACCATGCCGGCAAAGCCCAAGTCATCCAGCCAGCCGAAGCGCCAGCAGCCGGAATCGCTGCGGCTCCGTTCCGTCACCCCCACCTTTACGGTCAACGACATCGGCCGCAGCGAGGCCTGGTATCGTGACGGGCTCGGCTTCTACGTGGCCGAGCGCTGGGAGGAGGGAGGCCGGCTCCAGGGGCTGATGCTCAAGGCGGGGGCGTGTGAGTTCGGGCTCTCACAGGACGACTTCTCGAAGGGCCGCGACCGGACCAAGGGAGTGGGCTTCCGGCTCTGGTGCACCACCACCCAGGACGTGGATGCGCTCGCCGCCCGTCTCAAGGCCTTTGGGGGCACCATCGTCGAGCCGCCGGGAAACCGCTACGACTCGTACGGCTTTACCGCGCAGGATCCGGACGGGTTCAAGATCACGATTACAAAGGCCACAGAGACCGCAGCAAAATGAGGCTCCGACTCCTGCTGCAGGAATTTCCGGGGTCCTTGCCGTACGGCCCCTCGACGCCGATATTCGGCGTGCTTTACTCGCAACACCCCATATCCACTTAGAGGTTGCAGCTTCCGAAAAGGCACCCCGGCCGCGAGGCCGGTCCGCAAAGCCCGGGGCCTCGCCATCCGGCGAGGCCGCCCGGCTGCCGAGGGGCGCGCGCCTGATCTCGGAGGTTAGTCATGCGTCGAGTTTCACTCTCTCTTCTTCTGGGCGCCGCAGCGATCCTCGGCTGCGGCCCAGACGAAGTGTCGTCCCCCACCCGGGAAGCCGAGCTGGCTAAAGGCGAGGGTGGGCTGCCGGTGCTACGCTCCGCCCGGGTCGGTCAGTCAGGGTCCTTCACCCTGCCGGAAGCCGCCCAGAAGTACCACATCACCCTGCGCTTCGTCAACACACCGACTGCCGACCAGGTGGCTGACTTCACCACGGCGGCGAGTCGCTGGGAGGGGCTGATCCACGGTGACGTGGCGGACCTCCAGGGCAGCTTCCCGGCGAACGCCTGCGGAGCCAGCTTCCCGATGCCGGCGTTCAGCGGCGTCATCGACGACATCCTGATCAACGTGCTGCTCCAGCCGATCGACGGTCCGGGCAACATCCTCGGGGCCGCGGGGGCATGCTTCATCCGCACGGCCGGCGGGCTCCCGGTCTTCGGCCTGATGTTCTTCGACGTCGCCGACCTCGCGTTCCTGGAGACCAACAACCTGCTGGACGAAGTCATCGTGCACGAGATGGGACACGTGCTCGGGTTCAGCGGCGGCTTCTTCAACCGCGCGGGCCTGCTGGCCAATGTGTTCCCGGGTACCACGGATCCCCGGTTCCTGGGCAAGACGGCCCTTGGGAAGTACCGGATGCTGGGTGGGAGCGAGCTCACGATTCCGATCGAAGGCTTTGGCGGCCGCTGCGGCGGGGGCACCGCGCTTTCGCACTGGGACGAGGGCACGTTCTTCAACGAACTGATGACCGGCTTCATCAACGGCGCGTCATCCAACTTCATCAACCCGATGAGCCCGATGACCTCGGGGGCGCTGGCGGACCTGGGCTACGTGGTGACACCGCAGGGCGAGGACTACGAGCTCCGGCCCTCACCGGCTGATCCATGCCCGCCGCCGGCACCAGCGACCGCGGCGGTGGATGGTCTCAACATCGCCGCCCAGGAGATCATCATCGACGCAGTCGGCCGCGTCGAGTAACCGTCTGCGATCTTACAGGTTGAACAAAAGGGGACCATGGCAGTCATGGTCCCCTTCACTTTCGATGGCCAGGGAGGGAATTGAACCCCCGACACGCGGATTTTCAGTCCGCTGCTCTACCAACTGAGCTACCTGGCCGTAGGGGCGGGAAATATAGGAAGAGGACCGGGTTAAGGCCAAGTCAGTGACAGCGGTGTCCTCCCCCCTCATATTTCCACCCCATGCCGCCGCCATCGTTCCCCAATCTCACCGTCCTGTCGCATCCCCTGATCCAGCACAAGCTTTCAATTCTGCGGGACAAGCACACCAGCACCAGGGACTTCAAACAGCTGGTCAGTGAGATCGCCACCCTGATGGCCTACGAGGTCACCAAGGATCTGCCCACCCAGCCGGTCGAGATCGAGACCCCGCTGGAGCGCACCACCGGGCGGCAGGTGGCCGGCAAGAAGCTCACCCTGGTCCCCATCCTCCGCGCCGGGCTCGGCATGGTGGACGGCATCACCCAGCTCATTCCGTCGGCCCGGGTAGGCCACATCGGGCTCTACCGGGATCACGACACGCTCCAGCCGGTGGACTACTACTTCAAAATCCCCCACGACGAGATGGAGCGCGACTTCTTCATCCTGGACCCGATGCTCGCCACCGGCGGATCCGCCGTCGCGGCCGTGAGCGCGCTCAAGAAGGCCGGAGCCCGGCGCATCCGGTTTCTCTCGCTGGTGGCCGCCCCCGAGGGCGTGCGCCGCATGCTGGAAACGCACCCCGATGTCCCGGTCTTTGCCGCGTCCCTCGACCGCGAGCTCAACCAGGTCGGCTACATCCTGCCGGGGCTGGGGGACGCGGGCGACCGACTGTTCGGTACACGGTGAGCGGTAAGCGGTGAGCCGTGAGCGGGAACGCAATGACAGTGGCGCGGCACTTCTGACCATCAAATGAACGGGTTATGAGGAACCGATATCTGAGGCTGCCCCGCTTACCGCTTACCGCTGACCGCTTACCGGCGGGGTGGTCGTGGGCGGGGTAAAGCTGACCTTCTGGGGCGCCGCGGGTCAGGTCACCGGGTCGATGCACCTGCTCGAGGCCGCCGGGGCCCGCATCCTCCTCGACGCGGGGCTCTTTCAGGGCCGGCGGGCCGAGGCCATGGCCCTCAACGCCAAGCTCCCCTTCGATGCCCGCCGGGTGGATGGGGTGATCCTGAGCCACGCCCACATCGACCACTCCGGCCGGCTGCCGCTCCTGGTGAAGGATGGCTTTCACGGCCCGGTCTATGCCACCCCTGCCACCCGCGACCTCAGCGCGGTGATGCTGGCTGACGCCGGCCACATCCAGGAAAAGGATCACGAGTTCCTGCTGCGCCACGGCAGGGCCCTCCCCGAGAGCGAGCCGCTCTACGCCCTGCGGGATGCCATCGCGGTGCAGGAGTTGATGGTCGGGGTGCCCTACCGGCGGGTCTTCTACCTGCGGAAGCACCTGGCGCTCGAGTTTCTCGAGGCCGGCCACATTCTGGGGTCGGCGAGCGTGGATCTCCGGGTGAGCGAGGGAGGGAACCAGCGGGTGGTCTTCTCGGGCGACATCGGCCGCAGCGGCCTGCCCATCGTGCGCGACCCGGATCCTCCCTCCGGGCCGATCGACGCCCTGATCATCGAGGCCACCTACGCCGACAGGAAGCACGAGTCGTTCGCCGAGGCCGAGGAGCGGCTGGGCGAGGTGGTGCGCCGGGTGGCGGGACGGGGCGGCAAGGTTCTCATTCCGGCCTTCGCGGTGGGGCGGGCCCAGGAGCTGGTCTACAGCCTGCACCGTCTCTACCGGAGCGGCCAGATCCCCGAGATTCCGATCTACGTGGACAGTCCCCTGGCGGTAGACGTCACTACCGTGTTCCGGCTGCATCCCGAAGTGTTCGACCGGCGGGAGCGGCTGATCGAGATCACCAACGAGCTGTTCGATTTCCCCCTGCTGCGCTACGTGCGCGATGTGGCCGAGTCGAAGGCGATCGATGCGGCACACGGACCCTCGGTCATCATCTCCGCCTCCGGCATGGCGGAATCCGGCCGCATTCTCCACCACCTGGCCCACGGAATCGGCGATCACCGGAATCTGGTGTTGTTCGTGGGCTTCCAGGCGGAGCACACGCTCGGGCGAAGGATTCAGAGCGGCCAGACCCCGGTCCGGATCCTGGGGCAGGAGTATCCCGTCCGGGCTGAAGTGGTCACCATCGGCGGTTACTCGGCCCACGCCGACCGCGACGAGCTGCGGGCGTGGGTTCGCCGCCTCGGCGGCCCGATCCGCCGGGCGTTCGTGGTGCACGGCGAGGCCCCGGCGCTGGAGGCCATGGCGGTGATCCTCCGCGAGGAGGGGGTGCGCGACGTGCAGGTGCCGAAGCATGGGGAAACGTTTACTCTGTGACGGCGGTACGGCGGAATGGCGGTAAGGCGGTACGATTTCGCCGAGGGCTGGGCCTGGCCGTCCTCGGGGCGGCCGTCATCTATACCATCGCGCTGGTGACGGTGCTCGTGGTGAGCCAGCAGGATCAGCGCCGACCGGTGGATGCCATCGTGGTGCTCGGCGCCGCCCAGTACAACGGCCGGCCCTCGCCGGTGCTGCGGGCCCGCCTGGATCACGCGCTCGGCCTCTACCGCGAGGGCCTGGCGCCGCGCGTCATCGTCACCGGCGGCGTGGGCCGGGGCGACACCACCAGCGAGGCCACCGTCGGCCGGAACTACCTGGTGCGCCGCGGCGTCCCGGCGGACTCGGTGGTGGTCCAGGCCCACGGCCATACCACCCAGGCCTCCATGACCGCCGTGGCCGACTGGCTGGAGCGGCAGGGTCTCCACCGGGTGCTGCTGGTGAGCGATCCTTTCCATATGTTTCGTCTCCGGCTGGAGGCGCGGCGTACCGACCTGGAGGCCTATACCTCGCCGACCGATAGCAGCCCGATCTCCGACAATCCGGTGCTGGAGCTGAGATACCTCTTCGCCGAGGGGTTCAAGATCCCGGTCGCCTGGCTCAGGTCAGCCCTGTCCCCCCTCACCTCTCACTCCCGATCCCTATGACCCTCGTCTCCGCAGAACGCCTCCACTCCGGCCGGGTCGTCAATCTGGACCTCGATACGGTGCAGTATCCCAATGGCTCGACCGGCAAGCTGGAGATGGTGCGCCACCCCGGTGCCTCGGCCGTGGTGCCTCTGCTGGACGAAGCCCGGAGCGCCGATCCGCGGGTGATCCTCATCCGCCAGTTCCGGCACGCGGCCGATGGGTTCATCTGGGAGATTCCGGCCGGGCGTCTGGACCCCGGCGAGACCCCATCCACCTGCGCCCAGCGCGAGCTGGAAGAGGAGATCGGAATGACGGCCGATGTTCTCTCCCGCCTCACCACCATCTTTACCACCCCGGGCTTCACCGACGAGCGGATCCACATCTTCCT
>DASVGF010000211.1:0-19422 GCA_036379675.1 Gemmatimonadales bacterium | reverse complement strand
GATCACGGTCTGGTAGATCCGGCCGGTGGTGATATTGTTCTGACTCGAGAGCGACCGATCGATGAAGCGCTCATAGTGTCCCAGGTCCAGGTCCGTCTCCGCACCATCATCGGTGACGAACACCTCGCCATGCTGGAACGGCGACATCGTCCCCGGATCCACGTTGATGTAGGGGTCGAATTTCTGCATCGTCACGCTCAGCCCGCGCTCGACGAGCAGTCTCCCAAGCGACGCGGCGGCGATGCCCTTGCCGAGAGAGGACACAACGCCGCCGGTTACGAAGATGTATTTGGTCGCGTTCGGACCCGTGGTCATTAGACCTGTCCTTGATAAGCGTGCCAGTGAGCTTCCGCCCGCCGAAGATCGTCCGCCGTATCCACTCCCGGGAGCGCGGGCTCATCCAGCCGCGCAACCCCTATGGTCAAGCCGTAGTGTAGCGCCCGCAGCTGCTCCAGCCGCTCCGCCCGCTCCGCTGCACATGGCGGCAGGCTGACCCAGCGGGCCAGCGCGGGCCGGGTGTAGGCGTAGAGGCCCAGGTGCTGCCAATAGAGCCCCTCAGCCGGATCACCGCTTTCCCGCCGGTGCGGGACCACCGACCTGGAAAAATACAGGGCCCGTCCCCGCGCATCAGTCACGACCTTTACCCGGCTCGGATCGTCCACCAGCGACAGGTCGAGCGGCGCTGCCGCCGTCCCGATGTCATCACCCTGCCGGATTCGATCGAGCGCGCCCTCGAGTGCCTCGCGCGACAGAAACGGCTCATCACCCTGGATATTGACGATGGTGTCGAACCCGGAGAACTCGGCCCGTCCAGCCAGCTCGGCCACGCGCTCCGTACCGCTCTGGTGCGATCCGTCGGTGAGGACAGCGTGTACCCGGGACCGTTCCGCCACCTCGACCACCCGGGGCGAGTCGGTCGCGACCACCAGCTGCTCCACCACGCGGTAGTCCAGCACGCGCTCAATGACCCGGGTGATGAGAGGCTCACCTGCCAGAAGCTGAAGCGGTTTATTGGGGAGGCGGGTGGAGCCGAGACGAGCCGGAATCACGCCCAGGACGCGCATCACGGAAGCTAATAAAGAGGGGGTCCGGAGTCAAAAGTTGTGCCGTGCGAGGCCGCCGCTAGGAGCTTAGGGCTAGGATATTATACGTCAAAGAGTTAGACAGTTGCGGCGGAGGGACGGGAAACCCCGATTCCAGCGAGTGTGAGGAAGTTCGAGAGGAGCCGCTTGCCGGCCACCGTGGCCACGGACTCGGGGTGGAACTGGACGCCATAAACGGGCAGGCTCCGGTGGCAGAGCGCCATAATCTCCTGGCCGGGAGAACGGTCGCTGGACCAGGCGGTGACCTGCAGCTCCCGCGGGAGGCGGTCGGGTGATACCACCAGAGAGTGGTAGCGCATCACCTCAACGGGCGAGGGGATATCCTCGAAGAGCGGATGGCCGGTGTGGGCGACCATCGTCGTCTTGCCATGCATCAGCCGGTCGGCCCGAACTACCCGGCCTCCAAAGGCCTCGCCGATGGCCTGGTGCCCCAGACACACGCCCAACAGCGGCACCAGTCCCGCGGCTGCCCGCACCAGGGGAACGGAGATTCCCGCCTCGGCGGGGGTGCATGGACCTGGTGAAATCACAATGGCGGCCGGCCGGAGAGCGAGCAGCTCCTCTGGAGTCAGCGCATCGTTCCGATAGACCACCGGATCGGCGCCCAGCTCGCCCGCGTACTGCACCAGGTTGTAGGTAAAGCTGTCGTAGTTGTCGAGGACCAGAAGCATTCCCAAGACTAGCGGCCGCGGGCGGAGTCCGCCATGCGCAGTGCCGACCGCCGGGTGGAATCGGCCCGCCGCTCGCCTTCTCTCCTGAGAGAATCCAGCAGCCGCTCGTTCCGCCGCATAATAGAATCGACGTGCCGCTCGGCCACAGTCGAGATGGACTCGGCCTGCGCCTCTACCGCATCGGCAATGGAGTCGGCCTGCGCCTCAGTCAGGGCCGCGGCGGAGTCCTGCCCGGAGTCGAAGTTCCCCTGCTGGAGGTCGTTCACCATGTCCCTGGGCAGGAGCAGCGGGACACTTACGTTCCCCGGCTGGAAGATGGCCCGTCCAAAGTCCTGAAACTGGCCCGTCGAGTCGTCTCCCTGGAGACAGGAGAAGACCCCAGTCGAGAGCGAGCCGACTTCGACACGGCGGCCGTTCGGCCGCTTGCTGTCATCCAAGTTGGCCACCAGACGGCAGCCCTCGAGGCCGCGGGCAAGGACTGAGTCCGCCAGTTTCACTTCCAGCTCGACGGACGACAATTGTTTGGGCGCGCTCCGATACAGTACGAGTTTACTCAGTTTCCCGAGGTTCCGGCCCTCCAGCTTGAATGGCACGAACGCGAGTGGCACCCTGATGGGGCTGGTTCCTTCAGCCACCTCGTGCACCCCGTGCAGTCCCCGCCGGACCAGACTGATGCCGATCATCCCGACGGCGAAGATGGCCACCGCGCCGAGGACAATTCGCATCCAGTAGTGTCGCATGGCCTCGGTCCTCCAGACTGCGGGTGATATGTTTCGCTACGTGACGTTCTCAGTGGGGCGAAAGTTTCAGCGACAACGCCAGGGACACCGGTGATCGAAGTCCACGGCCTGCAGAAGCTGTATGGCGACTTTCCGGCAGTCCAGGGGCTCTCCTTCCAGGTGGCTCCGGGCGAGGTGCTGGGACTGGTTGGCCCCAATGGGGCCGGCAAGACCACCACCATCCGGAGCATCGCCGGGATCATCATACCCAGCCACGGGCGCATCCGCATTGCGGGTCATGACCTAGCCACCGACCCGGTGGCGGCCAAGGCGGCGCTGGCCTTCATCCCGGACGAGCCCCACCTCTTCGAGTACCTCACGGTGGAGGAGCACCTCCGGTTCATCGCCCGGCTGTATTCCGTGGGCGACGTGAGCGCCAAGATCCCGGTACTCCTGGACGAGCTCGACCTGAGCGACAAGCGCCATGCGCTGCCGGGCGAGCTGTCGCGCGGGATGAAGCAGAAGCTCGCCATCGCCTGCGGCCTGCTGCACGAGCCCAGGGCGCTCCTGCTGGACGAGCCGCTGACGGGACTGGATCCGGTCGGCATCCGCCGCATGAAGGCCACGATCATGCGGCGCGCGGCAGCTGGGGCCGCCATCATCCTGAGCTCTCACCTGCTGCATCTGGTGGAGGAGATCTGCACCCGCCTGCTCATCATGCAGCGAGGCAAGGTGGTGGCGTTCGGTACTATCGCCGAGATCGTCGCCAGCCGGCCGGACCTGGGCACCCGGCGGCTGGAAGACGTGTTCCTTGCGCTGATCGGGCAGGAAGAGGCCTCGGAGCGATGATCCGGGTGTTCGGCTACCTGGCGTGGCGCTCGACCCGCAATCGGCTCGCCCGTCAGCTGCGACACCTGAGAAGCCCGCGATATGCGGCGGCCCTGCTGCTGGGCCTGGCGTATCTCTGGTTCATGGTGGTGGCCCAGCGGCCGGCCTCAAGCGCCACCAACCTCGCCGATGCACGCTGGCTCGAGCTGGTCGGCGCGCTGGCGCTGCTGGGGGCAGTGGCGTGGGGCTGGATTTTTGGAGTCGAGCGCCGCGTGCTGGCCTTCAGTCCGGCCGAGGTGACGTTTCTGTTCTCCGGTCCGGTCTCCCGCCGTGGGTTGATCCAGTTCAAGCTGCTGCACAGTCAGCTTCTGATCCTCTTCAACGCTCTGCTGTGGACCCTGATTCTCTCGCGGGAGCGATTCGGCGCGTCGCCCTGGCTCAGGGTCGTCTCCATCTGGGTGCTACTGACCACGCTCTCGTTCCACCGTCTCGGAGCGTCGTTCGTGCGGACCAGTCTCGCCGAGCACGGGCGACTCGGCGCGCGCCACCGAATCGTGTCGCTGGGGGTGCTCGGGGTGGTGCTCATCGCACTCACCTGGAGCATTGCCGACGCGCTTCCGCGCATCGTCGAAGCCCGGGCGGACAGCCCGTTCAGCTTCCTGGCCGCGGTGGGCGAGGCGGCGTCGCAACCGCTCCCCACCGCGCTGACGTATCCCTTCCGCCTCATGGTCCGGCCGCTCACCGCACACACTCTGGCCGACTGGCTCGACGCACTTTGGCCGGCGCTGATCCTGATGATGCTGCACTACATCTGGGTCGTGCGGTCGGACAGCGCCTTCGAAGAGGCCGCTGCCCAGGTGTCGCTCCGGCGGGCCCGGGCGCTGTCGGAGAACCCCCGCCGCCTGGCCTCGGTGCTTCCCGCCAGCACGACGCCCCCGCTCTTCCGGCTGGCGCCATCCGGGTGGCCGGCGTCCGCGATTCTCTGGAAGAACCTGGTTGCGGTCACCCGCAAGCGCCGGGTGCGAAACGCCGCGCTGGCGCTGGCCATGGCCGGGGCGGTAGTGACCGTGCTCTCTTTCGAGCCTCACGGGACGTTGGCGGGAATCGCCGGGTGGCTGCTGGTGTTCTGGGGAGCGAGCCTGATCGTGCTGGGCCCTCAGTGGGTGCGCAACGACCTCCGGGGCGACCTGCCGAAGCTCGATCTCCTGCGCAGCTACCCTTTGGCCGGCTGGTCAGTGGTCCTGGCCGAAGTGGCCGCCTCAACGCTGCTGCTCACCGCAATCCAGCTGAGCTTGCTCGTCATCGGCTATCTGGCGTTTCTGGGGAACGATTCGATGTACCCGGGGCTCGAGGCCCGGACCCTCGCACTGGCCGCGGCGTTTCTGTTTCTCCCCGGCATCAACCTGCTCGGCATGCTGATTCAGAACGGAGCCGCCCTGCTCTACCCCGGCTGGGTTCGGCTGGGATCCGGACGGGCGGGCGGAGTCGAGGCCCTGGGACAAAACTTTCTCATGATGGTGGCGTTCATCGCGCTGCTGGTGGGTGTGCTGGCACTCCCGGTCGCGATCAGCGGGGGTGCCTTTCTCCTGCTGCGGCGGGGGATCGATGGGTGGGCGGCCTTGCCGGCGGCTACTCTGGCTTTCCTCGTGATGGCCTACGAGGCCGCACTGCTGGTGGGCTGGCTGGGCCGGGTCTTCGAGAGAACCGACCCGGCGTCGGCGGGGATTGGAGGATGAAAGAGGCTATTAGCTAATAGCTGGTAGCTATTAGCTAATAGCTAATAGCTAATAGCTTTCTATCAGCTCGGCCCGGTCCCTCCCATCGGCCGGGCATCGGGCCGCAGAGTCTTGACCTCGCGATCCAGCGAGTCGACCGCCGCGGTGATGCTTCGTTTCACGTCCTCCCAGGTGCTCTCCGTGGCCGTGCCGAACCGGTCCAGGCTGCGGCTCACGGCGTTACGGGCGCCGCGGATGCGAACCACCGAGCTGTCGCGGGCCTTGTCCACTCCGCGCTTGGTAGTGCGCTCCAGCTCGGCGATTTCGTTGTCGAGCTTCTGGAGCTTCAGATCCACATCGCGGCGGAATTCGCTGCGCCGATCATAGGCGTAAGTGCGGAATTCCTCGCGGGCTTCCTCAGCGCTCTCTTCCACTTCCTGCGAGACATCGGCTGCAGTCGAGTCGAGGCTGCTCGCAGTTTCCCGGCGATCGCGGGGGCTGCAACCCAGAGTCGTAACTATGAGCGCCGCGACGGCAGCGCAGATGATTTGCCTCATGTTTGATTCCTCCTGGTCGGGCAAATGGAATGCATGGGAGTACGGATGAGGATAATCCAGGCCGGAACGGGCCGTAGTGAGCCAGGTCACGCCGGGGCCGGACACTAGCCTCGGGGATGAAACTGCTTGTGGATCGAGCGGAGGTACTCGCGGTCGACGTGGGTATAGATCTGGGTGGTGGAGAGATCGGCGTGACCCAGCATTTCCTGCACCGCCCGAAGGTCCGCACCGCCCTCTAACAGGTGGGTAGCAAAGCTGTGACGCAGGGTGTGCGGGGTGACCCGTTTGCTGAGGCCCGCCCGCTGGGTGGCACGGCGGACGATGCCCCAGGCACCGACCCGTGACAGGGGCTCACCTCGTGCGTTGAGGAGCACTCGGTTCTTGCTCTTCCCGCGGTCCAATGCGGGGCGCATGGTATGCAGATAGACAGAGGCGGCGCCGATCACGCTGCGGCCAATCGGGATCAACCGCTCCTTCCCGCCCTTGCCAAAGACCCGGACCAGATTCTCCGACAGGAGCAAGTCGGTCAGGCCCAGACCGCAGAGCTCCGACACGCGCAACCCGGCTCCGTACGCCAGCTCCAACAGGGCGCGATCCCGCCAGGCCAGAGGCTGCTCGATGGACGGGGCGGCCAGGAGCGCCTCGACCTCCTGCACGCTCAAGGTGTCCGGCAGAGCCCGGCCGCGCCGCGGGCTCTCGAGGCGCTCACTGGGGTCGTCCTTCACGCGTCCCTCACCCGCCAGAAAGCCGTAATAGGTCCGGATGGCCGAGATGACCCGCCGGATTGACGCGGCACTGAGCCCCAGGTCCTTGAGCAGGTAGACGAAATCGCGCAGCAGACGGAGGGTGAGCCTGGCGGGATCCCGCACGCCCCGCGAGGCCGCAAAGTCCCCGAGTCGCCGGAGGTCGCGCAGGTAGGCCTCGACCGTGTTGGCGCTGCTGCCGGCCTCGAGCGCCAGATAGTCGCGGAAGCTCTCGATCCAGAAGTCACGATCGATCTGCCCCCGCACGGCCCCGCTGCTCACGGAGAACCTGACGTCTTGAGCCTCCCGCGGACTTCGACCAGATCGCCCTTGTCGATGCCGAGAAGCTCCCCCGCGAGGTGCATGAGCCGCTCTTCGTGGATCCCAATAGCACCGTCGCTGAAGGCCACGGTCCACATCCGCTCCACCAGAGCCAGCCGCTCCTTCTGGTTGAACCGCTCCCGCAGCCTGCCCTCGTATTCGGCAAAGCGGCTTTGGCGGTCCTTCTCGTCTTCCAGCACCGGCGGTGTCTCCTTGCCGAGTCCCCAGCGGTCGCGCAGGTGGGAGGCCACCAGCTCTCGCTCGGCGGGCGTCAGTGCCGGATCGGCATACGCGAGCTCCAGCACGAGCAGCGCAGCGGCCTGGCGCGCCGACCCTTCGGCAATGTCGGAGCCGGCCAGGAAGGAGGGGGCGGCGGGATCGAGGGCTTCTTCGGTGGCGTGCCAAATGCGATCCTGCTGCCGCCGCCGGCGGCGGCGCAGATACCAGACCAGACCGGCGGCAATCAACCCCAGGGCGATGATCCCCAGGGTCCGGTTGATTCCAGTGATGATCCGGCTGATGCGCTCCCACTCGGTGCCGATGACCGTCCCGAGGATGGTGATGCCGCCGTACCAGATGGCGGACGCGATGCCCATCGGCACGAGCGTGCGCGCGGCGCTCAACCCTACCAGGCCGGCGAAGGGCGGCACCACCGCCCGGATGCCCGGGAGAAACCGGCTGATAAAGATCCCGGCGACGCCGAACCGGAGATATTCCCGCTCGATCACCGCCAGGGACCGGGGCGCCAGCAGCCGGCGGCCGAGGCCGGTAGCAAAGAGACGGCGACCGTAACGGCGCGCGACGAGATACACTGCGGCCGCGCCGGCCAGGTTGGAAAGCCACGTGACCGCGAAGACCCCGAGTGGAGTGGTCAGGCCCCGGCTGGACAGGAACGCGCCCAGGGCTACCGCTGCGTCGGACGGCACCGGCGGCACCACATTCTCGATGGCAGCGAGCAGGGCGAGGACGGCGTAGACGGCGGCGGGCGGAAGGGTCGCAAGCCACGCCAGCAGTGATTCGATCAGCGGGCCTCCAGGGTGGCAACCGCGATCACCGCGATGCCCTCACCCCGGCCGATGAATCCCATACCTTCGTTCGTCTTGGCCTTGAGGCTCACCGACCCGGGCCCTGCTCCCACTCGCTCCGCGAGGCTGGCGGCCATGGCGTCGAGATGGGGTCCGAGCTTGGGCTGTTCGGTGATGATGGTGAGGTCGGCTTGCGCGAGCCTGTAGCCGCGGGTGCGGACCAGCTCGTGGGCACTGCGCAGCAAGTCCATCGAATCGGCGTCCTTCCACTGCGGGTCGCTATCGGGGAAGAGCTGTCCGATATTGCCGGCGGCGGCGGCACCGAGAATCGCATCGGTGAGGGCATGGGCAACCGCGTCCGCATCGGAGTGCCCCGCAAGACCCAGCGAGTGGGGAATCGTCACCCCTCCCAGCACCAGCGGGCGCCCTGCCACGAACCGATGGGAATCATAGCCGATGCCGACCCGCGTCATGCGGCCACAGTGACGGGCTCATCGATGATCGAGTAATCCTGCCGCCGGCGGCGCACCTGGTACCCGGCATCCCGAATGCAGCGCTCCATTTCCGCAATCGTGGCCCGGTGCGTCGTGCCTGCCGACGAGACCACGTTCTCCTCCATCATGAGGCTGCCGAAGTCGTTGGCGCCGAATCGGAGGGCCACCTGCCCCACCTTGAGCCCCATGGTAACCCAGGAGGACTGGAGGTTCGGCACGTTGTCACAGATGATGCGCCCCAGGGCGAGAGTGCGCAGATAGCTCACCGCATCGGTCTTGGGCTGATCGGCCATCCCGGTGCCCTCGGGCTGAAGCGGCCAGCAGATGAACGCCGTGAACCCGCCGGTGCGCGCCTGGAGCTCGCGCACCCTGAGCAGGTGTTCGATCCGGTCAGCGTTGCTTTCCCCCAGCCCGTACATCATGGTGACGGACGTCTTCATGCCCTGCCGGTGAGCCTCCTCCTGCACTCCCAGCCATTCCTCGGTCTGCGCCTTCTTCTTGGCCACCCGCTCGCGTATCGCGTCCACCAGGATCTCGCCGCCTCCCCCGGGGATGCTGTCGAGCCCCGCCGAGCGGAGCTCTCGGACCACGTCGGCGACGGACAGGCCGAACCGCTCGCTGAAGAAAACCACCTCCGATGGCGAAAACCCGTGGATGTGAATCGGGTGGTGCTCCTTGATGTAGCGCATCAGCTCGAGATACCACTCGAACGGGATGTACGGGTTGTGCCCCCCCTGCAGCAAAATCTGAACGCCACCAATGGCCTTGCACTCGTCGATCTTGGCCCCGATCTGCTCGAAGCTCAGCACGTACCCCTCGTGGTGCTTCGGCCGGCGATAGAACGCGCAGAACTTGCAGTCGGCAACGCACACGTTGGTGTAGTTGATGTTCCGGTCGATGATGTAGGTAACCACGTTCTCCGGATGCTGCCGCCAGCGCTCGGCGTCGGCCAGCTGGCCCAGCTCCAGGAGCGATGCCCGCTCGTAGAGCTCCAGATAGCCCTTGAACTCACTCGAATTGCGATCGACAAGGGTCATCAGGACAATGCCTTACGCGGCTGATATGAAGGAAAGTGATCCATCGGGGACCAGGCCTTCTAGCGCCAGCCGGCGGAAGAAGTCGGTGAGCCCCGCCAGATGACCATAGGAGAGCGCGTAGTCGAGGTCGCCCAGGTAGGCGCGGCACACCCGCTCCGCTACCCCGGTATTGGCCGCCGCCGAGGCGGCGAGCTGATCCAGGTGCGCGAGCCCCCAAACCCGGGACTCGAGGAGCCGCTGGTGCACCAGGCTGACCCCTGCTGCGGGGGTCTCGCGCCGGGCCGCCCAGACCGCAAACACGAACGGCAGGCCGGTCCACGCCTTCCACTCCTCCCCCAGATCCACCCGCACCGGGTACACCGACCTGGTGGAGAGATGCAGCGCCGCGTCGCCAATGACGAGCACAGCCTCATGCGGCAACCCGGCCACCGTGCTCAGGTCCGGCGCTTCGGCCCTCGCGGTGGCAAACTCGGGATCGATGCCCCAACGATGGCGGCAGAGCAGCTCCAGCAGATAGACCGAGGTACGGGAGGAGGCGCTGAGCAGGACCGTGCAGCCCGAGAGATCCTCGACCGGCCGTTTGGAAAAGAGGGCGACACTGTGGACCGGTCCGTCGCAGCTGATGGCCAGATCGGGCAGGAGGTGATACGCAGCCGCGTTCCTGGCATACTCCACCGCGGAAACCACGCTCACCTGGAGTGCACCGGCGGCCAGGAGGTCGTTGAGCTCGGACGCGGTGCCGGAGACCAGCTCCGCCGGCACATCGATCAACCCTCGATCGATGGCGCCGTAGATCGGGTAGCAGTTGATCCAGGGAATGCGGCCGAGTCTCATGCCGCGTGCACCACCGGCAGGCCGGCGCCCCGCCGAAGCGAAGGCTCGGGTGGAGGGTCGTCGAAGCTCTCACGTACCGGCTGGTACAGGCTATTGCGCTCGACCGGTCGCTTCCCCGCCCCACGGATCAGGTTGACGAGATCCATGTACGGCATGTGCATGGCTGTATGCGCACCTGCCTCGTGATAGATGCGCTCGTAGACCACCGTTCCTTCCACATCGTCGCAGCCGAAGCTGAGCGCAATCTGGGAGAGAAAGGGCGTGACCATGGGCCAGTGGGTTTTCACATGGGGAATGTTGTCCAGGAACAGGCGGCCCACGGCAATGTTCTTGAGGTCCTCGTAGCCGGTTGTGGCCGTTCCCACTCGCCCCATCTCCTCACCCAGCTCGTTGTGATCCGGATGATAGGCCAGTGGGATATAGGTGAGAAAGCCGGCAGTGTCGTCCTGGAGGTTTCGCAGCATGGTCAGATGCTGAATGCGATCGTCGGCCGTCTCGACATGGCCGTAGAGCATGGTGCAGTTGGTGGGGATGCCCAGCTCGTGCGCCACCCGGTGGACCCGGAGCCATTCCTCGCCGGTGAGCTTCCGCTCGGCGATGGTAGCGCGGACTGCGGTGCTGAATACCTCGGCCCCACCCCCGGGCAGGCTGGTAAGTCCCGCTTCGCGCATGGCGATAAGCACCTCGCGCTCGGAGAGCTTCTCGATGCGAGCCAGGTGAGCGATTTCGACGGCGGTGAGCGCTTTGATATGCACGTGGGGGTGACGCTGCTTCAGCCCCCGAATCATGTCGGTGTAGTAGCTCAGCCGAAGCTTCGGATGGAGCCCGCCGACAATATGGAACTCGCTCGTGGGCATTCCGGTCGCCTGCTCAGCCTCCAGAAAGACTTCTTCCAGGGAGCGGGTATAGGCGCCCGCTTCCTTCGGCATCCGGGCAAAGGAGCAGAAGGTGCAGGTGTTCCGCAGCACGCAGACGTTGGTGGGATTGATATGCTGGTTGGCCGAGAAAAAGACCCGGTCGCCATTGATGCGGCGGTTGGCGGCGTCGGCCAGCATGCCCAGCCCGAGCAAATCGGAGGTGGCGTAAAGCGCCAGCCCCTCTTCGGCCCCGAGCCGCTCGCCCCGGATGACCTTTTCGGCGATCGGCAGCAGAAGAGGGTCACGGAGGCGTGCCAGGTCGATCCCACCAGACATCGTATCTCCTTGAGGTGCCGTGAGTAACCGCCAGAAATCTACTCTGGTGGGGGGACGCGCGGAATCTGACCCCCATGGTATTCCTCCCAGGGGTGAGCCAGCCGAGTGTCTCCTCGTCCCGAACGTAATGAGGGATCTACCTCGTCCTGAGTAGATCCCTCGCTCCGCTCGGGATGAGGAGAGAGGTTCCCTGCTAGCTATCCCAGGCCCTCACGGCGAGGGTGACGTTGTGGCCGCCGAACCCGAAGGAGTTCGACAACGCCACATGCACCTTGCGCTCGACTTTCCGATTGGGAGCGCAATCGAGGTCGCATTCGGGATCGGGGGTGAACTGATTGATGGTGGGCGGAATGACCCCGCAGGTGGCAGATAGAAGGGAGACCGCAAACTCGAGCGCGCCGGCTCCGCCCAGCAGGTGGCCCGTCATGGACTTGGTAGACCCGAACACCAGCTTCCGGGCCTGCTCGCCGAAGACCGCCTTGACCGCCTCGGTCTCGGCCACGTCGCCCTGGGGTGTAGATGTTCCGTGGGCATTGATGTAGCCCACGTCCTTAGGATCGATGTGGCCATCGTGAAGGCAGTCCCGCATGGCCCGCTGGGCGCCCTCGCCGTGCTCCGCCGGAGAGGTGATGTGCGAGGCATCGGCGCTGAGACCGTAGCCCAGCACCTCCCCCAGGATCTGCGCCCCCCGCCGCTCAGCATGCTCGAGACTTTCAAGCACTACCATGGCTCCGCCATCCCCCAGCACGAAGCCGTCCCGGTCCTTGTCGAAAGGCCGGCTGGCCGTCTGGGGCGAGTCATTTCGGGTGGAGAGGGCCTTCATGTTGGCAAACGCGGCGACGGTGAGGCCGGTGATGGCACCTTCGGAGCCGCCGGTAACCATGGCGTCGGCAGTCCCGTGGCGAATCATGTTGAACGACTCGCCGATGGCGTGAGCCGAGGAGGCACAGGCCGAGACGGTGGCGAAGTTGGGGCCCTTGAGTCCGT
Organism: Gemmatimonadales bacterium; assembly: GCA_036379675.1. Lineage (GTDB taxonomy): Bacteria > Gemmatimonadota > Gemmatimonadetes > Gemmatimonadales > GWC2-71-9 > CAVVWJ01. The sequence goes on along the minus strand of DASVGF010000211.1, from coordinate 7,195 downwards.
ACCGGATGGACACCAGACCGGCGGCGATGTCGGGAATGAACATGGGCACGAAGAACGGAGAAACCCGGTCCGGCCCTTTGGTGAGGAAGAGGGAGCAGTTCTCCTCGTAAGTCTGCATCCCGCCGATGCCGCTCCCGATGACGACGCCGGTGCGCTCCGGCGCCGGAAAGCGGCCCTCCAGGCCGGCCTGGGTGATGGCCTGGTGCGCGGCCGCCAGCGCCAGCTGGGCAAACAGGTCGTAGCGGCGCGCCTCCTTGCGGTCGATATACTGGAGAGGGTCGAACCCTTTCACCTCGCAGGCAAACCGGACCCGCTGATTCGAAGCATCGAACTTGGTGATCGGTGCCGCGCCCGACTTGCCGGCGAGCAGCCCCTGCCACGTTGACTCGACGTCATTCCCGACGGGGGTCACCAGCCCGAGGCCGGTGACGACGACACGACGAGTCACTACTTGCCGATCTTTTCGTGGAGGTAGGACATGGCATCGCCCACGGTGCGCAGCTTCTCGGCTTCCTCGTCGGGGATATCGATGTCGAACTCCTTCTCGAACGCCATGACGAGCTCGACGGTATCGAGGCTGTCGGCGCCGAGGTCCTCCATGAAGCTGGCGTCATTGGTCAGCTTCTCGCGCTCGACGCCGAGCTCTTCGACGATGATATCCTTGACCTTCTCTTCCACGTTTGCCATGTCGTCCTCGATTGAAGATTGCGGGTCCGTCTCAGATCACCATCCCACCGTCTACCACCAGCACCTGGCCCGTGATGTAGCCGGCCAGATCGGAAGCCAAGAACAGCACGGTCCCTGCGACGTCCTCGGGCCGGCCCAGGCGGCCCAGCGCGATCTCCTCTAATAATGTTGCGCGCGCTTCGGCGGGCAAGGCGTCGGTCATGTCGGTCGCGATGAAGCCCGGCGCGATACAATTGACCAGAATATTGCGGCTCGCGTACTCCTTGGCGATGGACTTGGTCAGGCCGATCAGGCCGGCCTTGCTGGCCGCGTAGTTGGCCTGCCCCTTGTTCCCGGTAAGCCCCACGATGCTCCCGATGTTGATGATGCGTCCTGACCGCCGCTTCATCATCCCCTTGATCGTCGCCCGCATGGTGTGGAACGCGCCCTTGAGATTGGCGTCCAGCACGCTATCCCAGTCGGCGTCGGACAGCCGGAGGAGAATATTGTCCCGGGTGAGACCGGCGTTGTTCACCAGAATATCGATCGGGCCGAGCGCCTTCTCGGCGGCGGCCACCGCGGCCTCGACCTGGTCGGCATGGGACACATCACAGGCCACCCCAACCGTGCGCTCGCCCAGCTCCGCCGCCACGGCCCGGGCGCGCTCCTGGTCACGTCCCACGATGGCGACCTTCGCACCGGCCCCAAGCAGCGCCCGCGCAATGGCGAGGCCGATGCCCCGGGTGCTGCCGGTGACGAAGGCCGTCTGGCCGGACAGGTCGATCGCCGTCATGCGAGAAACTTCTCCACCTCATCGGCCGTGCCCAGGGTGATGGCCTTGGCCCCGGGTACGATTCGCTTGAGCAAGCCCGACAGGACGTTCCCAGGCCCGATCTCCACAAATGTCGCGTCGGGGCAGAGCCGGGCCGCGGCTTGCATGCACGCCACCCAGCGCACCGGGGCGGTGAGCTGATCGGCCAGGAGACGCTTGGCATCCACGCCGGTCTGCACCGTCTCCCCACTCGCATTGGCGATGACCGGGTAGCCGGGATCACCGAAGGTGGCGCCGGCCAGGGCCTCCCGCAGGCCGTCCACCGCCGGGGCCATGAGCGGCGAGTGGAAGGCTCCGCTCACATTGAGGGCAATGACCCGCTTGGCGCCGCGCGCCTTGCAGCCTTCTCCCGCTCGGGTCACCCCAACCGGATCGCCGGAAATGACGGTCTGATCCGGCGCGTTCAGGTTGGCGGGGACTGCCAGCCCATCCGCGCCAGAGGCTTCGTCGCAGGCGCTCTGGACTTCCGCCGTCGCCAGCCCGAGCACCGCAGCCATGGTGCCCGGCCGCTGGCGCCCGGCCTCCAGCATGAGCTCACCGCGCCGGCGGACCAGGCGCGCCGCCTCTACTGCGCGCAGGGTTCCCGCCGCCACGTGGGCGCTGTACTCGCCAAGACTATGGCCGGCGGCCGCGACCGGGGTTCCCAGCCGCTCGCGAATGGCGGCGAGCACGGCCGCCGAATGGGCCAGAATCGCCGGTTGAGCATTGTGGGTGAGAGTGAGCTCGCTTTCGGGTCCCTCCCACATGAGCCGGGAGAGTCCGGTTCCGAGGGCCTCGTCGATCGCCGCAAACGTGTCCCTGGCGGCCGGGAAGCGGGCGGCCAGGTCCTTGCCCATGCCCACGCGTTGCGCCCCCTGTCCCGGGCACATGACGACGGTCACCACCGGATGACGGCGCTGCCCCAGGTGAACCCGGCGCCGAAAGCGACGAGCAGGAGCAGCGAACCCGGCTTCACCCTGCCCTCGGTGATGGCCTGGTCGAGCGCGAGCGGTATCGACGCTGAGGAGGTATTGCCGTAGCGGTCCACGTTGACCATCACCTTGTCCATGGACATGCCGGCATGCTTGGCGGTGGCCTCGATGATCCGGACGTTGGCCTGGTGGGGGATGAGGAGATCGATCTGGTCGGCGCTCACGCCCGCGCGCTGCAGCGCCTGGTCGCAGGCCTCCGACATGGCGAGCACCGCGGCCTTGAAGACCTCGCGGCCGGCCATCTTCATGTAATGGGACCGCTCGCAGACCACTTTCTCGCTGATTGGATCGCTGGCCCCGCCGCCGGGCCGGTAGAGCAGCGGGGCCAGCTTGCCGTCTGATTTGAGGAAGGTGGACAGGATGCCGCGCCCGCTGTTCCCGGAGGCCCGCCGCACGATCGCAGCGCCGGCGCCGTCACCGAACAGAATGGCGGTCGAGCGGTCCTGGAAATCCGTGATGGTCGAGAGCTTCTCGGCGCCCACCACGAGCACCACCTCGCTCTGGCCCGACGCGATGAGGCCCTCCGCTACCGTGGTGGCGAATACGAAGCCGGGACAGGCAGCCGATATGTCGAAGGCCGCCGCCTTGTCTGCGCCGAGGAGGGCCTGGAGGTCGCAGGCGGTGGAGGGGAGCAGGCGGTCCGGCGTGGCGGTGGCGAGCACGATCGAATCGAGATCGCGCGCGGTGAGGCCGGCGCGCGCGAGCGCCTTGTCGCTCGCTTCGCGGCTCAGCATGGCCACGGATTGCTCCGGGGCCGCGATGTGGCGCTCGCGGATGCCGGTCCGCTCGACGATCCACTGGTCCGAGGTATCCAGCATGCGGGTAAGGTCCTCGTTGGTGAGGACGCGGGGGGGAACGGCCACCCCCAGACCCGTCATCATGGCAATCGGGCGGCGGGTCATGCCTGGGCCGCGGCTTCGCCTTCGGCGAACTCGGCGCCGATGTGCCGGCTCAGATCGGCTTCGACCGACTGGACCGCGACACGGACGGCATTCTTGATGGCGTTGGCCGGAGAGGCGCCATGGCAGATGATCGACACGCCCTTTACACCGAGCAGCGGCGCCCCCCCATACGTCGAGTAGTCGAGAACCCGGAACAGCTCCTTCAGCTCCGGCCGGGCCAGCAGGTCTGGCACCGTCTGCTTGATCAGCCCGACGATGAGCCGGCCCACGGACTCGTAGAACTTGAGCACCACATTGCCCACGAACCCGTCGCACACCACCACATCCACCTCGCCGTACTTGTGGTGACCGGCGACGATATCACGCCCCTCGATGTTTCCCAGGTAGTGGAGCCGCGGGCTCTTCTTGAGAAGACTGTGGGCCTCCCGGGTGGTGGCGTTTCCTTTCTCATCCTCCTCGCCGACATTGAGCAGTCCTACTGTGGGACTCGGCCGCCGGAGCACGTCCCGCATATACACGGTCCCCAGGTAGGCGAAGCCGACCAGCTCCCGGGCCGAACAGTCGACGTTGGCGCCGCCGTCGAGCACCAGGACGGGTTGGGTGGCCGTGGGAAAGAGTGTGGCCACGGTGGCTCGTTCGACCCCGTCGTGCAACCCGAGCAGGATGGTGGACGCGGCGAGGGTGGCGCCGGTGTTGCCGGCGGAGACGAAAGCATCGGACTTGCCGGCCTTCTGGAGGCCGAGCCCGACGACTATGCTGGATTTGGGTTTCTTGCGGACGGCGGCGAGGGGCTTTTCTCCCATGCCGATGACCTCGGGCGCCTCATGGATTTCGAGGCGGCTCCGGTCGGCGTCAGGGTGCTTGGCGAGCTCCGCATGAATGACGTCGGAACGACCCACGAGCTGGACGATGAATTGGCCCGGCAGCGTCGTCAGGGCCTGAACCACGCCGGCGATTTCCGCCTGCGGGGCGGTATCGCCCCCCATAGCGTCCACCGCCACGCGGATCACGCTCAGGCGTCCTCGACCTCTACCTGCTTCTTACCCCGGTAGTAGCCGCACGAATCGCACACGCGATGCGAGAGCTTGGGGGAGCCGCACCGGGGGCATGCCTGAGTCTGCACATTGGCCGCGACGTGGTGACCGCGGCGGAGCCGCTTGCGGGACTTCGAGGTTCGGCGCTTGGGAACTGCCATTAGGTCCTCAAACAGGTTCGGCGGGCGCGGAACATTCGCACGGTCCCGCGTTCAGATCGGCTCCACAGGTCAGACACAGGCCGGCACAATCGTCCCGGCAGAGCAACAGCCGGGTCGGGGCCGCCAGGGCCAGCTCCTCCCGTGCCACATCCCTGATATCGATGTGCGAGGCGCGCTGCAGCAGCGGATAAAAGTCGGGATCGTCCGCGGCCTCCAGGTCGGTGCTGAAGATCGCGGCATCCACGTCGATGTCAACGTCGGTGCGCACGTCTGTCAGGCAGCGACGGCATTCGCCCTCCATGACCCCGTGGAAGCTTCCCCGCCACAGGTACTCGCCATCGCCGGTGGTCTGCAACTGCCCGGTAACCGACACCGGCCCCACCAGATTCAGGTCCAGCCCTTCAAAGGCCGGGTCGTCGGGCCGAAGCTCTCCTACCGTCCGGACCGGCCCCCGCTGAAGGTCCCGGATGTCCACTCGCAGCATAGCCGCTTAAACTAGCAGCGACAACAAGATAGATCAAGCGGGACGATTCAGCCCCAGAGCCGGGCCAGCTCGGCCTCTGTGAAGAAGAAGGCGACCTCCCGGACGGCATTTTCGGTACTATCGGACGCGTGGATGGCATTCTTGCCCTTGGACTCGGCAAAAAGCTTCCGCACCGTGCCCGGAGCGGCCTCGGCCGGATCGGTGGCACCGATGATCGTGCGCATGTGGGCGACGGCGTCCTCCCGCTCCAGCGCCAGGGGCAGGCAGGGGCCGCTCGTCATGAATGCGACCAGGTCGTTATAGAAGGGCCGGCCCCGATGGACTTCATAGAAGGCTTCGGCTTCGGGCCGCGTGAGCCGCACCAGCCGGACCGCGCGAGGGATGAAGCCGGCCTTCTGCAGGTGCGCGAGAATCGCCCCGGTCTTTCCACTGGCTACCGCGTCGGGTTTGATGATGCCGAGGGTCAAGGTGGCTGCCACACGATCTCTCTAGGTAAGCGGGTAAGTGGGTAAGCGGGTAGGCACATGACCCGCCCGGGTGAGCTATGACTTGAGACGGGCCCGGAGGAGGCTCACCACGTCCACCGGACGTTTCATGACGGCGATACCGGCCGCCTCGAACGCGGCGAGCTTCTCTTCCGCGGTGCCGGACGACCCGGAGATGATGGCCCCCGCGTGACCCATCCGGCGCCCTTTGGGCGCGGTCTGCCCCGCGATGAAGCCGACCACCGGCTTGGACACGTGTTTCTGCACGAACCCGGCGGCGTTCTGCTCGTCCGTCCCCCCGATCTCGCCGATCATGACGATGGCGTCGGTCTTCGGGTCGTCCTGGAACGCCCGCAGGCAGTCGATGAAGTCAGTTCCAATGATGGGGTCCCCGCCAATCCCGACGCAGGTGCTCTGGCCGATGCCGTTCCGGGTGAGGTGATTGACCACTTCGTAGGTAAGCGTCCCGCTGCGCGATACCAGCCCCACTCGTCCCGGCGCGCAGATATTGCCGGGAATGATGCCGACCTTGCTGGCGCCTGGGGTGATGAGTCCGGGACAGTTGGGGCCGATCAGCCGCGCGCCCCGCGCCTTCACGAACGGCATGGCCCGGCTCATGTGCATGACGGGGATACCCTCGGTGATACAGACCACGAGAGGGATGCCGGCATCCACCGCTTCGAAAATGGCGCCGGCCGCAGCCATCGGCGGCACATAGATGACCGAGCAGTTAGCCCCGGTGCTCCGGACTGCGGCCGCCACGGTGTCGAACACGGGCACCCTGTCCTCGAACGTCTGGCCGCCCTTGCCGGGCGTAACCCCGGCCACGACGCTGGTGCCGTACTCGAGCATCTGACGGGTGTGGAAGGCGCCTTCGCGTCCCGTAATGCCCTGCACCACCAGCCGGGTGCCGGCATCGATGAAGATGCTCACGCCGCGTTCCTCGCCAGCTTGACCACGCGCTGCACGGCTTCATCCATGTCGCTCAGCGCGGTCATGCCGACGCCCTCGAGAATGCGAATTGCTTCGGCCTCGTTGGTGCCGGTGAGCCGGATGACGATGGGCACCTTCACCTTGAACTGCCGGGTGGCGGCGACGATCCCGTTGGCCACATCGTCGGTCCGGGTGATACCGCCGAAGATGTTGAAAAGGATTGCCTTCACGCTGGGATCGGCCGTGATGATCTTGAGCGCGGTAATGACCTTCTCGGGGCTGGAGCTGCCGCCGATGTCCAGAAAGTTGGCCGGCTCGCCACCGTAATACTTCACCAGGTCCATCGTGGCCATGGCCAGACCGGCTCCGTTGACCACGCAGCCCACATCGCCTTCCAGCTTGATGAACGACAGGTTGGCGCGGCGCGCCGCCCCCTCGCTTGCCTCCTCGGCGCTTTCGTCGCGCATGAGCCCGAGGTCGGGCCGCCAGAAGAGCTCGTTGTCATCGATGACGACTTTGGCGTCGAGCGCAAGCACCTGGCCCGCCGGGGTGGTTACCAGCGGATTGATCTCGGCGAGCGAGCAGCCGTTGCTGACGAACACCCCATACAGCTGCTCCATGATCCGGGCCGCCGCCTTTACCTGATTGAAGTCCTTGTAGAGGGCAAACGCGAGGCCAAGCGCCTGGTGCGGCAGCAGCCCGTAGGTGGGGTCTACCGGGAGACGCA
>DASVGF010000210.1:0-4618 GCA_036379675.1 Gemmatimonadales bacterium | reverse complement strand
CGGCGTGATGGAGGTGGCGGTGGTGAACGGCGGGCCGGAGCCGGTCACGCTGGCCCAGGTGATGGTGGACGACGCCAACTGGGTGCACCGGGTCAATGGGAGCCGCACCGTCGAGCGTCTGGAGCGTCGGACGATCACGATCCCCTATCCCTGGGTCGAAGGCGAGCCGCACTCGGTGGTGCTGGTCACCAGCACCGGCCTGACCTTTGGCAAGGATGTGGCGGTGGCCACTCTCTCGCCCTCGCCCGACTCGCGCTATCTCAGCACGTTTGCCCTGCTCGGCATCTATGCCGGGGTCATACCGGTCTTTATCGGCCTGCTGTGGCTCCCCTTCGTCCGCTCGATCGACCGCCGCTGGATCGATTTCTTTCTGAGCCTCACCATCGGGCTTCTGGTATTCCTTGGCGTGGATGCTTTGGTGGAGGCCGTGGAGTCTTCCGCCCTCATCGCGAGCGCATTCCAGGGTCCAGCACTGGTGCTCTTCGGCGTACTGGGTACCCCGCTCCTGCTGGCGGGGCTGGCCCGGTGGCGCGGTGGTACCCGGCACGAGCGCTCACCGCTGCAGGTGGCCGCCCTGATCGCTTTCGGCATCGGGCTCCACAACCTGGGTGAGGGGCTCGCCATCGGCACGTCCTACGCCAGCGGCGAGATTGCACTGGGAACCTTCCTGGTTATCGGGTTCCTGCTGCACAACACCACCGAGGGGCTCGGTATCGTCACCCCGCTCGCGGAGGAGCGTCCCAGTCTGGGCTCGCTCGCCTGGCTCGGCGCCATGGCCGGCGTGCCGACGGTGCTCGGTGCCTGGGTAGGGGGCTTCACCTATTCACCCGTGTGGGCCACCCTGTTCTTTGCCATCGGCGTGGGTGCCATCGTGGCGGTCGTGTATGAGCTGTGGCGGCTATTCAGTCGCCGCGCCGGTGCCGGCCTTACCAAGCCTCTCAATGTTGCCGGGCTGCTCCTGGGGATGATGATCATGTACGCCACGGGATTATTGGTACCCGCATGAGGGACCACAGCGTAAGCGGCGAGCGGTTAGCGGCAAGCGGGAACACCGTGATATCCGTTCACCGGCGGTGGCCCGCCATATACGGCCGGGTGCTTCTGGCGCTCGTGTTTTTCCCGCTCACCGCTCCTCGCTCACCGCTCACCGCGGTTCAGATCCAGGACAACAGCTTCCTGATCGAGGAGGCTTACAACCAGGAGCGCGGCGTGGTCCAGCACATCGGCACGTTCGAACGGTCCCGCGGCGGCGACTGGGAATTTGGTTTCACCCAGGAGTGGCCACTCGGCGGTATTCGCCATCAGCTCAGCTACACGATCCCCATGATGAACTATGAGGGATCGGGGTTCGGGGTGGGGGATGTGGCTTTGAACTATCGCTACCAGCTTGTCGGAAATCCCGAGGCCCGCACGGTGATGGCCCCGCGTGTCAGCCTGTTGCTGCCAACCGGCAAGGACGAAGTGGGACGAGGAGCAGGTGGGGTGGGGTTTCAGGCCAACTGGCCGCTGACCATCGTGGCAGGAAATGAGTTTGTCACTCACTGGAATGCCGGCGCTACCTTGACGCCGTCTGCTCGCAACCCACTGGGGGCCCAAGCCACGACGGCCGATTTTGCCCTGGGCGGGAGTGCCATCTGGCTGCTCCGGCCATCATTCAACCTGATGCTGGAAGCGCTCTGGGAGAGTGCCGCCTCGGTGGCGGGTCCCGGCAGGACCATCCGCGAGGAATCCTGGGTCCTGAACCCCGGCTTCCGGGTAGCATTCGACCTTGCCAATGACCTGCAGATTGTCCCTGGGCTGGCCTACACGATCGGCCTTGGCCCCGACGAGCGGGAGGATGCGGTGTTTGTCTATGTCAGCTTCGAGCACCCCTTCAAGCGCTAGTAGCCTACTACCCGCCTGAGGCCGGCCAGACGCTCGTCCCGGGCGCCGCGCAGCACATCTCCCTCGCCATCGTAGGCCCGCTGGATCAGCCGAATCAGGTGCTGGTGCTCATTGGGTGGGAGCTGGAACGCCGTGTCTCCTTCCCACCGGGTTTCCAGGGCCCTGAGCAGTGCGCTCAACTGCGCCGTCTGCCGCTCGCCTGCCTCGATGTACGCGGTCTGAAGTGGTCCCGCGGCGGCCCAGCGGGCAGCCATGCCGGCGGACACGAGGGCATCCACGTCTCTCACTTCCAATACTCCATCCAGCACCAGCCGCATGCACTCCCGCCAGAACGCGACGGCCAGACGCCCACTCGCGTTCCCCGGGATCTCCTTCCGAAGCACCACCGGAATCCGTCCGAGCTGCCGTAGCCAGTTCCGTACCAGCTCGAGGCAGGTGGGATCGGTGAGCGGCCCCGGGACAACCTCCACCGCCGGAATGTGCTCGATCGGGTCGAACCCCTGAGCTACCAGGAGCCGTCCCGGTCTCCGGAGGCGAGCCACCAGATCGCTGGGCGAGAGACCCGGAGCGCTGCAGGTCACCACCGCCGCCATGCGCGACACGCCCTCCACCTGCTGGAGCAGCCGCTGGCGGTGCAACAGATCGCTCTCCGTGGCATCGATGATCCAATCGGCCGCGGTGACCGTGTCCAGCAGGCTCCGGCCATGCCGTGGCGCGCCCGGCCCCGGCTCGTCGTCATCCCTCACGACGTGCAGTCCAGAGCTCTGGGAGTGCCGCTTCCGGGTCGCGATCTCCTCTCCCCCACTTTGGAGCGATGAGGCTTCGGGATCGTAAATGGTGACCGGCCAGCCGGCTCCCGATACCAGGGTAGCCCAGCCTCGCCCTGATTCACTCATCCCCAGAATTGCTACCCGGGGGTGGCTCTGAGGGTCCATGAATGCTCCTCAATGAGAATCGCCGGCCCAACCGTGGAGCCGTACCCACTACCTTATCGTAGTGTCGGTCGCAAGTCGCTGAATCTGAAAGGAATCGATGAGATTTCCCGGGTGGCATCCTGCCTGGCTGGCCGGGCTCCTCCTGGTCCTGCCGGCGGGTAGGCTGGGGGGGCAGGTCTCCCACATAGCCGTGGAGCGTCAGCTGGCTCAGGAGCTGGGTCTCCGGGTGGGCGACACCCTCCTGCTGGGCCCCTCGGCCGACTCGGCCAACCAGACGGCGGTGGTGGCAGCGATCTACGAGCCCAAGCCCGACCCGGCCGAGATCGCCAAACGGGAGCGCCACATCCGGATGCACCTGTCCGACCTGGGGGCGGTCCTGGCCCACCCCGACCGGGTGGACCGTTTTGGCCTGACGCTTCAGCCGGGCGTATCGCCTGACAGTGCGGCGGCGGCCCTCAACCGCACCGCGTTCGGGTACCGGGCCTACAGCTCCCGCGCCATCGCTGCCGAGTCGTCCCAGACCTTCCTGGTGGTAAGCCGCTTCCACCGGGCAATCGCGGTCATCACCATCGTCGCCAGCGCGGTATTCCTCCTCTGCATCATGCTGCTCAAGGTCGAGGAGCGCCGGCTGGATGCCGCGGTCATGCGATTCATAGGGGTCCGGCGGCGGACAATCTTCGGCGCGCTGTTGCTCGAGGCGGCCGTCGTGGCCGCCTTCGGCTCGGTGGCGGGCACCGGGCTGGCGTACCTCGCCGGCCTGGCAACGAACGCGTATTACCAGCGGTTCTTCGACACCGCGCTCACGTTCTCGCTCATCACCGCCGACATCGTGCTGTTCAGCGTGGCGCTGTCCCTCGCCCTCGGCCTGGTGGCTGGCGGGCTGGCGGCCTGGCGATTGGTCCACACGCCCCCGCTGGTGCTCTGGGGTCGCGGGTGAGCGGACTTCATTGGAGCCTCAAGAGCCTGGGCCGGCACCCACTTCGCACGGCCCTGTCGGTGGCGGGCATCGCCATCTCGGCCGCCATGCTGCTCGACATGGTGATGCTGAGCGGTGGGATCGAGAAATCCTTCGCCGATATGCTCCTGGCCAAGGGGTATCAGATCCGGATCAGCCCGAAGGGGACGCTGCCATTCGATACCGAGGCTACGATGGGCGGGGCTGCTGCCGTCGTCGAGACTCTGCGCCGTGACTCGGCCATAGAGTCAGTCGCCCCCATTCTGGGCACCTCGCTCTACGGCCGCCGGGACGACTCCCTGGTCACCCTGTTCGGCTACGGAATCCAACCCGAGGCCCAGGCGCTCTATCAGCTGGAGCAGGGAGCCGACCTCACACGTCACGACACCCTCGGGGTCCTTCTCAGCGCCCCGGCTGCCGAGCTCCTCCACGCTGATGTCGGCGACTCCGTAAGCCTGGTGGGCAGGCTCGATCCCCAGGTGGCCACCGCCGCCGTGAGCCGGGCGCTCGTGGTGCGCGGAATCGTTCGCTGGGTGTACGACTATCAGGGACAGCCCAGCGTCGGAACCGTGTTACCGGTGATGCAATCGATCGCGCTGCAACCGGCGGGCGACCGGGTGTCGCTGCTCCTGGTAAAGGTGCGCGACGACCGGGCCGCTCCAGCGGTGGCCGCCCGGCTCAAGCAGGAGCTTCTGCGCCTCGAGGTGTACAGCGTGGCCGATCTGGTGAGCGTCTTCAAGCGGCGGCTGGTCTACTTCCGGCAGCTCTCGTACATCCTGGGCACCATGAGCCTCATCGTCACCGTTCTGCTGATAACGACCCTGCTCACGATCACCGTCAACGA
>DASVGF010000209.1:0-2326 GCA_036379675.1 Gemmatimonadales bacterium | reverse complement strand
TCGCCTCGTCCCAGCTGATATCCTGAAACTTCCCATCGGCGCTGCGGGCCATCGGGCCCCGGAGGCGCCCCGGATTGTACAGGCCCTGAAGCGAGGCCTGGCCTCGAGAGCAGAGCTTGCCCTGATTGATCGGATGCTCCGGATTTCCCTCGAGCTTGACCGCCCGGCCCTCCCGGGTGCGCACGTGCAGCCCGCACCCGGTCGGACATTCCGTACAGGTGCTGGCGTACCACGTCGCGACTCCGGGTATCTGGTCCTCCGCCTGAACCAGATAGGGAATCAGCTTCTCGACCTTCGTAGTGGAACAGCCCGACAGCGCCAGCGCGCCTCCGCCCGAGGCGCCCAGCACCGTGAGAAACTTCCGGCGGTCTAGCGCGGACTTCGCGTCATCAGCCATTCCGAGTCCCGGTCAGTAGTGACATACCGAACAGTCCCTCGAGACCTTCCGCTCGATGTGACAGGTGATGCAGAACCCCATGTTGTCCACCCGGTTCACCTTGTAGACCTGGGGCATCCGCTGGACGTCGCCATGACAGGTGGCGCAGGCAGTGGGGCCCATGGCCTTGATGTGGCGCTGATGCGGGAAGTGGGCGTGCCGCGCGATGAGGTGCACCCGCACCCACTCGATCGGCTTCTTCTCGGTCCAGGCCTGGCGGAGCTTCTTGATCTCGGCCTGGCCCGAGCTGTCGCGGCCCCCGATCACCAAGTGGCAGCCCATGCAGGTCTGCACCGTGGGAATGCCAGGCTCGGGCGACACCTGCACCGAGTAGTGGCAGTACTGGCACTGGATCTTGTACTGGCCGGCGTGAATGTCGTGGCGGAAGAAGATCGGCTGGCGCGGCCCTTGGAGACGGCTGGTATCGGAAGCAGACAGGACCGGGGCAACGATTGAATCGGGAACCGCGCGGGCCTGCTGTGCGTGAGGAGGAGTTCCGCCGAGCGTGAGTAAGGCAGCGACGCCTCCGGCTGCCACGCCACCGACGACGAATGCCAGCTTACGCATCATCATCTCATCGCTGAGGTAGAACCCTGCCCACAAGACGTGGGTTACCGCCCGGCGCGCCCTCCGTAGCCTAAGGCGCGCCGAAGTATAGTCCGCGCATCTGATTACACAACCCGAGCGCGAACGTATTCCGACAAATTCAGTCGGCTTCCATTTCGTCGGAGGCGCTGCCGCTGGAGCGAGGGGTGCGACGCAGCGCTGGCCGCTCGGCCAGCCACGTCGCCTTGCGGCGTGCCAGGGTGAGAAACGCGTCGACCGCCCGCTTGTCGTCGAGCTCGAGCCAGCACCACTTCACGGGGCCGGTGCGTTGTCCCTCGAGGATGGCCTTGGCCAAGGCGCCGGCGATCTTGGGACCTTTCCCCAGGCGCCCCTCTTCATTCTCGGAGAGCGTGAAGGTGACGTCCACGCCGCCCTTCATGACGTGGAGCCAGCACAGCTTCCGGTTGCCCACACTGTATTCCCAGGCCCATTGCCAGGTGGCACCCATGAAGCGGACCTGCTCGCCCACGCCCGAGATGCCGAGCAGCCCGGCGCGCAGGGCTCGGAACCTCGACCCCTGGGCTCCCGACAGCGCCTCGAGCGGCGCGTCCGGAGCAGGCTCCTCGGCCGGATTGGAGTAAAGATTTCCCGCCCAGTAGGCACTCGAGCGTCCCATCAGGAATCTCCTTGCGAGCTTCGGTCCAGATAGCGAACCACCTCGATCCCCATGGCGCGGAGCAGCGATGCCTCGCGGCCGTCGAGACCGGCCCGGTACACGATCTCACGAAACGAGCGCATCACGCTCTCGCTCCGCCGGGTCTTGAAGAAATCGACTGCCCACAGCGCGCGGGTCCAGTCGGTGAAGAGCTCTTCCAGCTGAGCCGATGTGGCAGGCGCTGCCTGGTGCCGGGGAGGCTTGAGCGGAATTGCTTCGCCCCCCCGCGCGTTCCAGCTCTCGTACGCCATGATCGCCACCGCCTGCGCCAGGTTGAGCGAGCGATGGCCGGGATCGGTCGAGATGGTCACCAGGGCATGGCAGAGATCCAGCTCCGCGTTGGTGAGTCCACTGTCTTCCCGCCCCGCCACGATCGCGATGGGCCCGGCAGCAGACGCCTCCACCAGCGCTGCCGCCGCTTCCCGGGGCCGCAGCACCCTGCGTTTCGCCGCCCGTTCCCGGCCGGTCAACACGGCGGTGAACACACAGTCCGCAATCGCCTCCTCCAGCGACCTCATGATCTCGATCCGGGCCACGAGGTCGGCGGTATTGTGGGCAATGCCCTCGATCCGGTAGGGATCGAAGACTTCCGGATCGACCAGGCGCATCTGCTCGATGCCGAAGTTCTT
>DASVGF010000208.1:0-16190 GCA_036379675.1 Gemmatimonadales bacterium | reverse complement strand
GGCGTGCTCATCGACGACGCGATCGTCGTGCGCGAGAACATCGTGCGGCACGTGCAGATGGGGAAGGACCACTACACGGCGTCGAAGGAAGGCACGGCGGAGATCGGGATGGCGGTGGCGGCGACCACGTTCTCGATTGTGGCGGTATTCGTGCCGGTAGCCTTCATGTACGGCATCGCGGGCCAGTGGTTCAAACCGTTTGCGCTGACCATCGCGTGCGCCGTTCTCGTCTCCCTCTTCGTCAGCTTCTCGCTCGACCCGATGCTGTCGGCCTACTGGGCCGACCCCCAGACCGAGGCCCACGAGCGCCGCAATCCGATCGCGCGCACACTGGACCGGTTCAACGACTGGTTCAACCGCCAGGCGGAGCGGTACCAGCGGGTGATCGCCTGGGCCCTGGACCACCGGCTCGCCATGGTGGTCATCGCGGTGGGCTCCTTCGTGGGCGCGATCGTGCTGCAGGCCACGGTCGGCGGAGCCGGGTTCATACCGGTGAGCGACCGCAGTGAAATCAGCCTGATCGTAGAGACGCCACCGAGCTCCAATCTGGAGTACACCCGGCTCAAGTCGGAGGAGGTGGGCCGGATCGTTCGACGGCACCGCGAGGTGGCCTACACCTACACGGCAGTGGGGACCCCGATTCCGCTGCGTGCTCCCGGTGTGGACCAGTCGCTCATTTATGTCAGACTGATCCCCAAGGCGGAGCGGAGTTTCAATCAGGAGGAGCTGGGCAGCATCATACGGTCGGAGCTCAGCCGGGTGGCCGGCGCCAACATCTCGGTCTTCACCAGCGGATTCGGCGGCGCGATGAAGCAGATCCAAATCGAGATGCGGGGATCCGATCCCACCGTCCTGACCCGGCTGGCGACGCGGGCCGCCGCACTGGTGCGCCAGGTGCCAGGCGCCGTCGACGTGGGCCTCTCCACCCGGGGCGAGCGCCAGGAGCTGATCGTGGAACTCAACCGCGGCCTGGCCGGATCGCTGGGGGTGACCGTGGCCCAGGTAGCCCAGTCGCTCCGTCCAGCGTTTGCCGGGATCGACGCCGGTGATTGGGTCGATCCCACGGGAGAGACCCGGGACGTGACCGTCCGGCTCTCGCCCGAGGCGCGCAGGCGCACCCTGGACCTGGGTCGGCTCCCGCTGGTCATTCCCGGATCCAGTGGCCGGCCGGTGACCTTGCCGCTGGGGCAGGTGGCATCCATCCGCCAGGGCCTCGGGCCGGCACAGATCAATCACCTGAATCGCGAAACGGTGGTCAACGTGCAGGCCAACCTGGAGGGGCGTTCCCTGACGGAAGTCACCCGGGACATCAACGAGAAGCTGGCCGGACTCCAGCTACCGCCGGGTTATCGCATCACCCAGGGTGGGGAAGCGCGTGACCAGCAAGAGGTGTTCACCCGGATCTTCACGGCGCTCGGCGCCGCCGTGCTGCTGATGTACCTGATCCTGGTGATTCAATTCGGCTCCTTCCTGGATCCGCTGGCCATCCTGATCTCGTTGCCGCTTTCCCTGATCGGGGTAGTGCTGGCCCTGATCCTTACAGGGGACACGCTCAACATCATGAGTTTGATCGGCGTCATCCTCCTGATGGGGATCGTGGCCAAGAATGCGATCCTCCTGATCGACTTCGCCAAATGGTCGCATGAGAAGGGAATGCCGCTGCGGGAAGCGTTGATCGAGGCCGGCCGGATCCGGCTCAGGCCGATCATGATGACCACCATTGCCCTGATCGCGGGCATGATTCCGGTGGCGCTCGGCCGGGGCGAAGGCGCCGACTTCAGGGCGCCGCTGGGACGGGCGGTGATTGGAGGGGTGATCACCTCAACTCTGCTGACGTTGCTCGTGATCCCTACCGTATATGAGATTCTGAGTAACTTCCGGGAGTGGCTCGGCGCGAAGTTCTGGCGCCGGGTCGTCCGTCCCCATCCGGAGGGAGTCGCACAACCGGTGCCCCGTTTGGATAAGACATCGTGATTGCGTCGACGTCGGTGCAGCGGCGGAACAACGTGCGGATCTCGGGCACTGGTACTCAGCCCATGGTCTTTGCGCACGGCTTCGGCTGCGACCAGAATATGTGGCGCTACATCACGCCGGCATTCGATCGCGACTACCGCATCGTGCTGTTCGATCATGTCGGCGCCGGCAATTCCGACCTGGGGGCCTACCAACCCGCAAAGTACGCCACGCTGGAAGGCTATGCCACGGATCTGCTGGAGATCTGCGCGGCGGAAAATTTGGACAACGCGGTTTTCGTAGGGCACTCGGTGAGCGCCATGATCGGCGTGCTCGCCGCCATCCGGGAGCCCGCCCGCTTTGACCGGCTGGTCCTCATTGGGCCATCCCCGCGCTATGTCAACGAGGGGGACTATGTAGGTGGTTTCGGCCGGGAAGATATCGAGGGCCTCCTCGACTTCCTCGACAGCAACTATATGGGCTGGGCTGCCGCCATGGCACCGGTCATCATGGGGAATTCAGACCGGCCCGAGCTGGGGGCGGAGCTCACCGGAAGTTTCTGCCGGACCGACCCCCAGATCGCCCGGCAGTTCGCCCGTGTTACCTTCTTATCGGACAACAGGGCGGACCTTCCCAAGCTCCGGACACCGTCGCTTGTGCTTCAGTGCCTGGACGATGTCATCGCGCCGCTCGTGGTTGGCGAATACGTGCATGCTGCTCTGCCCCGCAGTGACCTGGTGGTCCTGAACGCAACCGGGCACTGTCCCAATCTCAGCGCCCCCGAGGAGACGATCGCTGCGATGAAGGCCTACCTGAAGCGGTGATGGACACGGCTGAGAGCACCGGGCAGCTCGAAAGGCTCGGCCTGCGGCAGGAAAGCGCCGAGGAGCTCTACGAAGACGCGCCTTGCGGCTACCTGTCCACCCTCCAGGACGGCACCATTATTCGCGCCAACCGGACCTTCTTGGCGTGGACCGGCTATACGCGGGATATCCTTCTCTCCGGCAGGCGCTTGCAGGATCTCTTGCCCGTGCCCGCCAAGATGTTTTACGAGACCCACTACCGTCCGCTGATGCGAATGCAGGGATTCGTCAGGGAGATGGCGCTGGATCTCGTGTGTACCAGTGGAGCTCTGCTTCCGGTGCTGGTAAATGCCGTCGAGCACAGAGATAGTGCGGATGCTCCTGTCGTTGTCCGGACGACCATTTACGATGCCACCGAGCGCAGGCGGTATGAGCGGGAGTTACTTGCTGCCCGCCGGCGTGCCGAGCAACTCTCGGCGGTGGTGGAAGCCTCGGGTGACGCCATCCTTCTGCTCTCCCCCGAGGGTCGGATCCAGACCTGGAATGGAGGCGCCGAGCGCCTCTTCGGCTATACCGCCGAAGAGGCGTGCGGCCAACCGATGCCGGCGCTGCTCGTGCCCGGGGAGCTGCGCGAGGAGTATAGTCGGGCCTTCGATGCCGCCGGTTCCGGGCATGAGGTCCAGCTGGTCACCGTCCTCAGCCACCGAGACGGCCGGCCGGTCGACGTCTCGCTCAGCCTGACCCCGCACCGAGAAGCCCCCGGGGATCTGATCGCGGTCTCATCCATCATCCGGGACATCACCGAACGCCGCCGGGCGGAACAGCAGCTGCGCCAGGCGGAAAGGCTCCAGTCGGTCGGTACCCTGGCTGGGGGGGTCGCGCACGAAGTCAACAACCAGATGACTGTAGTATTGGGCTTCGGCGAGTTCGTGCTTCGGGCTCTTGGCCCGGAGCATCCCCAGGCCAAGGATCTGCAGCAGATGGTCACCGCGGCGGCGAGGGCGGCGCGGATCAGCCAGCAGCTTCTCGCGTTCAGCCGCCAGCAGCTCATGAGGCCCGAGGAATTCGATCTCGGTCCGTTTCTCCTGCAACTGGCTCCGACGCTCGGCCGCATGCTCGGAAGTGAGAACAGGCTCGTGATAGACCCCGATCAGCCCGAGGCCCGCGTGACGGCGGACCGGACGCAGGTCGAACTCGTTTTGGCGCACCTCGCGATGAACGCCCGGGATGCCATGGCGGGTGGCGGAGAGCTGCGGATCGGGATCGAGCGCATCCACCTCACTGCGGAAGACGCTCGTCTGCGGCCCGGTGACGAGGTAGTGCCCGGGCCGTATGTGGTTCTCACGGCTTCCGATACCGGCATCGGCATGAGCCAAGCCACCTTGCGCCGGGCGTTCGAGCCGTTCTTCACGACCAAGGAGTTGGATCAGGCCACCGGTCTCGGCCTGTCGATGGCTTACGGAATCGTGAAGCAGCATGGTGGCCAAATGTGGGCCACGAGCGAGCCAGGGCAGGGAACCACTATACGGATATACCTCCCGGAACTCGTCCCGGTAGTTCCGGTCTAAGGGGCTTCAACGGACAGAGCGCTGGCATTGGCGCTCGTCCCGCAGCAGTATACCAGTGGTTCCGCACCTTCCCGTAGCATCAGCCTCGACGAAGGAGCCCTCGGTTTGCCCTTCAG
Source organism: Gemmatimonadales bacterium (assembly GCA_036379675.1). Classification (GTDB taxonomy): domain Bacteria; phylum Gemmatimonadota; class Gemmatimonadetes; order Gemmatimonadales; family GWC2-71-9; genus CAVVWJ01. The sequence goes on along the minus strand of DASVGF010000208.1, from coordinate 11,750 downwards.
GTGGACAGCCTGCCGGTTGGCTTCAGCGGTGGTGCTTGGCGCGTGCGGTGGCGCGTCCAGCAACGCCGGACCGGCTGTCGTCACCTTTCCCATCAGCGCCCTCGGTGCCGAAGGCGAAGTGCTGGAGCGGCAGCTGTCCCGGTTCATGGCGGCCAATCCCGGCATCAAGGTAGTGCAGCGGATAACGCCGGATGCGGCGGACCAGAAACACCAGCTGTACGTCCAATGGCTCAACGCGGGCGCCAGCGATCCGGACATTCTGCAGCTGGATGTGATCTGGACGCCGGAGTTTGCTGCTGCCGGATGGATCCTGCCCTTGAATCAGTTCGGGCCCGACACGGCCGCATTCTTTCCCTCCACCATTGTGGCGAACCAGTGGCAGGACAGCCTGTACGCGCTCCCGTGGTTCATCGACGTGGGCATGCTCTACTGGCGCACCGATCTCATGGCGAGCGCTCCGGTCACGTATGCGGAGCTGACCCGGGAGAGCCAACGGGCCCAGCGAGCCCGGCGCCTTCGCTACGGCTATGTATGGCAAGGAGCGCGCTACGAGGGCCTGGTGGTGAACTTTCTCGAGTATCTCGGCGCCCACGGTGGCCGGATACTGGACCGGGGACAGGTTGTGGTCAACTCGGCCGAGGGTCTCCGCGCCCTGAGCGAAATGCGGGACGAGATCTATCGGCACGGGGTGGTTCCCTCGTCGGTGCTCACCTGGCACGAGGAGGAGAGCCGCTTTGCGTTCCAGAATGGTGAAGCGGCATTCATGCGGAACTGGCCCTACCCGGTTCCCCTGATGCAGGACAGCGCCGAGTCGCGGGTGGCGGGCAAGTTCTCCGTCGCACCTTTGCCGGCAGGGCCGGGAGGTCGACCGACTTCCGCCATCGGCGGGGCGCAACTGGCCATCAATCGGCGGACGGAACACCCGGAGGCAGCCTGGGCGGTGATCAATTACCTCACCCAGCCGGAACAGATGCGGGAGCGGGCCCGGGTAGTGGGCCAGTTTCCCACTCGACCCGGCGTGTACGATGACCCCGAGCTCGCCTCGGGGCTGGCAATACCGCCGGCCACGGTGCGGCGCATCATCGAGTACGCGGTGCCCCGGCCCGTCACCCCGGTGTACACCCAGCTCTCCGAGATTCTCCAGATCCATCTGCACCGAGCCCTCACCCGCCAGGCGGAGCCAGCCGCCGCGTTGGGGCGAGCCCAGGCGGAGATGCAGCGGGTGCTGAACCGCGCGGGACTGGGCACGGGAGCGCCGGTTGCCCGCCGCTGATCGCTCAGGCATCGAGCAGCAAGAGGCTCGGATTGCCTGGGGTCTCATGCTTCCCGCCCTGCTCACGATCCTTCTCGTCGCCCTGTTTCCGCTCCTCTGGACGCTCTGGGAGTCCCTGCATCTGCACGACCTGAGGATGCCATGGCTGGGCAAGCCGTTCATCGGTCTCGACAACTACGTCGAAGCGTTCAGCGACCCCCGGTTCTGGGGTGCCCTTGGGCACACCGTCTTCTTTGCGGTTACCAGTGTCGGACTCGAGCTGGTGATCGGATTATGGCTGGCGCTGGCGCTGAACCGGGCCTTCCGGGGCCGCGGACTGGTCCGCGCATCGGTGCTGGTGCCCTGGGCCATTCCTACCGTCGTATCCGCACTCCTCTGGCGCTTCATGTTCGAGGGCCAGTATGGAATCGTCAACGAAGCTCTCGTGGGCCTCGGCCTGTTGCCGGAGCCGGTGGTGTGGTTCATCAGGCCGATGGCGGCGTGGGTGCCGGTCATCCTCGCCGACGTCTGGAAGACCACGCCGTTTGTGGCCCTTCTCCTGCTGGCCGGTCTTCAGAATATCGACGCGTCGCTCTACGAGGCGGCCCGGATCGACGGGGCATCGGCCTGGCGCCAATTCCGTTATGTGACCTTGCCGCTGCTGAAACCGGCCATCCTGGTGGCACTGATCTTTCGCACGCTCGATGCATTCCGGGTCTTCGACCTGATTTATGCCCTCACCGGCGGCGGCCCCGGCACCGCCACCGAACCGATCGCCCTCTACACCTTCAATGTCCTGTTGCAGAACCTCGAGTTCGGCTACGGGTCCGCGCTCTCGGTAATCGTATTCCTCATCACCTTCGGCCTTGCGCTTCTCTACATCAGATTTCTGGGCGCGGAGCTGACGGGAGCGCAGCGGTGACCGGGCGCCGGTGGTGGCCGGCCGTGGTGCTTGCACTCCTGGTGACGGCGAGCGCTTTTCCTTTCTACTGGGCGATCGTCGGTTCGTTCACGCCCGAAGCCCGGCTGTTCCAGGAGCCCGCACTCGTTCCCCGGGAGCTGGTGCTGGATCACTACCGCGCTCTGTTCACCGAGCGCAACTTCTGGCTGCCTATTCGGAACTCGCTCATCGTGGCGGGCGCCACCACCGCGTTCTGCGTTGCCCTCGGCGCCTTGTGCGCCTACGCGCTGGCTCGCCTACAGTTCCGCGGCAAGTCCGCCATCCTGGGCTGCGTACTGGCGGTGGGGATGTTTCCTCAGATCTCGGTGGTCTCACCCCTGTACCTGCTGCTCCGCGAGCTCCGGCTCATCAACACATTTCCTGGTCTGGTCCTGCCCTACCTGACATTCGCCATGCCGTTGACGGTCTGGTTGCTGGTCGGGTTCTTCCGTCAACTGCCGGCCGAGCTGGAGGAGGCGGCGATGGTGGACGGGGCCGGGCGGCTTCGGGCGTTCTGGGAGGTGATTGTGCCGCTGGCCGTGCCCGGGATTGCCACGACCGCGATCCTGACCTTCGTGTACAGCTGGAATGAGTTTCTCTTCGCGCTGTCGTTCACCCTGGGGCCCGAACGGCAGACGGTCCCCGTGGCCATTGCGCTGTTCCGGGGACAGTACCAGGTCCCCTGGGGACAGATCCTCGCCGCCGCGGTGGTGGCGACCGCCCCCGTTACTCTTCTGGTCCTCGCCTTCCAGCGGCGGATCGTGCAGGGACTCACCGCCGGCGCGGTGAAGGGCTGATCATGGCATCCATTCGTCTCAATGGCGTGGAGAAGGTTTACCCTAACGGCCACGTGGCGGCGAAGGGTCTGGATCTCCAGATCCTGGACGGCGAGTTCATGGTGCTGGTAGGACCATCAGGGTGCGGCAAGAGCACCGCGCTCCGCATGATCGCGGGATTGGAGACACCCACCGCGGGGCAGATCATGATCGGGGACCAGGACGTCACGGCGCTGCCGCCTCAGGCACGCGACGTCGCCATGGTCTTCCAGACCTACGCGCTCTATCCCCACATGACCGTCCGGCAGAACCTGGCCTTCGGGCTCCGGATGCGCGGGGCCGAGCCGTCGGTCATCGACCGGCGGGTGGATGAGGCTGCCCGGGCTCTGGGTCTCGAGCCGGTACTAGGGCGGAAACCGGCGCAGCTCTCGGGGGGGCAACGGCAGCGCGTCGCGCTGGGCCGGGCCATCGTCCGGGAGCCAAAGGTGTTCCTCTTCGACGAGCCACTCTCGAATCTGGATGCCAAGCTGCGAGTAGAAACTCGGGCGGAGCTGGCGCGACTCCATCGCCGTCTGGGCGCCACGGTCGTCTACGTCACCCACGACCAGGAAGAAGCCATGACGCTGGGCAGCCGAGTGGCAGTGATGCTCGACGGCTTCCTGCAGCAGGTGGCGCCCCCGATGGAGTTGTATCGCCAGCCGGCCAACCGGTTCGTGGCCGCCTTCGTGGGATCCCCGGGGATGAACTTCCTGCCGGGCGACATAATGGGTGGAAAGGGACCGGCTCGCGAGCCTGGCCTCACACTCGGAGTTCGGCCACACGACGTGACGATCGTGCCCACGGGAACGGGAGACCTCGACGCGTGGGTGGATGTGGTGGAGCCGAGGGGCAGCGAGCTCCTGGTCTATCTCCGGCTGGGTGCCAAAGGTGACGGACCGGAGCTCAGAGTGGTGGCGCCGCCGGAAACGGCGATTCAGCCGGAGCACACGACGGGGGTCGCTTTCGACCGGGCTAGACTCCACTGGTTCCAGGCGAACGGCGGGAAACGAGTTCTAGAATGAGTGCAATGGTAGACCCGACACTACGAACTGAACGGCCAGATTAGTGGTGTTCCACAATTGGATGTCCGAGCTGGTGCCATACCTCACCGGCTGCAGCCGCCCGCCCTCGATCTTGTAACTCCAGAGCTCATTGTGCTCCAGGCCGGATGCGTGGGCGGCCGCGGTGACCCGGCCCAGGGCGGCATATAGGCTGTCGACATAGGGCTTGAGCGTCGGCTGCCTGAGCTTTCCTGGCGCCGCAAACAACCCACCTATCTGGTTGGCGATGCCCATCAAGGTCAGGTTGACCTCTCGGCCCCAGACTACCCGTGCTCCGTGATAGTGATCTTTTGCAAAGCGAGCCCAGACCTGGGGTGATGCGTAGGCGTCGTTTGCTACCAACGGGCCGAGTTGCTGCACGAGGAGGCCCGCGGGGTAGAGGAGCGTGAAGGGCGCAACGTCCCGAAGTACTGTCGCCGGTTGCAGTTCCCCGTCCACAATCCTGGGGGTCAGATCTTCCAGAAACAGTCCTGTGGCCGGGTCGGTATTCACCACCGGTATGGGAACACCGGCCGAATCGAGCGACAGCGCGAGAAATCTGACAGAATCGGGAACGAAACCCCGTCGCTTGAGCAGCCGCCCCCAATACCGGCTCTCTGATCCGGTCAGCGTGGACAGCCTGGCCTGAATGCGACGGGTAGCTTCAGCCTGGCCCAAGCTGACCTCGAAGTGACGTCTTGCGTTCCTCCAGACCCCGATGGCGTGGCGCAGGGCAACCGAATCCCGCGCATACTGCTGGAGTACCGTGCCCTGGCTCCGCCCAGCGAGTGAATCGATGTTTGCCGGGGTAATACCAAGCGAAGGCAAGGTGGCCAGGATGGTCGCAATCGCTTCCAGCGCCTGGGGCGCCCAGATCGCGTTTACGTCCATGGCAAAACGGCCACCGCCGTAGCCGGCGTCGCTGTCTCGCCAGCTGGCCGACCGCCAGTGAACCGAATCGCGTTTGGGGAAGCTCACCAGATTGAGCGCGGCAGGCTGCTCGACGTACGGCCTGGTCTGGCGGGCAACGAGCGCCAGCTCCCTGAGCAGTAGGGCAAGATGGGTGGATCCGCGAGCCTCCTCCGACAGGAAAGCCCGTTTTCGGTCCGCTGGCACCGATGAATCGCTCAGGTAGCGCGCGGCCAGAATCGGCAGCTGGAACTCGTCGTCGATCATGTGGTAATTCTCGCGGGTGGCCTGCAGGTCCCGGAGAATGCTGCGTGCGCGAATGAGACTACTGTCCGCCCGTGGCGACCGCCCCTCCTGCACGGCCCCCAAATACACTCCAATCAGGGAGTCGTACACCACGGCATTCTCCCGGATGGCTTGGCCGCCGAGCGCCTCCTCATGACTCACCTCCCCATGGGGGCCGAGCTTGCGCAGCACGCTGGCGATAACATGCTCCGACATGTCAGGCGACCAGATGGGCCGCATCATGAGCGCCGTCATCATCATGTCGCGGCCGAAATAGGTCGCGAAGTTAGGCAGGCCGGCCATGAGCTTTTCTTTGGAGCTCAGGAGCTCGACGGCCCGCACCTGCCGTTCGATCCGCCGGAGGGTGGGAGCCTTGTCCCTGCGATACTGCTCTTCGTATCCCCGGAGGAGCGTCAAGTACGTCGGGTTGAAGATCTCCTCTCGCTGCAGCGGGCTCAGCGGCGCCGCGTCGGTGGCCAGCGTTACCGTCAGCGTAAGCGGCGACCCGGGCCGAGTTCGAAGCGAGACGGTTCCTTTCCCGACTTCGGCCTTGACCCGGCGCGGATCTACCCGGATCTCCAGCCACATGCGGTTGCGGCCGTCGAGCGACGGCCGCTCTGCCCGTACTACCCACGCGGTATCGGAGCGGTGCTCCGCCAGCACCGGTTGCAGGCGCGAGGAGAGGTCGTCGAGAGAACCTGCCCTGAGCAGCGCCAGGTGCCGGTCTCTCTCATCGGCCGGGAGACGCGCGACGTCGGCGACGAGGAGCGACTCCTCGGCCACGACGAACGGTGGGGCCGTGAAGGGCTGCAGGTGCCTGCCCGCATATACGAAGTCGCGCTCGACCCGCATGGACCCCAGCAGAAACCATCCCAACTCGACCTGGTTGACTTCGGTAATGAGCCGATACTCCAGCGTCCTGACGGCTCCCGAGTCGGCCACGTGCGCCGGCTGATCGCGCCAGGTCACCCGAGCCGGCCGGCCTCTGGTATCGCGCACCGTGAACCCGGCGCTCTCGTTGGCGGCATTGGCGAGTACATGGACCACGCGACCGCCACGAGGCTCGAGGTAGATCTGCACCGTGTTCTGTCTGGAGTCGCGGTAGAACCGGGTTTGGTAACCCTGATATGACGCGATATCGTCGATGCCTGGCTCCGGGAAGGCAAGTACCGGGAGCGTGGACTGCTGAGTGGGGTTAGCGCGAATCGGGAGGACGCCTGGACCCGCAACACGCTCACGCTGCGCGGCCGAACTAAGCTGCGTCAAGCCTGCGACGAAACACAACCCGAGGGCCAGCACGCGGATGCTCAGCGAGAGACCCGGCGCTCATGCGGAACTATCCGCCGTCCACCGGCGTCGAGAATCACGTCGTATCGCTTGCCGCGCACGTGGATTCCCCGAAGCACGAGCCGCTTGATGCGCGAGGGCAGCACCGGCGGAAACGCCGGCTCCAGCCCACTGTCGCCAATGCGGAGGCCCGTGTAGCCAAAGATGACCTGCTGGAGAAAGCTGCCCGCTCCCGTCAGGAAGTGCACCGCCTTGTTGGTCGGCGTCTCCGACAGCATCAGAAAAGGTCCCTGCATCCAACGCTGATAGCTGAACGGCAGAAGAGAGTCCACCAGCTCGCGATCGCCCAGCTCCGCCGCATTCACCGAGAGCAGGGCCGCGCCCATGAGCGCGCCACCCGGGCCGGAAGTGAGCTTCTTGACGGCCGGTTCCAGGGTGCGGCGTTTGGCCCGGTCGCTCATCGGCACTCCGAGCGGATAGGCGAGCAGGGGGGTGACGTCGCCCAGGGTGGAGTCATGGGCGCCCTCATAGGTGCGGTAGATCTCGCTCACCGAGTCATACGGGATGTGTAGCTTGCCAGCGATCTCACTCCAGCGGGGGTCGTCCGGCTTGCCCACCCGCTTACTGGCAGCGGTGGCGATCTCGAGATTCTTCCGGGCCACGGCGTTGGTGTACGCATCGTTGCCGACGCCGATGAGCCCCTCGGACACCGACACGACGTTCCGGATATGGTACCTACCGTCGCTCCGGTCGTATTCCGAACGGCTCACCCAAAACTCCGCGGTTCCCTGGATAACAGGGTAACCTTCGCGGGCCAACCAGGCCGAGTCCCCGGTGGCCTGGTAGTACTGCCACTGGGCCAACGCCACGTCGCCGTTGACGTGGACCTCGGACGTCGCGTTCTGTATGGCAAACCGCGGCGTCGTCTCCTTCCCCAGCTCATCCGCTTCCCAGGGGTACATCGCCCCTCTGAATCCGTTCATTTGTGCATTGGCCCGGGCGGCAGGCAGGGTGCGGCGCCGGAACGCCACCAGCGAGTGGGCCACATCGGGATGGGTGAGCAGAAGAGGTGGGAACATCCATGTATCGGAGTCCCAGAAGATGTGGCCGTAGTAGCCGCCGCTGGAAAGCCCCATGGGCGGGATGCCCAGCCTGGTCCCTTTGTCCGCGCTGCACAGCAGGTAGAACAGCATCGAGCGCACCGCGCGCTGCAGCGCGGGATCGCCCTCGATCTCGATGTCACTCTCCCAGCGTTGGCGCCAGGCCTCGGTGTTATCGGCCGTGAGACGGACGTACCCGCGTCCGCTGGCCGCCTCAACCTCCTGGGTAGCCCGGGCCAGGGGGTGGGGGAACTCGGTCGAGGAAACCGAGCTCGCCATCTGAGAGAAGGAGTAAGTCTGACCGGCTGTGGCGTCGAATGCAATCTCCACCAGGGCGGTATCGGCGGTGGCCACCGTACGCACAACGGGTCGCTGCAGTTCTCGAGGCCACTTGACTACCGCTGCCTGGCCCAGCGTGATCTTCCGGCCCACCGGGGTGGAGATGAGTGTCAGACGGGCACCACCCGGCCTCCGGACCACGTTGCGTCCCCGGACCACCATATGTCCCGGATACCAGATGTCGTCGGGCTTCCAGTCAGGGACTGCCTGCTCCAGGGTGCCGAGCGGGAGGCGGCGCGGCGGAGCTCGTCCAGCCATCGCCAGCCGCACCCGCAATGGACCGGGCTGTTGTGGGGTGAGATCGAGCCTGATCGAGGTGAGGTGGGGTTGGGCGCGCGAAGCCAAGGTCTCGATCCGAACGGTGATGGCTTGGCCCCCGGGAGCCCAATCGTAGCTGGTGCGCGCGGTACCGCTGCGCATATCCACCGTCTGCCGGTATCGGGTGACTGGAGCACTTTCCCCCTCGGCTCCCAGCCACCGGTCGCCAATGAACACGTCCACCGCATTCCAGGCGGGAATCGCCACGATGCGTGGCACGTCGCCCGCGCCGTGCTCGTAGAGTCCCGCCATGAACGTGTTGGACGCACCAACCCCCAGGGCGGGGATCACGAAGCCAAGGTGTCCATTGCCGATGTAGGGCGACGGAGCACGCTTTGGATCAACCGTCGTCAGCAGAAAGGTGGAATCCTGGGCGGCGGCAAACTGGGCGCCGGACAGCAGGAGGAGGAACGCTCTGATCGTCATGTGAACTCCCCATAGCAGACCGGCGGCAGGCCACTGCGACCCACCGCCGGTCTCCACTTCATGTAGGTGCAGGGCTCGATGCTACCGCCCGCCTCCGAAGTCGTACTCCAGGGAGGCCTGCAGCCGCCGGGGCAGTAGCGGCCGCGCCAGGAAGATGGGGGATCCGCCAGCGGTGATCAGACGCGGATTACCCTCCTCGAGTCCCTTCCCCTGAAAAGCATTCAGCAGGTCGAGGTTCACCCTGATCCCTGCTTTCGGAATGGCAATGCCGGCCCCAAAGTTGAAATAGTTATAAGACGGCAGCTTGGTGCCCGAAATCCGGTCTTGCGGGCGCTCAGTGTAACGCGAGCTGACAAAGTGCCAGTCCGCCTTGAACTGGAGCCCGGCAACCGTCCGCGGAGAGTAGATAGCCGCGAGGTTACCGATCACGGTGGGCACGATAGCCAGAATCTTGCTTACCAGCGGCGCTCCATTGCTCATGGTGGCCGGCGCCCCCTTGCCCAGCGCAGCTTCGAGGACGGTACCGCTGCCCAGAAGCTGAAGCCCTTCCGTCGGTGATACGAACCCCTCGAGTTCGACACCGAAGGAGCGCTGTTCGGGATCGGTCGTGATCCGCCAAATGGTCTCGCCGGTGACCGGGTCAAGCTCCGCGCCCTGGCCGATGATGTTCTTGAGCTTGGTATAGAAACCGTTCACCGTGGCGCCTACTCCGCCGGAGGCGTACTTCACGCCCACCTCCGCGGCCTCCACCTCACGGGAGTCGAAGAGATCCACCTGTGCCTGGGCTGACGCATTGAGGAGCTCATCGAGCGCGGGCATCTTGTAGCCGCGGGCGCCCGAGCCGTAGACCGACAGGTTGTCGTTGACCCGGTAGTTGAGTCCGAGCGAGGCGGACCAGTCGGTGATGTTATGGTTGAAGTGGCGGAAGCTGTTGTTGCCGAACGCTTCGTTATCGTACGCTGTCGCCGGATCGCCATCCAGATCAAACGTGGAGGTGTTCTCCGAGCTCTGTACGTAATCGTTGTACTCGGCCCGCACTCCCAGGTCCGCACGCAGTCTTTCGGTGAGCTGAACCTCGCCACCCACCACGCCGGAGACCACCGTAGTCTGACCTGAGCCGTTGACGTAGTTGGAGAGGAACCTTCGAAAGCCGTTCGATGTAACGTTGACCGGCGCGCCACCACCGGCAGGAGTGACCACTACATCGAGGAAGCGCGGATTGTCGCGGACATCGGTCAGAATATCCGTGAAGAACCAGCGGTTTTCCTGGGTATAGCTGGCTAGATATGCACCGATGGAGAGGGCATGCGGCCCGAAGGAACGTCTTAACGACAACTGGTTCTGTACCGCGGTGAGAGGCTTCTCCACGTGCCACTGGCCTCCGGGTGCCACCAGCCCGTTGGGAGTGTCGAAGGGAAGCGGGTTTCCGAGGCCATCGAAGTGGTTGGTGAAAGTGATCTGCGCGGTGCTGCCCGGGGCAAAGCCGAGGCCGCCCGATCCGGTTGGGAGAGTCGCGTATTCCGTTGCCGAAATGAGGTTGAATGGCAGAATCGCGTTCCACTCCTGAGCGTTGCGCATTACCTGGGCCGTGTTCTGCAGGTGCCACTCCTCCGACAGGTTGAGCGACGCGTCCGCCGTGAACCAGGTGGCGTCGGTCTTGAGGCCATTATCCAGCGGCAGCCTCAGGTCACCCGTCGGGGTGTTGATCCGAAGACCCAGGCCCTCGGGCGTATTCATGGCGCCGTAGTTACTGAAGCCCGGGACGTAGTCGGGGTCTGCCGGATTGGTGAACGGAAGCGGCAGGATAAACTGGTTTCGGTCGTTGATGTGCTTCACCGAGAAGCGTAACGAGCCCTTGTCAAGCAACCGGGTGATGCTCGCCTTGAGTTGGCCTCCCTGGATACCGGGGAAACCCGGATCCCGTACTCCATGATCGTATCGATAGAAGCCGCCGGCGTTGAAGCGCCAGTCGTCACCAAACGGACCGTTGATGTTGAGGTCGTACCGGGCCAGCCCCTTGGTGCCGGCTGTAGCGCGCATGGTGCCGCCGAAGATGTCGCCACCCGACTTGTTGATAAAGTTGACGATGGCGCCGGGCGTGTTCGATCCAAACAAGGGAGAGCTCCCGCCCCGCACGACTTCCATGCGCTCGATGTTGGTGTCGAACCGGAAGAGGTTGTCGGCGTTCATGAAGAAGGTATGCATCGTGGGAAAGACGGGCATTCCGTCCTCCAGGAATGCCACGTATTCGACGCCGAGGACGCCGCGCATCGAGATGTTCTGATTGACCTCACCGCCCGAGCTCTCGACTCGGGTGAAGCCCGGAACGTAGCGCAGCATCTCGGTCGTGCTCCGGGGCGCCGCTGCCTCGATCTCGGTGGCGGTTAGAGTAGTCACCGCCACGCTGGCATCGAGGTTCATCCGGGGTGATTGAGTGCCCGTAACTATCATGGTCTGGAGCTGGAGCGGGTCGCGCCGCAGCGTGAAGTCCTGGCTGGTGTTCTGGCCGGCCGTCACCCTGACGCTCGCGGTCTGGGGACGGTAGCCGAGCAGGCGTGCCTGGAGCGACTGAGTGCCCGCAGGAACCCTGGGCAGGGTGTAATCGCCGTTGCCACGGGTCGTGGTCGCAATGGAGGTGCCGCCGACGATCACCTGGGCGCCGGCAAGCGGCGCTCCTTGGTCGTCAACCACTCGACCGCTGATGCTGCCGGTCTGAGCGCCGGCCTGGGCTCCTGCTGCTGGGGCAACCGCCGACAGGCCCGCGAATACGGCAAGCAGGAGGGTGGGGAGACGGTATATGGACGCTGGCAGACCGGAACGGGAGCTACGAATCATAGCGGCATCCTCCATTCGTACGAGAGTTCCGCGGTCGACACCGAAGGGCGACGTGCGACAACCGGCAGGACGAGATTTGGTTGCAGCGGGGACGCGCAGGGCACGTACCCTGTGCCATTCTGCCATCTATTTGTGGGCTCGTCAACCGGGTTTTCCTCGGCTCAGCCCTCCAGCCCGAGTCGCTTTTCGCGGTCTTCGGTGGCC
>DASVGF010000207.1:0-3400 GCA_036379675.1 Gemmatimonadales bacterium | reverse complement strand
CGCTGCGGTTCTCACGCTAGCCGCCCTCCCCTCCCCATTCGCCACGGAGGCACGGAGGCACGGAGGCCACAGAGGAGCACGGAGCCCGCCCCAGCACACCCCAAATCCTTTGTTGTTTTCTTCATGCCCTTGGTGCCTTCGTGGTGAAGGTGGGCCTCCGTGTGCCTCAGTCGACGAGCCGAAGCGGCATCACCAGCGTGAGATAGCTCGCCGGATCATCCCACCCGACCGGCTCGCAGGTCGCCGCCCGCTCCGGCGCCTTGAACGTCATCCGGATCTCGTCCGTCGGGATGAACTTCAGGATCTCCAGCAGATACGAGGCGTTGAACCCAATCTCGAGCGGGTCGCCCTCGTAGCTCACGGTCAGCTCCTCCTGGGCCTCGCCCAGGTCGGGCGTCTGCACCGAGAGCTTGCAGGAGCCGTTGGCGAAGGCCATCCGGATCCGATGGGTCTGGTCGCTGGCCACTATGCTCATGCGCCGGAGCGCGGAGGTGAGGGCGGCTTTGTCGGCCGTGGCCGACTTGTCGTTCTCCCGCGGGATCACCTGCTCGTAGTTGGGATAGGGCCCCTCGATGAGCCGGGTGAAAATCTGAGTCCCCGCGGACCGGAAGCCCAGGTGGTTCTCGCTTCGGGCGATCTCCACCGCCTCGTCGGCCCCGAAGAGGCGTCGGATCTGCTCCAGCGCCTTGGGCGGCACGATCAGGTCGGCCTGGGCCGAGCTGCCCGCCGGCGGGGTGGGCACGTCCATCCGGGCGAGCCGGTGGCCGTTGGTGGCCACCATCCGCATCCGCTCGGGCCGGAGCTCCCACAGCACGCCGTTCAGGATCGGCCGGCTCTCTTCGGTGCTCGCGGCGAAGGCCACGTGTCCGATCAGCTTCTGGAGGTCCTTGGCCGGCGCCTTCCACCCGCCATCGAACTTGACCGCCGGAAAGGCAGGAAACTCCTCCCGTGGCAGACCGAGCAGTCTGAATCTCGAGCGGCCACATTCGATCGTCACCCGCTGCTCGCCCGCGCCCGTCAGCCGGATCGCAGCGCTCGGCAGCTCGCGCACGATCTCGACCAGCTTGCGGGCCGGCAGCGTGATGGCGCCTTCCTGGTCCACCTGCGCGGGCACGGTGGTGCTCACCGAGATGTCGAGGTCCGTGCCTGAGAGACGGATCCCGTCCTTCGAGGCCTCCAGGAGGAGGTTCGACAGGATGGGCAGCGTGGTCTTGGCGGGTACCGCTGCCGCCACCGCCACGAGTCCTTCCTGAAACTGCTCCCGCGTGATCGTGAGCTTCATGCCGCTCCTTCAAGGGCTATAAGCAAGACTACTGTTCTCATATAAAAGAACTAGTAGTGGTAGTAGAGGCTCTGGAAATGTGGGTCGCTCCCGCAATGTTCCCTGTGATGGACGGTTACAAGTCCGTGACCGTGTCGAGACCTTGTGTGACTTGGGGACGACCGACCCCGGTTCTTCACTGCCTTCCAGAGTTCCCACAGCCCGCGCCGGCACGCGGGGATTATTCTGCGGACAACTCCTGTCGCGCATGCTCCACCCGCTCGCGGAAACCGCGATCCCGCGTCATCTGCCGGCTCACCTTGTCCACGCTGTGGATGACCGTCGAGTGATCGCGGCCGCCGAAGGCCTGCCCGATCTCCACCAGCTGCATCTCCAGCAGCTCGCGCGCGAGATACATCGCGATCTGGCGCGGCACGGTGAGCGTCTTGATGCGGGCCTTGGAGCGGAGCCCCTCCGGCGTGACGCCCCAGCGCCGCGCCACCACTTCCTGGACTTTGTTGATCGAGGGCCGAGCCCTGGGCGCGGGGCCGTCCTCCCCCGGACGGATCCGGTCGGACAGCGCCTCCCGGGCCAGCTCGATCGATACTTCCTTGTGCTTGAGTGAGGCGAAGAGCAGCAGCTTGATGATGCAGCCCTCCAGCTCCCGCACGTTGGATCGGACGTGCTCGGCGATGAACCGCAGCACGTCGTCCGGGATGGTCATCTCCAGGTGGTCCTGCTCCTGCTTCTTCCGCAGGATCGCGATCCGGTGCTCCAGGTCGGGTTGGCCGATGTCGGCCACCATGCCCCACTCGAACCGGCTCACCAGTCGCGCCTCGAGCCCGGGGATCTCCTTGGGCGGGCGGTCGGAGGTCAGGACGATCTGCTTGTTGCCCTCGTAGAGGGCGTTGAAGGTGTGGAAGAACTCCTCCTGGGTCATCTCCTTGCCTTCCAGGAAATGCACGTCGTCCACCAGGAAGAGGTCCACGTCGCTGCGGTAGCGGCGCCGGAACTCGGGCATGGTCCGGCTGTGGATGCTCTCGATGACTTCGTTGATGAACTGCTCGGCCCCGACATACAGCACCCGGGTCTCCGGCTGGCGCCCGATGACCTGGTGGGCGATCGCCTGCATCAGGTGGGTCTTGCCCAGCCCGGTGGCGCCGTAGATGAAGAGCGGGTTGTAGGTCTTGCCGGGGGACTCCGCGGCGGCGTGGGCGGCGGCGGCGGCGAGCTCGTTGGACTTGCCGATGACGAAGGTGTCGAAAGTGTATCGCTCGTTCAGCGCCTGGCTGCTCGGGTTGCCCGCCGGCGACCGGCCCTCGCCGGAGTCGCCGGGCGAGCGGCCGCTGTTGGGAGTGGGGGGCGCGACGAAGAAGTCCATCTGGGGACGCTTGTGCCGGTCCTCATGAACTCTGAACACGATCGATGTCGGCTGGCCGACGACCGGCTCGGCCAGCTTCGAGAGCAGGGCCGCGTGCTTCGTCTCGTTCCACTCCACCGCGAACTGATCGGGCGCCCCGACGATCAGGCGTCCTTCATCGAGCGCAATCGCCTCCGTGGGCTCGAGCCAGGTCCGGATCGTGTGATCGGGAAGTTCGCGATGCGCCTCGTCGAGGATGCGCTTCCATGCGTCTTTTGCGGACAGCTGCATCGGGACTCGAAAACGGTGGGAGATTTTTCAAGGGCAGGAGATGTTACGGGCCGGTTGTGGAAAAGTCAATGCGGCAGAATCGAGTTCGTGCCCACTCTTGACAGCGATGATTTTCCCACTCCGCGAATCGCGGTTCGCATCGCGTCGTGATGCGTGCCGCGGTGCCGCCGCCTCGGTGCACTCCTGCGTGCGCGGTCGAGCGTGAGCGTCGGCGCGTGCGTCGGCTTGTGCCTACCACAGCGCGGCCGCCCGGCTTGACCCGACCCCCACCTCCAACTAGTTTCCACGGCTCACTTTGGAGGGGTCCCGCACGATGAAGCCATCCTATCGTCCGCGCAATAAGCGCCGGATCAACAAGCACGGATTCCGCGCCCGGATGGCGACGCGGTGGGGCCGGGCGGTGCTCTCGCGGCGGCGGAAGAAGGGGCGGAAGCGGCTCACGGTGTCGCTGCCGTCGAAGCACGGAGGCTCCTGACGGCGACGGCGCG
>DASVGF010000206.1:0-4213 GCA_036379675.1 Gemmatimonadales bacterium | reverse complement strand
AAGCGCTCGATCCGCTCGTTGCCCTCACCGTCCCGGGTGGGATGGTCGAGGCGGACGGCCTCGGAGTTGAGGGCGCTCAGCGAGCGGACGGCTTCCACCGTGAGACCGGTGGCCCGGGCCAGCTCCTCGGTGGTCGGCATGCGGCCGAGCCGGTCCTTGAGAAGCGTGGTGGTGCGGCCCAGTCGGCTCAGGTCGGCGGTGCGATTCAGCGGCACTCGCACCGGGCGGCCGTGGCGGGCGATGGCGGCCTGCACCGCCTGGCGGATCCACCAGACGGCATAGGAGATGAACTTGACCCCGCGATCGGGGTCGAACTTCCGGGCCGCCGTCATGAGGCCGAGGTTGCCCTCGCCGATCAGATCGACCAGCGGCACACCACGATTCTGGAACTTCTTGGCCACCGAGACCACGAAGCGGACATTGTGCCGGGCCAGCCTCTCCTGGGCCACCACGCTGCCCTTGAACGCCTTGCGGGCGAGCTCCATCTCCTCCTCGCGGCTGAGGAGCGGAACCCGACTGATCTCGTCCAGGTACAGGTCGAGACTCTCACGGCCTTCGTCGATTGCACGGGCGATCTGCGCCGGCCGCACTGCGCGGCGCTTGCTGCGTGCCTTTATCGTCACGCTGAATGCCTCCTCGGACTCCCGTCCCCCGCACGTATACCTGCAACGGAACCTGGGGCCGCCCCCAGGTCGAGACGCGCGAATATAGCACCTAAGATGCGGAAATTCAACACCTTAGGCTAAGCTGTGAAGGGATGGCGATTTGCGCGCAGCCGACCCGGGCCACAGCAGCTATGTGATGTGTGGCCGACCTGGCTGCAACTTTGGCAGGCAGCCTGCGTTCAGAGGCGTAAGACCGAACGGTGGGCGATAGGGCTTCCCCCTATTTGCTTGGTCCCCCCATCATGTCCTGCGGCTCCTCGGTGATCGAGGAAGTCGCCCCATCACCTGACGTTACCAGCGCGATCTCGTGGTTCTTCCCCACCGACTTCACGAGATAGAACGGCTGATCTTTAACCATCCAGGCGTCCGAGTCGTGCTTGTCGTTGTGGAACTTGGCGGCCTTGAACGTCCCGGCTGGCACGGTGACCGACTCTTCACCCGCCAAGCTCACGCCTTCACAGAGGTTGGCCAACGCGGAGCTCTTGCCCATCTGGCCTCGGATCATACTGATCATGGCGCCGCTCATCTTCATCGCGGGCCTGCCCCCAGTCTTGAAGACGACCTCCTGGACCTTATCCATCTCCCCCGGGTTCCCCGGTGTCAGCATCTGATACACCGAGGTATCCTTGTCCCCCACCATGCGCATCTCCAGCCACTTCATCGGCGCACCCTCGCGGGACTCCTCACCGACGACGGCGTAGCGCATGGTGGTCGGTTTCCCGTTCAAGGTCGCCTGGTACTCCGCCCACCGCCCCACGGCCGGCATCCGGTAGTCCTTCAGGCACTCGTTCTGGGCCGCTGCCGGCGTCGCGACGGCGGCGAGAACGAGAAGACTCCGTAGCGAGACTCCGTGCATGGTGTGCTCCGGTCGAATGTCGGGGAATGTCCTGAAGGTAAGGCTCGGTCCTCGGGGCCGATAGTGTCGGTCGCCTGACCGCCTGCCCGCTAGTGCATCCCACTCCCCCCACTCATCTGCTTCACCAGCTCGCCGATGACGTTCTTGGCATCCCCGAACAGCATCCAGGTCTTATCCGAGAAATACAGCGCGTTGTCGATCCCCGCGAAGCCGGGGTTCTTGCTCCGCTTGATCGCGAACACCGTCCGGGCCCGGTCCGCGTCGATGATCGGCATGCCGTAGATGGGGCTGCTCTTGTCGCTCCGCGCGGCGGGATTCACCACGTCGTTCGCCCCGACGACCAGCGCGACGTCGGCTTGCGGCATGTCGGGGTTGATCTCGTCCATCTCGACCAGGTCGGTGTACGGGATATCGGCCTCCGCCAGGAGCACGTTCATGTGCCCGGGCATCCGGCCGGCGACCGGATGGATGGCGAACTTCACCGTCACCCCGCGCTTCTTGAGCTGGTCGTACAGCTCGCGCACCTTGTGCTGCGCCTGCGCCACCGCCATCCCGTAGCCCGGCACGATCACGACCAGATTGGCCTGCTCCAGTACCTGGCTCGCGCCCTCCACCGTCTCGGCCTTGTACTCCCGGGCCTCGCCGCCCGCCGACGCCTGCTGGACCTGGCCGAAGGCGCCGAACAGCACGTTGGTGAAGGACCGGTTCATCGCCTTGCACATGATGATCGCGAGGATCAGGCCGCTGGAGCCGTCGAGGGCGCCGGCCGTGATCAGGAGCTTGTTGTCCAGCACGAACCCCATCGCCACCGCCGCGAGGCCGGCGTAGGCGGTGAGGATCGCGATCACCGTCGGCATGTCGGCGCCGCCGATCGGGATGATGAGCAGCACGCCGAAGAGCAGCGCCAGCGCCATGACCGCGGCGAATGCCACCGGCGCCCAGGCGGCGGTGGGGTCCAGCACGATCGCCACACCTAGCGCCGCAGCGACAACCAGAAGGCCCATGTTGGTGATGTTCTGCCCGGGGTAGGTCACCGGCCGCTGCGGGATCCACTTCACCTCCTGGAGCTTCCCCGCCGCCATGAGGCTGCCGGTGAAGGTCAGGAAGCCGAGCAGCACCTCGGCGATGATCGCGGTGGTGCGGAATCCGGTCAGCTCCGCCGAGCCTTCGCCGGACCAGAGGTAGAACTTGGCCGTCCCGACGAGCCCGGCCGCCAGGCCGCCGAACGCGTGGGAGAGGGCGGTCCGCTGGGGCACCGCGGTGAGCGGCACCCGCGAGAGCGGGACGCCGACCGCGAAGCCCAGCACCACCGCGATCACGATCCACAGGTGGTGGACCACCTCGGGCTCCGCCCAGGTGGCGGCGACCGCGAGCGCCATGCCCACCACGCCGGCGTACACGCCGCGCCGCGCGGTCGCCGGCGTGTTCATCCAGTGGAGCGCGAAGACGAAGAGCGCCGTGGCGATGAGGTAAGCGAGCTGGACCAGGTTGTAGCTCATGGCCGCTTGCCCTCACCGGGCTTCTGCTCGCTCTTGAACATCTTGAGCATCCGCTCGGTGATCAGGAACCCGCTCACGATGTTGGTCATGGACGCGAACACCGCGATCGTTCCCAGGATCCGGATCGGGATCGGGTAGTCGGGTCCCGCGACCAGGATCGCGCCGACCACCGCGATCGCGGAGATGGCGTTGGTGAGCGACATGAGCGGGGTGTGCAGCAGCCGCGACACCCGCCGGATCACGCCCAGCCCGATGAAGGTGGCCAGCACGAAGACGAAGATCTGGGACCAGAAGTCGCTGGTGGCATGCATCAGGCCGCACCTCGCTGGAGCGCGTCGCGGGTGCGCGCGTGGCGCACCTCGCCTTCGTGGGTGATCACGGCACCCTGCTGGATGTCGTCGTTGAAGTCGAGCTGGAAGGTCTTGTCCTTGGTGAACGCCAGGACGAATGCGGTGAGGTTGCGGGAGAAGAGCAGGCTCGCGTGCAGCGGCATCGTGGCCGCCAGGTTGAGCGGCGCCAGGATGGTCACGCCGCCCACCTGCACCGTGTCGCCGGGGCGCGACAGCTCGCAGTTTCCTCCGCCGTCGGCCGCGAGGTCCACGATGATGGCGCCCGGCCGCATGCTCCGCACCATGTCGGCGGTAAGGAGCTGGGGCGCGAACACGCCGCCGATGAGCGCGGTGGTGATCACCACGTCCGATTGGGCGACCTGCGCCGCCAGCAGCTCGCGCTGCCGGGCCTTGTCGGCCTCGGAGAGCTCCTTGGCGTACCCGCCGCCCGCCGAAGCCGCCTCGCCCAGCTCGATGCCGACGTACTTGCCGCCCACGCTCTCGATCTGCTCCTTCACCTCCGGGCGGACGTCGGTGGCCACCACGTTGGCGCCGAGACGCTTGGCGGTGGCGATCGCCTGGAGCCCGGCGACCGCGGCGCCGATCACGAACACCTTGGCGGGCGGCACCATGCCCGCCGCCGTCATGAGCATCGGGAAGTACTTGTTCAGCTCCGCCGCGGCGAGGAGCACGCCCTTGTAGCCCGCGATGTTGGCCATGGAGGACAGCGTGTCCATGGACTGGGCCCGGGTGGTCCGGGGGATCGCATCGGTGGAGAAGGCGGTGATCCGGCGGTCGGCCAGTGCTCTCACGGCGGCCGGATTCCGCAGCGGCATCAGGGAGCCCAGGTAGATCGACCCGGCC
>DASVGF010000205.1:0-17811 GCA_036379675.1 Gemmatimonadales bacterium | reverse complement strand
GGGATGTCCCCGAAAGGTCGTACGCGGTATTACCCGGCCGTTGGGCCGGCTATCCCCCGCCGAAGGTCATGTTCCTCACGTGTTACGCACCCGTCCGCCACTGAACCAGAGTTGCCCCTGGTCCCGTTCGACTTGCATGTGTTAGGCACGCCGCCAGCGTTCGTCCTGAGCCAGGATCAAACTCTCCAATGATTGGAAACTTTGAACAGCTCGAACCGAACGACCTGGTATATCTGTCGTCCGAATCACTTAATGATCAGAGTAAACCCTACCCAGACGGCCTCTGTTGCCGCCCGGATCGAAGGGTCCGCACTCCATCACATTCTAGCTCACATCACTTGTCAAAGAGCGTTGAAATCCTGCCGGCTCAAATCGCCGACAGCCAGTAATATTAACTAACTGTGAGGGCTGGGTCAAGGGTTAAGTTTCGGAGGGCGAACCATTTCGCCTGCACTGCCAGCCCCTGAGCCGAAACCCGGAGCCGCATTTCTATGCGGACTTGAACCCGAGAATATACCGAAGGCCGGCAATCCTGTCAACCACCGCCCTGCTCTGCCCTTACCGGTCAGGACGGCAACTCTAAGCCCCTCCCCCCATGAGGCGCAAGCCTCAACCGACAGTAACCTCGCCGGCCCGCTCGAGCCCTCGCCGGAAGAGGATGGGACCCACCGTCTCATTGAAAGCGATGATCCCGACGGTCAGGGCCTGCATTGCCAACCCCACGCCAGGCAGACGGTCGGCCACGATGGTGGCCAGGCTCAACGCCACCCCGGCCTGGGACACCAGACCGGTCCAGCCGTAGCGCTGCACTACCGGCTCCGCGCCGGCCAAGCGGGTGGCGGCCGTGGTAGACCCGTAGATCGCCCCCATCCGCACCAACGCCATGGCGAGCACCATCGGCCAGACGGCGACGAACTCCTGCACGTGGAGCTCGGCGCCGGCCATTGCGAAGAAGATGACGAAGACCGGAACCGCGGTCTGGTGGAGGGCGTTCACCAGGGGCTCGGCCCGTACCGGAGCCACGTTCTCCACCAGGAAACCGGCCACCAGAAGGCTCAGGAGCAGCTCGAAATGGAGCGCCTCCGCGGCGGCGGCGGCCGCGAACACCACGATCACGGCGAACAGTATCAGCTCGCGCTTCACAAACCTCAGGTAAAGGGCGACCACCGCCCCGATAAAGCCGCCCGCGAGGATCGAGCCGAGCATTTCCCGCAGCAGGCCGGGCAGGACCGGCGCGGCCCCAGGCGCGGGACCGGTGAGGCTCGACTGGGCCAAGCTGAAGGCGCCGGTGAACAGCAGGATGACCAGCACGTCGGCCAGGAGCACCACACCGAGCGTGGTCTTGGCCAGGGGACCTCGGGCGCCGGTCTCGGTGAGCAACGCCAGGGTCACCATGGGCGAGTTCACGGCCAGCACCACGGCAAAGAGCAGCGCGACATAGAACAGGGGCGCTGCCTCGAGGCCCCGTAGGAAAGGAAGCCACTGTTGCACCACGAGGGTCATCCCGAGAACCGCGGCCAGAACCGCGGTCAGCTCGAATACCAGGATGAGCACGAGCGTGCGATGGCGTTGCTTGAGATCGGACAGCCTGAGCTCCGCCCCGGCCAGGAGCCCGATGAGGCCGACCGCGAGCCGCTTCATCGTGCCGAGATCTTCCAGCACACCTGGAGGAACAATGCCGGCGACCGAGGGGCCGAGCGCGAGGCCGGCCACCAGATAGCCAAGCAGCCGGGGGAGCCGAAGATCATGGGCCAGAGCCCCGAACGTGTCGGCCGTGAGCAGGAGTATGCCGAACAGGAACAGCGAGCGTGGGGCGATCACCCCCTCGGTGGGGGCCCGGAGCGGCTCCAGCAGCACCGCCCCGCCGACCAGGAGGAGCAACACCACGATTCGGCGAATCATCGGCTCAGCTGCTCGACGCTGAGCTCCTCGCTACCCTGCCCCGGCTGGGCGGCCGCCGACCGCGCCACCACCTCTCCCGCCTCCCGGCTGGCCACGATCTCGAACAGGAGCACCGAGACCAGCGTCGCAGTAAGGATGAGGTCGGGATTGAGGTCCGGCCTGATCTGGGTGTAGTTCACTGCCAGGGCCACCGCGATTCCCCCTTGAGCCAGAAGGGCCCGCCCCATCTGCGGATTCCGGATCGGCGCGGGTGCCGCCAGCCCACCGGCGACGAACCCGCCCACGAAGCGCGCCGCCAACCGGACAACCACGAAAAGCGGGGCGATAAACAGCAGCTCCGGCGAGGAGGGGCTCCAGGCGGCGCCGGCAAAGATGAGCAGAGCCAGGTACACCGGCCGTTCCGTTGCCAGCAGCAGCCGGGTGACATCGCGGTGGGCCGACCCGCTGTTAGCGAGTATGAAGCCCAGAATCAGGTTCGTGTAGATCGGAGAGAGGTTCAGGTAGTAGCTGGCACCGCTCGCCACGACGATGGCCCCGGCCAATGCCACGAACAGACGGCTCCCGCCTCCCACCTCGTCCAAGTGCCCCTTAGGCCCGAGAAAAAGATGGAAGAGGACCCCGCTGGCCACTCCGACAGCGAGGTTGATCACTGCCCACTCGGTGGCCGTGGGAGGGCGGACCGCAAGCGATACCTGACCCTGGTGGAAGATGGCCAGGATGAGACCAAAGCCCGCCACCGCGATCAGTGCATCGATCCGCGAGGTGAGCTGGAGGACCGGGAAGATCGGAGAGCGTGGGCCCGGCCTCCGGGTGACCGCATCCACCGCCGCCGGCGAGCTCAGGGTGGCGACGGCGGCAAGAGTGACCGCCTGGACGGCGGATTCCGGCCAGGGGTACCCGACGACGTAGTGGAATACCCCCAGGAGCGCGCCGAGGGCACAGCCGAATGTCGTGAGGGCCTCGGCAAAGGCGACCCGGAGATGGTCGGCATTGATCAGGGCCATGGTGGGCAGTCGGAAGTACGTGCCCAGGAGCATGCCGAGCCAGCCCAGCGCCAGGCTTACGATCGGCGTCAGATCCTGGACCTGGCCTGCGCCCAGCAGACCAGTGACCCGGGGCCCGAGGAGAAATCCGATCACGACGTACTCGGCCCCGCCCACGTAGCCGAACCGGTCCCGCAGTCGGTCGAAGACGAGATACGCGAGGATATAGCCGACCGCGATGACGGCGAGCGCGGTGAGGGTGGTCTGCATGCCACGCATGCTACTCGGGACCGAAAGCGCTGACTAGATGGTGATGCAGAACACGGATACCCGTTTGCAGCAATCCTTAGGTTGTCCCCGCTGCTCTAGCCCAAACCCACTCTGGCCGCGGAAGGCAAAACCAGTGCTTCCGACGCCTGTCACAAGGCAATCACGAAGGAGACGACCCATGGCGAAGCTGAAATCGCTGGACGATCTGCTCGTCCACGAGCTGCAGGACATCTATCACGCCGAAGGACAGATTACCAAGGCGCTGCCCAAGATGATCAAGGCCGCCTCGAACCCGGAGCTCCAAGCCGCGTTCGAGGAGCACCTGGAACAGACCGAGGGCCAGATCGAGCGCCTCGAGCAGGTGTTCAAGCTCCTGGGCCTCCCGGCGAAGGGTAAGAAGTGCGACGGGATGGCAGGATTGATTGAAGAGGGCAAGAAGATGATGGAAGAGGACGCGGAGCCCTCAGTGAAGGATGCGGCGCTCATCGCGGCGGCGCAGAAGGTCGAGCACTACGAGATCGCGAGCTACGGCTGCGTGTGCACCTACGCCGAATTGCTGGGCTACGAGCAGATCCACGAGTTGCTGGGCCAGAATCTGGACGAGGAAGAGACCACAGACGAGAAGCTGACCGTCCTGGCCGAGAGCGTGATCAACGTCGAGGCCGAGGAGGCCGACGACCTGGAGACCGAGGAAGAACGGGCCTCGCGCTAGGGTACCGGGCGAGCCCGGGTTTTCAGTCGCCGCCCGGCTGGTTGAGGATGCCAATCCAAAGGATCCGGTGAAGAGCGGGAGGTGACAGCGTTCTTCACCGGAGCTCGCTGGCATGATCGGAGGGGGACGGATCTCAGGCTTGGTCTGGTGCGAGCGGTTTGTCGATGACGACGCGTGACTGCCGCCGCGCCAGGCGCGCCCTCACCCGGATCAGCAACGAGGTTCCCACCAGCGCCAGACCCAGAACCAGCCCCCACCACAATCCAACCGGCCCCAGCCCAGCACCGAAGCCCAGGTAGACGCTGACGGGTATGCCGATCAGCCAGTAGCCGAACAGGTTGACCAGCATGGGTACGCGGGTGTCCCCCAGACCGCGCAGAATGCCGGCCGCTACCACCTGCAAGCCGTCGAAGACCTGGAAGACGCCGGCGATCGGAATGAGCCTGGCCGCCACTCTCACCACATCGAGGTCACGGGAGTAGAGTCGCGCCAGGGGTTCCGGGAGCGTCAGGAAGATTGCGGCGGTGACCGACATGAACGTGACCCCGCACGCCAGGGCCGCGCGAGCCGCGCCGCGGGTGCCCTCCGGGTCGTCACGCCCGACGGCCTGGCCCACCAGGACCGAGGCGGCATCGCCCACGCCGAGCGGAACCATGAAGGTTAGGGCGGCGAGGTTGATGGCGATCTGATGACCCGCCATTTCCCTGGTCCCGATCCAGCCCATCATGAGGGCGACCAGGGCAAAGGCGCCGAACTCGAGCACATGCTGCGCGCCGATAGGGACGCCCAGGCGGAGCATGCGAGCGAGCGGAGGCCGCTCCCAGATCTCCGGCAGCAGCGGCCACAGGAGCGGGTTGAGCTCCCGCCGAGCGCCGGCCCAGAGCCCGGCGGCGAGCAGGCCGCGGCTGATGGTGGTGGCCCAGGCCGATCCCACCACGCCCATTGCCGGCAAACCGGCGTGGCCATAGATGAGAACCCAGTTAAGACCGGCGTTGACGAGGTTGGCGCCCACGATCGCCACGACAATCGGAGCTGTGCGCCCCATGGATTGGAGGGTTTGCCGAAATACGACGAACAGCAGGAACGGAAAGACCCCGGGGGCAGTCACGACCGAATACGACGCCGCCAGGGGAATGACCTCAGTTGGCTGGCCCAGTAAGCGGAAGATCGGCCCGGCGAGGGTCAGGAGGAAGGCCACCGGAACCGTCAGCAAGCCGGCCAGCAGCACCCCGCGTTGGACCGCCCGGGCCACCGCACCACGGTCTCGCGCCCCCACCGCCTGGGCAACGACGGGGTCCAGCACCATCAGGGTACCCATGGCAAACACGGCGAGGCCGAAAAAATACAGGTTGCCCAGCGCCACCGCGGCGAGGGCCCGGGCAGAGATGTGGCCCACCATGATGGTATCGACTACCCCCATGGCCATCATGCCGACCTGGATGACGACCACCGGCACCGCAAGCCTGAGCATGGGGCGAAGCTCGGCCCGCCGGGGCAGAAGCCGCCCGGCCCAACCTTCAGGGCCGGTCATTCAAATTGGCTGTTTGAGGGCAGAGAACGACCGCGGCACGCAGGCCCACGACCTCATCGAAGACCTCCGCGGCCAGAGAGAGAGCACCAGGGGACGGTAGACCAATATCCGCTGGGAGGGCCGGAGGTGTCCACGGTCACTTACTTGGCTCGGGTTCTGGTGTAACAATCGGTTTCACGCGGAATCCGCAGGAAGGTCACATCCGAAGAGGAGGCAACTGTGCGACGGAACAAGGAAGAGGGTGTTCCCGCCCTCAAGAACGACGACGTCACCGGTATGACGAAAGAGAAGCAGGAGAAGGTGGTCAGGGAGAGCGGCCGGGCCGCTCGCAAGGACGCGGCGGAGGAATTTTACGAAGAGCTCGGCGAGCAGGCACGCAAGACCCCGGCACCGCGGGGCCAGCCCGAGTAGCAAGACAGAGTACGCGCCCGGCAGGACTCGAACCTGCGACCCACAGCTTAGAAGGCTGTTGCTCTATCCATCTGAGCTACGGGCGCTGGAGGGTGGGAACGTCCCAAGTATAATTGCGGCGGAAACCCGCGGCATCGGTGGACCGTAGGGATCGGACACCCTCATTTGCTCTCTTCAGGAGGCCCCGTGTTTCGATTTTGGCTATTGCTGTCCACGCTCGTACTCCCCACCTCGCTGGCTGCCGTTCCCGCTGCCGACCCTGCGCCCAAGAACGGCGAAGAGTTGGTTGCGATGATGCGCGACCGCTATGCCGGCAAATGGTACAAGACCCTCACCTTCGTGCAGAAGACCACCTTCCCGGACGGACGGGTGGAGACCTGGTACGAGGCGCTGGAGCTGCCGGGCAAGCTGCGGATCGATGTGGCGCCGCTGGACAGCGGGAAAACCCTCCTCTTTCGAAACGACTCGCTTTACGTCTTCGACCAGAAGAAGCTCAAAGCATCGCAGCCTTTCGTCCACCCTCTCATGGTGCTGGGATTCGATGTCTATGAGGCGCCGGTGAAGGAGACCCTACGCAAGCTCCAGAACCTGAAGTTCGACCTCTCGAAGCTGCACCAGACCACCTGGCAGGGCCGGCCAACCTACGTCGTCGGCGCTGAGGCGGGGGACACGACAAGTCCCCAGTTCTGGATCGACGCGGAGCGGCTCTACTTTGTCCGCAGCTTCGAGCCCTCGAAGAAGGATCCCTCAGTCATCAACGAGACGCGATTCGACAAGTACGTCCCGCTCGCCGGGGGGTGGCTCGAGATGGAGGTGCTGTTCCTGGCCAACGGGAAGCCACAGGTGAAGGAGGAGTACACCGACCCCAAGGCAAATCCTAAGCTCGACCGGGGGCTCTTCGACCCGGGATCCTGGAAGCCGGCTGGCTGGATCAGGCCCTAACCTGCCTTCCACTGATTACTGATCGGGGCGCCGGGATTCGAACCCGGGACCTCCTGCTCCCAAAGCAGGCGCGCTACCGGACTGCGCCACACCCCGCGAAATGGCTTAGAACGACGTGCAACATAGCCGCCTCCCGCACACGCTGCCAGCAGTCTCTCCTCTCTCCTCCGCGCGCGCCTAGACCCGACCTCCTTGTGCCTTAAGCACTTGAGACTACCCGCCCTGACGGCTGTGTTCAGGGTCACTGCGCCCTCTCGTACCTCCCCTCACTCTCACATCAGACCCGTAGACGCATCGCGACCACTCCTGAGGGGGCCATAAATGGGGAATACCCACGTCCAGCTGTTGAGCTCCTTCCTATTGTTGGCAGTGGCGGTCGGGTGTGGCGGCGATTCCGTCAACGCCCCCGGCACTGCCACCCTTGCAATCACCACTAGCACCAGCGGTGTGGAGCCCGATCCCGACGGGTACATCGTGCAAATAGATGCTGGTGCGGAGCAGGCCATACAGACCGCAGGAACGCTCCAGGTGCCTGATGTCGCGACCGGTGACCACACCGTGCTCCTGGCCGGGATGGCGTCCAACTGTACCGTTCAGGGAGATAACCCTCGCGCTGTCAGCCTGGCCTCCGGACAAACAGCATCAATCGATTTTTCAGTAACCTGTACGGCCACGACCGGTGGTGTTCAGGTCACTGCAGCTACGTCCGGGCCCTCCCCCGATGCGGACGGCTACACCGTGACGGTTGATGGAACCGACCGGGGCGTGTTGGGGGTGAGCGCCGCGTTGTCCATCGCGGGACTCACGCCGGGCGACCATGTCGTCGGTCTGGGCGGCGTGGCTGGAAACTGCCAGGTTGGAGGCAACAACCCGCGCACGATCAGCGTGACGGCCGGCGCCAACCTCGACCTTCCGTTCACGGTCACCTGCAGTACCCCAGCTCCAGGCTCGGGCACGCTCAGAATCCAAACCACCACTACGGGGCCGGATCCCGACCCCAACGGTTACACCTTCGCGCTGGATGGCGGCCCTACCCAGTCCATAGGGGTGAGTGCGAGCACGTCCCTTTCCAACACGTCCGCCGGCGCCCATACGGTGGAGCTTTCCAGCCTTGCGTCCAACTGTGCGGTGCAGGGCGAGAATCCCCGAGCGGTGACCGTACAAGGCGGCACCACGGCCGATGTGAGCTTTGCGATCGTCTGCGCCGCCACTACCGGAACTATTCGAGTGAGCGTGAGCACATCGGGAGCACCGATCGACCCCGATGGCTACGGAGTGAAAGTGGACGATCGATCGAGACGAACGCTCGGCACCAGCGGGGCGACGACCGTGGCCGCCCCGGCCGGCGATCACACCGTGGAGCTGACGGGGGTGGCCCCCAACTGCCAGGTTGCGGAAGGCCGCGCGCGGCCCGTCACGGTGGAGGTGGGCGCGGTCCGCCAAGTCAGTTTCGCGGTGACGTGTACGGCCACGACCGGCGCCATCCAGGTCAGCGTCACGTCATCGGGTTCCTCTCCCGATCTCGATGGCTACATCGTCGATCTGGACGATGGCGGCGCGCGCAAGCCTATCGACGCGAACGGGACCACAACGCTGACTGGAGTTGCGGCAGGCGGCCACACCGTCACCCTGATCGCTGTAGCGTTGAACTGCACCGTCCCGGAAGGGGCGGAACAGTTCGTCACGGTGCCAGCGGGAGGCACGGTCGAGGCCAGGTTCGCCGTCGTGTGCTCGCCCACTGGCGACGCCTGGACCGCGGTGAGTCTACCGACCGGGTTCCGAGGGTCCGCCATCTATGGCACCTCGGCCACCGACATCTTCGTAAGCGGAGTGTACGAGGGCTCTTCGGACGGACTGATACTGCACTACGATGGGCAAACCTGGTCCGAGCAATTCCGGACTAACCAGGTTCTGCTCGGTGGGCTGTGGGGGAGTGCGGCCACAAATGTGTTCGCGGCCGGCCATCCGACCGGGGGAAGTCTCTCGCCGGGTCTGGTGTTGCGCTATGACGGCTCGGGGTGGTCCGACATGGGCCCGCAAGGAGAGTTTGACCATTTCCTCACTGTATGGGGCACGTCACCCTCAGACCTGTTCGTGGGGGGCTGGTTCGATGCCATACCTTCCACTGGACTGATCCGGCATTACGACGGCACCGCCTGGTCCCCGTTGACCGGCCATCCGTTCGGCGCCAATGGCGAGATTACCGACTTGACCGGCGTGTCCCCCACGGAGGTGTACGCCCTCGGGTCCTCGGCCGACGAGGGCGCAAGCAGGACCTACGGGATTGCCCGCTATGATGGCACCGCCTGGACGCCGAGCTTTGCTGCCGCGGCACAGCAGCTGAACGGCGTTTGGGCGGTGGGAGCGAACGATGCCTTCGCGGTTGCGAATGCGGGCTACATCTTCCGCTACGACGGCGCCGCATGGAATCCCATGCTGAGCCCGACCGGAAACAACCTGACCGATGTCTGGGGGAACTCAGGGACCAACGTGTACGCGGTGGGCGACGGCGGCATCCTGCATTACGACGGGTCGAGCTGGTCCTTTTCGAGCTCGGAGCCAGGCAGGCGCGTGTGGGGAACGGACAGTGAGGTGTTCGTCCTGACTGATACTGCCGTCCTCCGGAAATCAGGCACTTGAGTGAGACTGGAGTGCGTGGCCGAGGGCACGGAGTGCCCGCCCCCGGTGGCTGACGGCGTCTTTCTCCTCGGCAGTGGCTTCGCCGAAGGTCTTGCCGAGCTCATCGCTGAAGAAGTACGGGTCGTAGCCGAACCCGCCGGTGCCGCGCGGCGCCTCCAGAATACGCCCGGTACAGTCACCCTGGCAGATGGTAGGCACTGCGCTCGCTGTCCGGAGAAACACCACCACGCAGCGATAGCGGGCCAGCCGCTTCGATTCCGCCACTCCGGCCAACCGGCGGGTGAGCTCGGCGTTGTTGGCGTCATCCACCTCACGCTCGCTGCCCGAGACCCCGGCCCAGCGCTTGGAGTGCACGCCGGGCGCCCCGCCCAAGGCAAACACCTCGAGGCCGGAGTCGTCGGCGAAGGTCGGGAGTGAGCTGAGCCGGGCAAAGTACTCCGCTTTCCGGCGCGCATTGGATTCGAAGCTGTCTCCGCTTTCGAGCGCGGCCTCGGCCGGAAGCTGGTCCAGGCCGATCTCATCGGGAAACACGACCTCCAGGCCCGCGGCTCCCAGAATGCGGCGGATCTCGCGCTGTTTGCCGGCGCTTCGGGTGGCCGCGAGGTACTTCACCCGCCCAGGATCTTTCGTTGGGCCTGAAACAGCTCGGCGATGCCCCGCTCCGCCAGATCCACCAGCGTCTCGAGCTGCCCCCGGGTAAAGCTGGCGTGCTCTCCGGTCCCCTGCACTTCCACGAACTCTCCCGGCTGCACCATGACGATATTGGCGTCCACCCCGGCGTCCTTGTCCTCGGCGTAGGCGAGGTCCAATCGTTCCTCGCCGTCCACCACGCCCACTGAAACCGCCGCGACGAGCCGGCCGAACGGGGACGGTTGCCCCGTCCGCTCCGCCAGCCAACTGCAGGCATCGGCCAGCGCGACGCACCCGCCGGTGATGCCCGCCGTGCGAGTGCCTCCGTCCGCCTGAAGCACGTCGCAATCGATACGAATCGTCCACTCGCCGAAGACCATCGTGGCCATCGCGGCCCGGAGGGAGCGCCCGATCAGTCGCTGGATCTCCTGGGTCCGCCCCCCCGGGCCGGTGCGTTCGCGGGAGGTTCGCTCCACGGTGGCGCGCGGGAGCATGGCGTACTCCGCGGTGACCCACCCCTCGCCCGATCCCTTCTTGAATCCGGGAACGCCGGGCTCCACGCTAGCGGTACAATGCACCAGGGTCCCGCCCATCCGAATGAGGCAGGACCCCTCCGCGTACGGGTTGGCCCGCCGCTCGAGCACGAGCGGTCTGAGCTGATCGTTGCGTCGGCCGTCAGGACGGGGCACGGAGCCGCTCCACTAACGAGGAGGTTGAGAAGCCTTCCACCAGGGGAATCCGGACGACGCGGCCGCCCCGGCCTTCGATCCAGTCGGCCCCCACGATGCGGTCACGGGTATAGTCGGCGCCTTTGACGAGCACATCGGGCAACAGGCCCTTGATCAGCTCCAACGGCGTATCCTCCTCAAAGAGCACGACGCAGTCTACCGCGGCAAACCCGGCGAGGACCCGCGCTCGATCGCCTTCCGGCACGACGGGGCGCCCGGCACCCTTGTTGAGCCGCCGTACCGAGGCATCGCTGTTCAGGCCCACGACCAGCGCCGCCCCCTCGCGGCGAGCCGCTTCGAGCAGCTCCACGTGACCGGGATGCACCAGGTCGAAGACCCCGTTGGTGAAAACGACCGGCCCGAGCTGCCGGGTGCGCCAGGCGATAGCCTCACCCAGATGACGGACCTTGCCGGCCGTATTGATCATGCCGGGGGACCGGGTGCCTGCGCCCGCCCGAACAGGAGCTTGAGGCCGGGCGGGGCCACGAACGTCGTCGCCATAACCATCAGAAGCACCGCACCGAACACCGCCTCGTTCAGGATACCCGCGCGGCGTCCCATATCGGCAAAGATGAGACCGACCTCGCCCCGCGGTATCATACCCACCCCCACGACGAGGCGTCGGAACGGAACCCAGGGCGCGGCCCAACCGGCGGCCACTTTCCCCAGGATTGCGAGCACGGTCAGCACCGCTGCCACTCCCAGAAGCCCGGCAGCCCCCGGGCGGGTCGGATCCAGAAGTCCGAGGTTGACCGACGCGCCGACGCTCACGAAGAAGATGGGCGTGAAGATCGAGGCCACCGGACGAACTTCGCGTTCGATGGTGTCGAACTGGTTGGTCCCCGAGAGAACCAGGCCGGCCGCGAACGCACCGATGATGAGGGCGGAGCCCACCAGGGCAGCCGCGGCGGACAGGCCCAGCGCGAACGCAAAGGCGAACACCAGGAGAACGTAGCGGACCCGCATCTTCACCACGAGATCGAAGAGACGGGGCGCCACGAACCGTCCCGCCAGGACCGCCACCACCAGGAATCCAACGGCGACCGCCAGCACCCGGAGGATGCCGACGGCGCTCACGGAGGCCCCCGCAGCCATGCCCGACACCACGGTGAGAATCACGAGACCGAGTACATCGTCGATGACGGCCGCGCCGATGATGATCTTGGCCTCGGCCGTGTGCATCTGCCCGATATCGGAGAGGACCCGGGCCGTGATCCCCACCGAGGTTGCGGTGAGCGTGGCCCCCACGAAGATGGCGGCCGTCGTCAGGTCGGTGGTGCCGGCACTCGCGGCGTGCGGTATGTAGGCCCAGTACAGGAAACCAAACAGGAACGGCAGCACCACACCAACCGCCGCCACGGACAAGGAGGCGGTGCCCACCCGAAACATCTCCCGCAGATCGGTCTCCAAGCCGATCTCAAAGAGCAAAAGCAGGACGCCGAGCTCAGCCAGCACGTGCACCATCTGGGCTGCCGATCCCTCGGTGGGTACAACGCCGAGGAGGCTGCTTCCCAGCAGGACGCCCGCCACCAGCTCCCCGAGCACCGCCGGCTGTCCCAAGCGCTCGGCCAGCTCGCCCAGAAGTTTGGCGGCCACGAGAATTACCGCCAAGGCCAGAAACAGACCTGGAATGGAGAGATCGTGCATCGGGCGGCTTAGAGCGGTTCCTCGGCCTTGGGCCGCAGAACAAAGGTGTGCGTGAACAGCGGGAGATCGACCTGCTCCGTGTAGTAACGCAGGTAGACCTGTCCGATATTGACCCCGTAGTACAGTGCCCCGGCAAAGAGGAGCAGCGACAGAAGACAGCCGAGCGCGCCCGCCCCACGCCGTAAGTGTTGCCAGTCGCTTACCACTGTGACTGGGCCCCCTCCACGATGTTCACGACGAGGTCATCCAGCGCTTTTCGGCGACCCTCCCCTTCCCGTCCGGCCTCGTAGTCTCCCTTTACCACCAGCCCGCTTCGCTGCCAGAGCGGCTTCCCTTCCTTCTGATCCAGGATCTCAACCGAGACGGTGATCTGTACCTGGCGCCGGGTGACGTTGACGCTGCGATCCTCTTCGCCGGTGTAGGCAACCGGGACGTCCGGGTTGTAGAAGGTGATGGCGCCGCGAACCACGGCGTCGGCCCTGGCCTCGGAGGCCTGGCGAAGCCCGAGTCGCTGCTCGACGGCCTCCCGCACGGCCCGCGAGATCTCCTGGGTAAGGGTGGGCTCCGGCGTCTGGTTGTCGAACGGGAGCACCGCCACCGTCTTGATGGACGGTGGAAGTCCGCCTCCCGTAAATCCGTAGAGGCAGCCGCCGAGGAACAGCGCGCTAAGGCTTGCGAGGAAGCCAGATATCAGGCGCAAAGGAAGCCCGGGTTGTCGAGAGAAAAGTGAGGTCGAGGCGAGCAGGCGCGCTCGGCACCGTCAGCCGTGCCTTCAGGGGGACTCCATCCGGCCGAAGGGTCGTCTCGGCCCGGCCGATCAGCCGGCCTGCCTGACGCACCTCGGCCATGAGCCGAACCGGATCTCCACCCACCCGAACGTAGGTGACGGTATCGGAGGTCGCGGTGTACTGCCAGGCCGTCAGCGAATCCTGGGCGCGGCCCACCAGCTGCACGCCCGGAGCCGGCATTCGGGCCACACCGAACATGGCCCACATCAGCGGATAATTCGGGACCAAACGGGCGATCGCGTCGGCCGGCTCGGTCCACACAGCCCGCTCGCCCACGACGACGGCAGATGCAGCGCCGCTTCCGAACGGGCCTGCGACGTCAAACCGCAGTGAGTCCCGGGGGACGATTCGGGCGCTGCCGCGGCCTCCCGCGCTACCCCGTTCATCCTGAAAGAGCCACTTGAAGCGGTGCAGCCGGCCTTCCCGGGGCTCGGTGACCGCAACCCATTCGGCCACCTGCTGCGGTCCCACGGGCTCCAGCGAGGCGGGAACTACCGGGCCTGGAGGGGCGGTACAGGCCATCCCTCCCAGGCCAAGATAGACGAGGAGATGTGGGCGGTCAAGCCCAACACGTTGCAGCATCAGTAGTTATAGCCGAAGAAAAAGCTGACGAAGCTGCGCCTTTTCTGTTGCTGACTGAGGCTGTATCCGCGGAACCCATCGTCCGAGAATCGCCGGCCGACATCGAGCCGCAGGACGGCGAGCGGAGCGATCGCCATCCGGAACCCCAATCCATAGCTGCCGAGGAGCGCCCGATCGGTCGCGGGGAAGGTGGCCTGGCCGACATCGGCGAAGACTCCCGCCTGGATCTCGGGCAGCTGGATGTCTCCCAGCGGGGTGCCCAGTACGAGGTGGGTGAAGAGCGGGAAGCGGATCTCCTGATTGAGCATGTAGGCATGAGAGCCGAGAATGTAGCCGAACTGCGGATAGCCGCGGAGCCCGAGGGTGCCTCCAATGTTGATCCGCCGGGGACGATCCCCGCCGCTATAGAATCCCTGCGCCCGCACCGCGTAGGTGCTGCGTGACCCCATCCGGAAGTACCGACGCCAGTCACCACTCAAGAGGTAGCTGTCGAACCGGCTGTTGGAGAAGTCGCTGGAAATCCCGGCAGTGAAGCTGAAGCGGGTACCGTCGATCGGACCGGAGGGGATCCAGAGCGAATTGTCGTGCACGTAGCTGAGATAATGCGAAGCGATCCAGCCCACCCGTCGCGGGTCATCCACGTTCAGGGTGAAATCGAAGCGATCCGAGTGCTCGACGACCAGGGTTCCCTCCACCCGGCTGAAGCGGCTCAGCGGGTAGCGAACGAGGCCGAGCCCTCCGATTGCGGTCTCGTTGTAGGCGACGACGTTGTCGCCCTCGAAGTTCCGGCTTTTGGTACGGAAGGCGCCCAGGCCCCAATTGAGGCGCCTGGAGCGATTGAGATACACCGCGGTGGCGCTGATGTTCTCGAACACGCTGCCGAGGCCGCGGCCATGGATGGAGCCAATCGATCCGAACACCAGATTGTCGCCCAGGAGATCACTCATCAGGAAGGCGATCCCCTGCGCGCCCCCATAGCCCGGCACGAAGACGGCATCCCCTGCCGCCACATCGAGTGTGAGCCGGCGGCGGTACGGCTCTCCTGCCACGGACCCCGCGGTGGTGTCGGTCGGCACCGCCCACGCCCACTGCCCCGCGGCAGGTCCGGAGTCGGTGATGAACCGGTCCAGGCGAGCCGCGGAGTCTACGGGATAGCGGTAAAGGTTCCAGCTCAGGTCGTGGAAGCCGCCCACCAGGAGCCCGCTGCTGTCCGGCAGGGGGACCGGGTCGAAGGCGCCACTCCACGCCGAGGTCTCCCGGCGTCCCCGGCCGAGCGTATCTACCGAGAAGACGTTGAGCACACCATCCCGGTCGGACGTGAAGTACACCCGTCCATCGGGCCCCCAGGAGGGAGCCTCGTCTACCCACTGGCCCCGGGTGAGCTGAGAGACATCGCCGCTCGTCAGATCGAGCAGGAACAGGTTGACGGCCCCCTCCAGCCCGCCGGCGGCGCGGTCCGAAGCGAAAACCAGGCTCCGTCCATCCCTGGTAGGACTGGGGTCCAGATCCTGAAAGCGGTCGCGGGTGAGCGGCTCCAGTGTCCCCTCGGGGAGGCGCACGCGATAGAGATCCGAAACTCCGCTCGCGGACAGACCGCTGAAGACGATGCTGCGGCGGTCCGGCAGCCACATGGGTGAAAGAATCGAGACCAGCCGGCCGAACTGGTACCGCCCGGCCATCCGGGAGCGCTTGAGATCCCAGATGACGAGCGCGTCTCGATCCCCGTAGCGGGCCGCAAAGAGCAGGAACCCGGGCCGGGATGCATCCATGCGCGAGTCGAAGGGATGGAATGCCTCGAGATCGGCGGTGCGTCCGCCGGTGACGACCGGTCGCGGCTTTCCGCCGCGCAGGCGCTTGCGGTAGATCGTGACGTAACCGGTGGCCGGCGAGACATACACGACCTCGGCAGCATCCTCCTCTCCCACCGGTTTGGCGCCGGTATCCGGAAGGAACGCCGGCTTGATGGCCAGCCGGGTGATCTCCCGGGCCAGGACCGGCAGGGGGGCAAGGCTGTCGGCGGAAGGATAGAAGTCCCGGCGCATCGCAAGCTGAAACTCCTCGCTCAGCTGATCGAGCGAGCGGCCGTAGGTGGCCTGAATGGCGTCTTCGAAGGTGTTGTAGCGATTGAGCTCCCTGTACATGAGGGCCACCCGCCAATCACCGTAGGTATTCGCCAGCCAGCGATGGATCCTGCCACCGAGGGGATACACGATGCCGCCGACCACGTAGGTGAGCTGCTTCAAGTGCGGCAGCCGCCCCGTGAGGGTGAGATCGCGGAGCACCATGTTGTCCCGGGCGTCCTCCCCACCCGACCACAGCTCGGCGAGACCTTCGCTCCACCACAGGGGAAAGTTGAACCGCCCGGACCGCGGCGCCTGGTTGTAGCTCTCCGCCTGAAGGTCCAGCTGGAACACGTGCACCATCTCGTGCCGGAGCGTGTGCCGGAATTCCGCAAAGTTGCCCCTGAACGGCAGGGCGACTCTGCGCTTGAGAAAGTCGGTGACGCCGAGCAGCCCCTCCGGCGGAGTGAAGGGCAGAACGTTGGTCTGCTCGAAGTCGGTGTGCGAGGCGTAGACGATCAACGGGATCCGGGCGGCGACATCGTGCCCGAACTGCAGGGCGAGGGTGTCGTAGCTGGCCTCGGCATAGGCCAGTGCCGCCGGCGCGAGCTCGGCCTCCGCCGGATAGTAGTACAGATCCACGTGCGGACCCCGGATGATCCGCCAGTTGAGCTTCCGGTACTGAATCTTGTTCTGGCCGAAAGCGAAAAACTGCGCGTGGAGAGGGGCGGCAAGGGCGGTAAGGGCGGTAAGAACAGACAGCAAAAGTCGCACGCGACTGAATCGCCCGCGCGGAACGTCACGAGTGGATGTTGGGCCCGACGATTCCGCCATTTCCGCCCCTTCCGCTTTTTCCGCCGTCACCTTCCAATCGTCCTTATCACATCGCCCTGGGTGATCCGGCCAAGCGCGGACGGGTTCCCGACCACCCGCCCAAAGATGGTATACGTGCCGTCGAGGTGAGGCTGGGGCCCGAGTGTAATGAACCATTGGCTGGAGCCGGTGTCGGGCCCCGACAGCGCCATTCCCACCATGGGTTTGACATCGTAACGCAGCCGGTTGATCTCATCCCGAATGGCGCCGCCCGGGCCGCCGAAACCATCGCCGCGAGGGTCCCCGTCCTGTACCACGAAGTTAGGCACCACCCGGTGCCAGCGATGATTGTCGAAGAACCGGCGGTCCACCAGCCGCAGGAAGTTGGCGACCGTCAGGGGGGCCTCCGGCCCCAGGAGCTCGACCTCGAGAGTGCCCCGTTGCTCGGTTTCGATTCGCACGTGCGGTCTGGCTATCGAGTCCGGCGCGATGAGGAAATTACGCGCCAGGTCGCGGTAATCCTGCAGCGTGCGACCGGTGGCGATGGGATACGCCGGACCCCATCGGGTGGCCGCCTCCGGCCAATTCTCCTCGGCCCAGCGCCGGACCAGATAGTTCGTGGGCCGGGGCACCGTCGTTAGAAACTCCTGCTCCACCAAGCCCCGGGCGGCCGCGTCCCGCTTCGCGATGGCGCCGAGGGCCTTCAGCGCCGAGAGAACCGCCTCGGGAAAGGAATCGCGAGACGCCCGGCCATACGCCGTCACCAGGGCGCCGAGGTCGCGTGGGTCGCCCGCGCGAGTCAGCGCGTCGGCCGCGACGCTGCGGACTCCGGCGTCCGGATGAGAGAGCAGCGGGCGAGCGCCAGCCAGCAAAGCTGAATCGGCGCCCTCCACGGTTGTAAGCCAGGACTGCAGCCCGGCGGCCACTACCCGGCCGTCCTTGTCGGTGACGAACCAGGGCGCGCCGACGGCACCTGCCGGCGCCCACCCTTCGGCAGCGCTGGCCCGCTCCCGCCAGTCGGTGCTGGTTCGCCAGGCGGCACTCGCCCTGCCGAACGCCGACCTGTCGGCGCGCGCGAGCCCCAGCAACGCTTCACGCTGAAGGGCGAATCCGCCGCGGGCCTTGAACGCGCGCTGCAGGGCCGCCGAGGCCACCGAGCCCCCGAGATCGCC
>DASVGF010000204.1:0-4130 GCA_036379675.1 Gemmatimonadales bacterium | reverse complement strand
GACGAGCCGTCGGCTCCGTCCACGATGCGCAACATCCGAACGTTGAACCTGGCGCCCTCCGCCGGGCTGATCCGCCCGTCGGTGGCCGCGAACTCCGTCGGGGGAACGTTCACGAAGTCGGACAGATACCCACCGTCGGTCGGGGCTGCATCCACCGTATCGTTGACGTTGATGTCGTCCCAGATCTGCTTGGTCAGCTGGTCCATCCGCTGACGCGACAGGTTGAAGGCAGCAGCCGCGGTCGTCGCATCGCCATGGCAGCCGGCGTTGGTGCAGGCGCCCCAGGTGCGAGCGGTGGCGTTATAGGCGCAGGTCTTGTCCGTGCTCGGAATCCCATTGGCATCGAGGCACGGGATGGGCAGGAAGAGATGACCCACCGACTGGAAGGTGAGATTCCCCGTCTGGGGATCGGTCACGGTATAGCGGTTCACATGGCAGCCGGCACAGAGCCGGGGATTCCGCTCCGAGCCATGGGTGCTGGCGACCGCCTGGACGTCCGGGTCGAAGCCGGCCGGCTTGTAGCCCGCGTCGCCCAGCAGCATGGGTCCCTGCGGCGAGTGCGGCCCCCGGACCGCCGTGGCGTCGGGCTCGGGACGCCGCTGGTGACACTTCATGCAAAGGTTCTGATTCGCGTCCGCCACGTCGATGGGGTACCGCAGCTGGCCAGCGATGGGTGTGCCGTCGGCCTTCCGGGCCGAACCGTGTGGGTCGTGACAGACCGCGCAGGTCATCCCCAGGAAGTTGGTGTTCCCGGTCTGGGAACGCTCGGCGTAGTTGGCCGTCACCCCCCACGCGGCCAGCGCGGCCTTGCCCTCGTGGCAGGACGCACAGTTGGCGTTATCGGCCACGAAATGCCCCGGCTCCTCCTCGAGCGAGCGGGCGTGGGCCGATTGGCTCCACTCTTCCACGAACGGATGGTGGAATCCGCTGTGGCAATCGGCGCAGCTCCGGGCCAGCGTCGCGGAATCTCCCAACACCGCCACGTGGGCCAAGGGAGGATTGTTGGGTCCAGCGGGAGCATCGGGCTCCTCGACGTGGGTCACGCCGGGCCCATGACAACTCTCGCACTGCACGTCGTGGTAGGCGGTGTCGTTGACCGCTTCCCAGCCCGAGGGAGCAGGGGTGGCGTTGCCCTTGTTGCTCACGGTATGGCAGGAGTAACAGAACGTCTGCGCCCCGCCCGAGTTGGCCAGGGTAGCGTAGGCGTCGGCATGGGCGGTGTTCAGCCAGGCTCGCTGGTGGCCGATGTGGCAATTGCCGCAGGTCGTCTGCTTGTCGCTGGCGGTGAAGTAGCCCAGGAACCCGGAATTGGCGTCGGGCGGCGGGTTGACCGGCTCGCGAAAGACGATCCTCTCGTCGGTGCAGGCGAGGGTGAGAAGGAGGATCCAGAGAATTGTGGTCGGCGCGCTGCGGACGTTGCCCATGGGGCCACCGGAGTGATCGGAATCAAGCGATTCCACCACGTGTTCCTTCACATCATCCGTCCATCCGTAGAATTACGCAAGGGCCTGGGGTGGTCTTCATGAAATCTTCATGATTCGCTCGAACCAAACTCAACTCGACTGAGTCACTCGTATTTCTTTCGGAGCGCTCTGCAGTAAGTTCCCTGAGCCAGTCACCAGCCCTCTAAAGAAGGCGCGGACCATGACCGATACGGCCCAGGCGTGTCCCGAGTGCGGGTCTTCGGGATCAGGACGATTCTGCGCCAGTTGCGGAGCGGCCCTGCAGGGAGCACCCTGCGCCGGCTGCGGGGCGATGCCCGGCCCGGGAGCCAAGTACTGTGCGGAGTGCGGGCTCAAGGCAGGAGCCGAGCTGGGCGCAGCGCGGCGGGAGCGCACTCCCTGGCTCGTCGCCGGCGCCTGCATGGCCGCGCTGCTCGCGGTACTCCTGGTCATGCTCACGCGGAACACGCCGGGGCCGGGCGGCACCGCGGTCGGGGCAGCGACCGAGGCTCTGGCGGAGGCACCCCCCGACATCAGCAACCTGAGCCCGCGCGAGCGGTTCAACCGGCTTTACAATCGCATCATGACCGCGGCGCAGGCGGGAGACGAAGCCACCGCCACGCGGTTCATGCCGATGGCCCTGATGGCGTACGCCCAGCTGGACACGGTGGACGCCGACGCGAGATACCACCTGGCTCTGCTCAAGGCGCACAATGGCGAGGTGGACGCCTCCCGTGCCCTGGCGGACTCCATTCTCGCCCGGGATCCTCGCCACCTCTTCGGCTACGTCATTCGGGGGACCGTCGCACGATTCCGGAAGGATCAGAAGAGCCTGAATGCCGCCTACGAGGGTTTCCTGACGCGCTACGATGAAGAGATGAAGGCCGGCCGCCAGGAGTACGAGGAGCACCGGACCTCCATCCGGGACTTTCACGCAGCCGCCCTCCAGGCCAGAACGGGAGCATCGCGCCGCCCCTGAGGCAGCCCCCTTCACAGGCAGCCCGGAAGATTCCTTCACAACCGCTTCAACCTGGCTTCCTCCCCTCCGCGCCAGATTCACTACGGCTCGCAAGAGTTCGAGCCGATCGAATGTCTAGCTGTCCGGAGGGAAGGAGTCTCGTATGAGAAAGATTACCCTTGTGCTGGCGGCGATGGTGGCCACCGCATCGGCGCTCACGGCGCAGCAACGCAGGCCCATCGCGGAAATCCGGCCCTTCGTTGGCGCATCCATTCCGACAGGCGACCAGCGGGATCTCTTCACGGACGCCCCGTTGTTTGGGTTGCAGGCGGCGGTTCAAATGAAGCCCAATTTCCACCTGGTCGGAGCGCTTACCTGGGTGCCGAGTGAAGAGAAATACCAGTTCGCGCGCGACAACGTACACATCCTGCAGTACGATCTGGGGGCCGAGCTGAGCTTCATCCGCCCCTTCGGCGGTGGCTGGCAGATGCGTCCCTTTGTCGGGATCGGTGGCGGGGCGCGGACGTACCTGTACCAGGCGGCGACCCTGTCGGACAAAACCTGCGCCCTTTTCTACGGGGCCTTGGGCACCGAACTCCAGCTGGGCCGCACCGCGCTGAGGCTGGAGGCGCGGGACAACGTCTTCTGCTATAAGTCGCCGGTGGCCGGGGTGGAGTCGCAGACGCGGAACGACGTCGGCATAGCGCTCGGCGTGTCGTACCACTTCCGCTAGTCGGGGAGAGGAGTGCCGTTCGCCAGCTCACCAGGAAGCACGAGTTCGTGGCAGCCCACTGAAGGGCGCATCCGCCAGCGGCGGTCCACGACGAGGTGGCGAATAAGTTCAGGGCCCGTGTCAGAGCAACGACACGGGCTCTTCGTTCGCGGGCATGATGACGACAGGATCGCGTCGCTCAGCCACAGGATCGGGCTCCGGGGGGCTCCGCCGGCCAGCAATCCGAATGGCTCATCGGGTGTGCGCGCGCAGGCGTATCCGGAGGGGTGCGTCTCCCGTAGTAGAATCGATCAACGCGCCCCCTGCGGGAGACGCCCAAGCGCGGCCCGGGCCTCAGCGGCCACCGGTCGCAGCTCCGAATCCGCGTGCTGCCATGCCTGAAGAACGAACTGGTAGTAATGCACGGCCGTGGCGCGATCGCCGAGGCGCTCGGCCACCCGGGCCCGCTCGAGCATAAGCGGCACCCGGCGATCGTGAGACCGGTCGAACAC
This sequence comes from Gemmatimonadales bacterium, assembly GCA_036379675.1. Classification (GTDB taxonomy): domain Bacteria; phylum Gemmatimonadota; class Gemmatimonadetes; order Gemmatimonadales; family GWC2-71-9; genus CAVVWJ01. The sequence continues at coordinate 506 of DASVGF010000204.1, read as the reverse complement.
CGCTGCCGCCTCGGTCCCGCGCCCGACAGCCGCGAGCAGGCGAAAGCGCACGTCACGGAGCGGAGGCGCGCCGGGACACAACGAGTCGGGGAATGCCAGAAAGCGACTCAGCGCCAGGGCGGTATCTCCTCGTGCCAGGGCCAAGGCGCCCGCGACAAAACCGGGCACCGGATGCGCACCGATACGGACCACGGCGTTGCCGACCGCCCGAGCCTCCGAATTCTGTCGCCGCATAAGCCGCTGCAAGCTGGCGGTATCCCTCCGTGAAGCCCACCAGTGCGCCGCCTCCAGCGTCCGATAACAGGGGCCCGTCGCGAACCAGGGGAAGTACAAGAGGCTCTGATCGCCGGGGTGCTCGAGCCACCGAGCGAGTACTCGCTCCACGGTGTCTGCCGGTATCGCATTGAGGGTAGCGAGGTCCATGAAGAACGGCATCTCGAACCGGTTTCCTACCACCAGGCCGGCCTCGCGCACGTGCCCCCGAAAGATCAGCCCGTTGGCGAGCA
>DASVGF010000203.1:0-6001 GCA_036379675.1 Gemmatimonadales bacterium | reverse complement strand
GGGCCGAACGCCGGGCAGGTAAGCGTGCCACACGTCACCCGTGCGATTCAGCTCGATGCGGGTGGACTCCACCGAGTCGGCTGCGTCCCGGAAGAGACAAAGCTCCACCCCGGTTCCATGCTGCGAGAAAAGGGCGAAGTTGGTGCCGTTGCCGTCCCAGGTTGCTCCGAGCGCGGACGGAACGCCGGGAAGCGAGGGAATCACGCCGATGGCCGGTGCACCCGGGCCCTTCGAACGCGGGACAGTCCCCGGATCACCACCCCGAGGGTGGCGAGGGTCCACAGCGTGGTGAATGCCACCTTGATTTGGCTCGAGGCATGGTGGAGCCCGGCCAGGAAGTAGATCGCGACGAAGACGGCATCCAGCGCCACCACCGCCAGCACCAGGCCCACCACCTCCCGCCGGAGGCTTACCGGCCTCACGCCGGCCGGGCCGAGGCAAGCTCGGCTGCCCGCACAGCATCTACCGCCGTAGCGCTCCCGGTGACCACGCGGCGGTGATAGTCGAGCTGGCCGAGATGGTAGGCAAAGTGGGTGGACAGGTGCATCAAGTATTCCCCGAGTTCTACCCGCACACCCCCCACCGTCTCAGGAAAATCCGCCGACAGCTCCCGTTCCGAGACTTTTGATACGGCCGTCCGGACCGCGACCCGCGCCGCCTCGACCTCCCGCAGCAGCTCGACCCGGGGAACATCCCGCCGGGCAAACTCCGCATTCCGATCGCGGATGTACGAGGTCGCGCCCAGTCTGGCGCCGAGGTAGTGCTGGAGGTTGCCGGTGAGATGCAGCACGAGCGTACCGCCGACGTTGGCAATGCCGGGCACGCTGCGCCAGAGGGAGCCGTCGTCAGGATAGGCCTCGACCTCGCGCCTCAGGGTGCGGAGGTCGCGGTCCAGCAGCGTGGCGATGGCGGGCAGCACCATGGATCGGTCAGTGCCCCCTGCCGCCGCCTGCCCAGGAGGCGGGTCGCCGGGTAGTCAATCTTCCAGCTCGATCTTCTCCAGCTCGCCGTCGCGGGCAACCTGGCGGAGGCGCCGGAAGACCGATTCCAGGAGCTCGACGCCAAGAAGGAGCCCCACTGTCACCAGCGTGAGGATTACCGCGGCGGCCAGGTGTCCCATGCCGATGAGCGAGCCGAGAGCGGCAAGCACCCAGATGACGGCGGCCGAGGTTACACCGACGACGAGTCCTTCGCGTGCCAGAATGACCCCACCGCCTAGAAAGCCGATTCCCGTCACCACCTGGCCCAGCACCCGGGTGGGATCCACCCGTTCACCGCCGAACGACGCGCCCAGCGTGACGAACAGCTCGGTCCCGAGGCAGATCAGGATGCTGGTGCGGATGCCGGCCGCTTTGCCGCGCAGCTGGCGCTCGAGCCCGATGATGCCGCCGCAAAAGATGGCCGTCCCCAGCCGAAACCAGAACACGGGGGAATCCGGATCGAGTGGGTCGAACTGTGGGAGCATAGGGCATCCGGCTCAGCGGATCGTGGGGCTCACTTCCTGAAGATCTGCTCGTCCACCCAGCGCAGCAGCGCACCATCCAGGTCCACCAGCTCCTGGCCAGGCACATGGGGCAGCACCGGCCGCCGCTTGCCCTCGTTCATCAGGTACCACATGGGCGGGGCAGCTTCCACTCCGCGCCGCTCGTTGGCTACCTGGGCCTCGTACGAGACGAAGTTAAATTCCCGGCCTCGATGGTTGAGGCGCCGCTGCTCGACTTTATGGTTGCTCAAAGGCTCACCTGCAATTGACGGACGCGCGGGTTCCGGCGGTTACGCGCATGTCATGGCCACCGGGCGCGGAGACCACTCGCGCCCACGAAATCTAACCGGGGTCACCCGCCTCCGAGGACGATCTGGTCGCGGTCCAGCATATCGGGATTCTCCCGGAGCCACTGGAGGATCCGGCCGCGCACGGTCTCTTCGCTGTCGCCGGGTGAAGCAGGAAGCGTGGTGAGTGCCGTGCCCCCGATCGTCACGTACCACAGGGCCGGCTCGCTGGTGGCCAGGGCCTCACCGGTGGCGCTCTGCCCCCGCCCCAGCGAAGCAGTGAGCTGCTTTCCCCGATACTCGATGCTGATCTGTCGCACGGCGGTCATCGATCATTCTCCACGGGGGCCGGCGGCCGCCCGAACGTGACGTCCAGAGTATAACCGTCTGCGTGGACCAGGGCGGGCAGCAGCCGCCGGGCGCTCTCCTCCGCGTGGGCCGCCACCCCGAGGTCGAGGGCGGCGTTCCGGAGCTGCTCCCGGGCCAGATGGTAGATGGTGTCGCGGTCGGCGGGGCGGAACGGATTCCACAGGCCACTGCGCTCGTCGTAGGTCCGGAGCTGGGTGACCTCCACGCCCATAATCCGGGCCCGGGGCAGAATCACCTGGATGCGGCGCGCGGCATTGTCGATGTCCACCTGAGTTCCCGCGTCCAGATCGATTCCGGCCGAGATCCGGCCGCTCACCACTACCAGCGATCGCTTGATCGAGCCCAGCCGGCTGTTCTGGTAGACCACCACATCCCGCATGGTGGTCTCGCTGGTGACCAGCTGAGCCACCGAGCGCACCTGCTCGACGACGACGCCATGGCTGATGCGGGGACTCTCCCCGCCCGGCAGGAGCGCATCAGCCAGGGGAGCGAACTGTCGAACGGCTATTCCGATGAGGAGGAGGGCCCCGCCGAACAGGAGGAGGGAGACGAGAATCGCAGCGACCGGCCGCCGGGACCGGGAGTCGGCCATACGCCGCTCAGAACTCCCGGCGTTTCATGTCCTTGAACAGACGCTCCGTCTCGACTTCATCCTCGGCCGGCTTCTTCCGCAGCGTCGGATCGAACTGGGCCGCGCGGTCACGCTTGGGCGGCACCACCTTCTCGGCATTCTTCTTGGCCAACGCGGCCAACCGCTGATCCTCTCGTTTCGACATCACGCCTCCCGAAAAATCGGCCCGGTGCGCATCAGAACGCGTGCCGCTGCAGCTGCTCGATGCTCTGCGACAGCTCGGAGGCAGCCTCCTTCAGGCCAGCCAGCTCGCGGTGCCGGGCACTAATGGCGCCCGCTCGCAGGTCTCCGCCCAGCCCGCGCGTCATTTCCGTGGCTCGCCGGATGCGGAATCGTTCCTGGAAACCCTTGTAGTCGTCGCCCCCGGCCGCACTCAGCAGACCCCACAGCCTCAGGCGCACATCGTCCAGCGCACTCTTGAAGTCCTCCAGCCCCTCGACCGGCGCTTGCCCCTGCGCCAGGCGTTCCTCGATCGCGTTCAGCGTTGCATTGAGGGTAACCACCTGGTCCGCAAAGCTGGGCTCCGCCATCGCACCTCCCGCACCGGAGAGTAAGTGTGGCGTAAAGAGAATCGCGTTCCCGGCGGGTGGGCAAGGGCTAGACGCCCTGGACGAGCACCATTTCGGTGTGCGCACAGCTCTGACGAAGCTTCCTGGCGGCCTCGTACTCCCGGGAGTTCCACCAGGCCCGCGCGTTCTCTACCGTGGGAAACTCCAGCACGACGAGCCGGGCCGGCTGCCACGACCCCTCCAGTGTTTCGGTCCGTCCCCCGCGCACGAGATACCTCCCACCGTAGGCGGCGATGGCCGGGGGCGCGAGCTCCTTGTACCGATCATACACTTGCGGGTCGTGGACCTCGACCTCGAGCACCACATACGCGGGCATCGGAATCTCCAGGCGTGTGGCAAATGAAACATCGCTGTGGCGCCTGCCGAGGTGTGACTCATTATCTCCGGCCGGCGTCTCATATGAGCAGGAGCTCTGCGAACGACTCGCCCCAAGGAGGACCCGATGCGAATCAGAGCACTGTTGTTGCCGCTTGCCTGCCTCGCATGCTCCAGCCCGGCCGGCCCGGCCGCCGAGCTCCCCGACCCGATGCCGGAGGCGGCTGCAGTGGGTTTGACACTCTCCAACCCGACAGACAGTCCGCTGTACTACGCGGCCTTCGAGCGCCGGTGGGCAGAGGAGGGTTTGTTCATCTGGGGCCGCTGCACCGATGCCCCTCGCTGCCCTCAGATTCCGCCGAGAGGCACGGTGCGGGTGCCGGCGGAAGAGATCTCGGGCTACTTCCCGGGAGCGCAGGAGGCCCGGGTGTACTTCTGGGGCCTGGTGGCCTCGGAGAACGGCTACGAGGTGGTGGACTTTCGGACGGTAGTCGTGCCGTTCTGATCACCCCGGCCACCCCACCGAGACGATTGGTGATCATGCGCCGGATCCCCGAGCCATCGCGGTTGCCAGGAAAACCATCAGGGTCACCAGGCCGGCCTGCCAGAAGCTGACGCGGGCGAGGGCGGGCGCCAGGGTCGCGTCCGGGATCTCGCCGCGGGCAACGCGGCCCCGCCACCCGATCAGGGTGGTCATCGGCCGCATCTCCAATCCAAAGACGAGGAGGAAGAGCGCCATCTTCGTCAGAAAGACGTGGTTACCGAGGTAGTAGGCGGTGCTCTTCTCCACTCCGCCGAGCAGGCGCCACAGACCGGTGGCCATCCACAGAAAGGCGGCCACACCCCAGACCGCATCGGCGAGGAATACCCGGCGCAGCCCCTGTCGATCGAGCGGGGACCGAAGTGCCAGGCCGCGCGCAATGACGGCGCCAAGGCCGATGCCCAGCGCAAGGAGGTGAAAGGAGGCGAGAAGCCAGCGCAGCGTCATTCAAGGCCCGCCGGTGGCGATCTCATCCTTTCGGGATCGTCTCCACAGCAACAGCAGCATGGCGCCCAGGTTCGCCACGGCGCAGCCGGCGCCCACCACAATCAGACCCCTGGCCACGTAGCGGAGCACTGCCATGCTGCGGACGTCCACGGCCACCAAGAGCAGCTTGGTGCTGAGAAGCGCCGCGGCGGTGGAGAAGAGCAGGAGCTGGAGCAGGAGCAGCGGCCTGTAGCCCATCCCGGCATAGAGCCAGTAGAATGCCAGACCGACCAGAAGCCAGGCCAGGAGGCCGGTCCGGGTGCTCTGACCCAGCGGAAGTTCCCGAATGAGGGGGACGACGAGCAGTCCGAGGGCGGCCAGCGTTACGAGCAGCTTCCAGCTCGCCCGCCACAGCTCGCGCGGGCTGGCGTCCTCGGCGGTGCGCAGTGCTGGCTGAGTGTCCACTCTCGCTCACTCCTCGTAGGGCCCGCTCCATTCTACGTTCCTTACGCCGGTTCGGGAACGGCTCTCCGGTCGGACGCCTCACACGTGGGGGAACCTGGGATTCCAGGCCACCTCCCACAGGAATCCGTCCGGATCGGCGAAGTACCCGGCGTAGCCCCCCCAGTCGGTGGGTTTCGCAGCCTTCACAATCCGTCCCCCGGCTGCCGCGGCCTCCTCCAGCAGGCGGTCGGCCTCGTCCGGGGACCGGACATTGTGCGCCAGGGCGAATCCGGAAAACCCCGAGCCAGTGGCGGGAACCCCGGCGTCGGCCGCGAGGAGATGCCGGGGATACAGGGCCAGCCAGGTCTTGCCGAGCTCGAAGAACGCGACTGTGGGCGGAGACTTGAGTCGTGCCAGCCCCAGGCCCTTCTCGTAGAAATGGGCGGCGCGCTCCAGATCGGTAACTCCAAGAGTGACAAAGCTGAGGCGGGGCTCCATGGCCTACCTCCCCTGGGGGGAACGCGACGTCCGGATTGTGTAGGGTCCGAACCCGGCTTCCGATACTCCATTCAGCGATGAAACCACCATCCACCTCCCCGGCAGCCGGCCTCGAGCGCATCCGCACGGTCATCGTGGACGACCACGACCAGATCGGCTGCCTGGTGGCTCGCCGTATTGCCCAGGTGATCCGCGAACGGCGCGCCGCCGGCAAGGGAGCGGTGCTCGGGCTCGCAACCGGCTCGACGCCGGTGGGAGTTTATCGCGAGCTGATCCGCCTCCACCGGGAAGAGGGGTTGAGCTTTGCCGACGTAGTCACCTTCAACCTCGACGAGTACTACCCGATGGATCGGGGCAGTCTCCATTCCTATCACCGGTTCATGTGGGAGAACCTGTTCTCCCAGCTCGACGTGTCCCCGGCCAACGTCCACATACCCC